>NZ_JCALDG010000006.1:0-295601 GCF_059812735.1 Mycobacterium sp. NGS40
CGCACGTCGCGCGGCCGGAATTGGATGCTGACGCGCGGGCCCTTGCGCAGCGCGGTCTTCGGAACGGCGTGCTCCCAGGTGCGCTGGCAGGATCCGCCCATCACCAGCAGATCGCCGTGCGCCTGCGGCAGCCGTAGCGACGGCCCGCCCCCGCGCGGACGCATCGCGAATGTCCGCGTGGCGCCGAGACTGATGATCGCGACCATGGTGTCTTCGCTGCTGCTGCGGCCGATCGTGTCGCCGTGCCAGGCGACGCTGTCGGCGCCGTCGCGGTAGTAGCACAGCCCGATCGTGGTGAAGGGCTCGCCGAGCTCGCCCGCGTAGATGTCGTTGAGCCGGCGGCGCAACCGCCCCAGCAGCGGGTGAGGCGGATCCTCGACGGTCAGGTCGTGAAAGCTCACCAGCCGCGGCACGTCGACCACGCGGTCGTACATCTGGCGGCGTTCGGCCCGCCACGCGACGGTGTTCAGCAGCGCGTCGAGCAGGTCCTGAGAACCGGACGGATCGTCGCTGAGCCAGCCGGCGCGGATCTCGATGAAGGCACCGTCGCCGAGTTGTCGTCGTTGGGTGTGCTCGAACAGCGAGCCCTGTACCCCTGATATCTGGGTCCCCACACCGCACAGCGTATCGCACACCCGTTCGATTGATCGAGACTCGCCGGGCTACCAGCGCGCCCCGGGTGTGGCGCGACGGTGCCGTTTGGCGCGGCTACGGTTTAGCTGTGGGTGTTATCGAGCTCGGCACGAATTCCGAGGTAGGCGCGCTGCGGGTGGCGATCCTGCATCGTCCCGGCGCGGAGCTGCGGCGACTCAATCCGCGCAACAACGACCAGCTGCTGTTCGACGGGTTGCCGTGGGTCGACCGCGCGCAGGACGAACACGACCAGTTCGCCGAGCTGCTGCGCTCGCGTGGGGTGGAAGTGTTGCTGCTGTCCGACCTGCTGACCGAGGCACTCAACCACAGCGGCGCCGCCCGCATGCAAGGCGTTGCCGCCGCCGTGGATGCGCGCCGACTGGGAGCGCCGCTGGCGCAAGAGCTTTCGGCCTACCTGCGTGGACTGGACCCCGCCAAGCTGGCGCACATCCTGATGGCCGGTATGACGTTCAACGAGTTGCCGCCGGATACCCGAACCGACGTGTCGCTGGTGCTTCGCATGCATCAGGGCGCGGATTTCGTGATCGATCCCTTGCCGAACCTGGTGTTCACCCGGGACTCGTCGATCTGGATCGGCGCGCGGGTGGTGATCCCGTCGCTGGCGCTGCGGGCCCGGATCCGCGAGACGTCGTTGACCGACCTGATCTACGCCCACCACCCGCGGTTTACCGGGGTGCGCAAGGCGTACGAGTCGAGGTCCGCGCCCGTCGAGGGCGGCGACGTGCTGTTGCTATCCCCGGGCGTGGTCGCGGTCGGGGTGGGGGAGCGGACCACCCCGGCCGGGGCGGAAGCATTGGCGCGCAGTCTGTTCGACGACGAACTGGCGCACACCGTGCTGGCCGTGCCGATCGCGCAGCAGCGCGCGCAGATGCACCTGGACACGGTGTGCACGATGGTCGACACCGAGACCGTGGTCATGTATGCCAACGTCATCGACAAGCTGTCGGCATTCACGATCCAGCCGTCGCCGGATGGCGTGAACATCGGCGACGAGACGCCCTTCCTGGAAGCGGCGGCCAGGGCGATGGGCATCGACAAGCTGCGCGTGATCGACACCGGGCTGGACCCCGTCGTCGCCGAACGCGAGCAGTGGGACGACGGCAACAACACGCTGGCGCTGGCGCCGGGCGTCGTCGTCGCCTACGAACGCAACGTGCAGACCAACACCCGGCTGCAGGATGCGGGCATCGAGGTGCTGACGATCGCGGGCTCGGAATTGGGCACCGGCCGCGGCGGGCCGCGGTGCATGTCCTGCCCGGTCGCCCGCGACGCCCTCTAGCGGAATTACGCCGCGAAACTGTAACTACAACGCATTTCGCGGGTAGCGCCGTCGCTAGCTGCAGTCTCGGGGCAACGGCGTCAGCAGCCGATCGGGCCGCCGCCCGCCGGGCAGTTGACGGTGGTGATGGGCAGACAGCTGACCGACGTCGTCGAGACGGCGAACGCCAGCAGCAGCGCAACGAAAACCTTTTTCCCCCTGGTCATGTGCCGAAAGCCTACGCGCGGCCGGGATCTCGCGTGGCGGTTCGGCCAGGAAATCAGCGCCAGCTGGGCAGCCAGATCTCCATGTCCCAGGTCTGTTGCGAGATGGGCATACCGGTGAGCACCGGGAACAACCAGGCGAAGTTGGTCACCACCAGGGCGACGTAGCTGGAGACCACGATCAGGCCCAGCGTCCGGCGTTCCGCGGTCTGGCCGGGGCGATAGAGAATGTCGCCGCAGATCAGCGCGATGCCCATTGCCAGAAACGGCGCCATGGTCGCGGCGTAGAAGAAGTACATCTGCCGGTCGATGTCGGCGAACCACGGCAGCCACCCGGCGCAGTAGCCGACCAGGACGACGGCGTAACGCCAGTCGCGCCGGACGAACGCGCGCCAGCACGCATAGAGCAGCACCGGCACCGCCAGCCACCACATCGCGGGCGTGCCGACCAGCATCTCCGCCTTCACGCACGACTGCGCGCCGCAGCCGCCGACGTTCTGCTGATCGATCGCGTAGAGCACCGGCCGCAACGACATCGGCCAGCTCCACGGCTTGGATTCCCACGGGTGGTAGTTGCCCGCCGAGTTCGTCAGGCCGGCATGGAATTCCAGCGCCTTCGCGCTGTAGTGCCACAACGAACGCAAGGCGTCGGGGAACGGGAAGACGCTGTGCGGGCCGATCGTCTGGCCCACCTCGTGCCGCTCGATCGCGGTCTCGGACGCGAACCACGGCGCATAGCTGGCCAGGTATACCGCGATCGGGATGATGCCGATCGCGTAGGCCGTGGGGACGAGGTCGCGCCGCAGTGTTCCCAGCCAGGGCCGGTTCACCTGATACTGCCGGCGTGCCGCCACGTCGAACCCCAGCGACATCAAACCGAAGAACACCACGAAGTAGAGGCCGGACCACTTTGTCCCGCAAGCCAATCCGAGCATGACGCCCGCCAGGAACCGCCACCAGCGCACGCCCAGGCGCGGGCCCCACTCGGTTGCGGTGTTGCGGCCCTCCAGCAGCGCGACGTGCATCCGCCGTCGCACCTCATCGCGGTCGACGATCAGTGCGCCGAACGCGGCGACCACGAAGAAGACGAGGATGCCGTCGAGCAGCGCGGTGCGGGAGGCGACGAAGGTGACGCCGTCGCAGATGCACAGCACCCCGGCGATCGCGCCCACCAGCGTCGAGCGGCTGATCCGGCGCACGATCCGCATCACCAGCAGCACCAGCACGACGCCGAGCAGCGCGCCGGTGAATCGCCAGCCCACGCCGTTGTAGCCGAAGATCGCCTCGCCGACCGCGATCAGTTGCTTGCCGACCGGCGGGTGGACCACGAGGCCGAACCCGGGGTTGTCCTCCACGCCGTGGTTGTGCAGCACCTGCCAGGCCTGCGGTGCGTAGTGCTTCTCGTCGAAGATCGGGGTTCCGGCATCGGTCGGCGAGCCCAGGTTCACGAATCGGCTGATGGCCGCCAGCAGGGTGACGATGCCGGTGACCACCCAGCCGCGGATGGTGTCGACCGGCCCGAAATCCGCGACCGGGACCAACGGCCCCGGGCTGACGACGGGCACGGCGCGCTCCCGGACGGCGTTGTCCACCTGAAAGGTGGCGTCGCTGGGCGGGGCGGTCATCAGCTCGATCGTAGGCTGTCCGTCATGTCTCACGGTCGCGTGTTGCTCGGTGCGACCCCGCTGGGCCAGCCGTCGGATGCCTCGCCGCGGCTGATCAAGGCGCTCGGCGAGGCCGATGTGGTGGCCGCCGAGGACACCCGGCGGGTGCGAACGCTGGCCAAAGCGCTCGGTGTCGCGATCACCGGCAAGGTGGTCAGCATGTTCGATCAAGTCGAGGCCACCCGGGTGCCCGCGCTGATCGACGAGATCAAGGCCGGCGCGACGGTGCTGGTGGTCAGCGACGCCGGAATGCCGCTGATCAGCGACCCCGGCTACCGGATAGTCGCGGCGTGTGTGGACGCCGGTGTGCCGGTCACCTGCCTGCCCGGGCCGTCGGCGGTGACGACCGCGCTGGCCGTGTCGGGTCTGCCCGCGGAGAAGTTCTGCTTCGAGGGCTTCGCGCCACGCAAGAGCGGGGCGCGCAAAACCTGGCTGGCGTCGCTGGCCGGCGAGCGGCGCACCTGCGTGTTTTTCGAGTCGCCGCGCCGGCTGGCGGCGTGTCTGAGCGATGCCGTCGAGCAGCTCGGCGGTGCGCGTCCCGCCGCGATCTGCCGGGAGCTGACCAAGGTGCACGAGGAAGTGGTGCGTGGAACGCTGCAGGAGCTGGCGGCCTGGGCGGGTGACGGCGTGCTCGGTGAGATCACCGTCGTGCTGGGTGGTGCGACGCCGCCCGCCGACGTGCCGGCGCTGGTGGCCCGGGTTCAGGAGCTCGTCGCCGACGGAGTTCGCGTCAAGGACGCCTGTAACGAGGTGGCCGCCGCGCATCCGGGTGTGCGCTCGCGACAGCTGTACGACGAGGTGCTCAGAGCGCGCCCCGGCTAACCGACGCCGGCCGCGGCCGCGGCGCACGGCACCCCGACCACCGGTGCCGCCTTGTGCAGGCATTCCGCCCATTCGGCGTCAGGTTTGGAATCGGCGGTGATCCCACCGCCGACGCCCAGCACCGCGGTACCAGCGTCGTCGAACTCCACGGTGCGGATCGCGACGTTGAGCTCACACCCCGCGATAGGCGATGCCAAACCGACTGTGCCGCAATATATCCCGCGACTATGCGATTCCCATTGCGAAATAAGCTGGCGGGCACGATGTTTGGGCGTGCCGGTGACCGAGGCGGGCGGGAAGGCGGCGTCCAGCAGCGCCGACGTGGGCAGCTCGACGGGCACCTGCGCCGACACCGTCGACACCAGGTGCCACACACCGGGCGCGCGCCGCACGACCAGCAGCTCGGGCACCTTGACGGTGCCGGTGACCGCCACCCGGCCCAGGTCGTTGCGAACCAGGTCCACGATCATGATGTTCTCGGCCACTTCTTTCGGTGAGGCGCGCAGCGCCGCCGGCCAGGCGTCCAGCGGCAGGGTGCCCTTGATCGGGCTCGACAGCACGGCGTTGCCGTGGCGGCGCAGAAACAGCTCGGGCGACAGCGACGCCACCGCACCGCGGGGGCCCGCGACGTAGGCCGCGCGGGCCGGCGAGGTGCGCGCGACGCCGTCGACGAAGAAATCCAGCGAGGACCCGGTGACGGTCCCGGTAAACCGCGTGCACACGCACGCCTGATAGACCTCGCCCGCGCGGATCGCCTCCAGGCACGCCAGCACCGCGCCGCGGTGCGCCTCGCGGTCGGCCACGTCCCAGTCGATCCGGCAGTCACGCGCCGGCCCCGGGGTCGCGGCCAGCGCGGCGGTCAGCCACTGCGGCATCGGCGCCCCGGACAGGCTCTCGTACCACCACCACCCGTCCCGGTCGCGGCGCAACACGCAGTCCGTCCAACCGCCGGCGGCCTCGGGAATCCGATGCGGGCGCCCGTCGGCACCGGCGTCCGGATAGGACAGGTAGCCGACCCAGCCACCGCCCACCGCGGGCGACTCGTCGGCCTGCGAGCTCAGCTGAACCGCGAAGGCATCCGCTGGATCCACCGGCCGCACCGCCAGGCTCGGCGCGATCACCGCCAGCGCGCCGAACCACTCGCCAGTCAGCGCCGCGGGCGGGGGCAACCCCAGCCGGCGGGCGGCATCCCCGATCGCGCGCAGCACACCGGGTGCCTCGCCGAGGTTGCCGAGCCGGTCAGTGCGCACTGTCCTAGCTTGACAGAAGGTGAATTTTCCCGCCCCGGACCGCCGTGGCTCAGCCGCGGCTGATGTCGCGGGCGGTCGCCACCGCGGCCAGCTTGTCGGGGTTGCGCATCACGTAGAAGTTGGTGATCACACCGTCGGCGATCTCCAGGGTGATCACGCCCTCGAGGTGGTCGCCGAGATACAGCAGCACCGCCGGGGCGCTGTTGCACGTCACCATTTCCGCGCGCAGCACGGCCGCGGCCTTGCGCATCAGCCCGGCGACAGCGCGGGCCACCCGGTCGGCCCCGACGACCGGCCGTCGGGCCGCGGACACCTTGCCGCCGCTGTCGGCCATCCAGGTGGCGTCCGGCGCCAGCATCGCCATCAGCCCGTCCACGTCGCCACTGGCCGCGGTGGCCAGGAACTGCGCGGTGATCTCGGCGTTGCGTTGCGGGTCAGCGTCGAAGCGCTTGCGCCGGGCCCGCACGTGCTCGCGGGCCCGGTGCGCGACCTGGCGGACCGTCGGCGCCGGTTTGCCCACCGCGTCGGCGATCTCCCCATAGTCGAACCCGAACACCTCGCGCAGCACGAACACCGCTCGCTCGTCCGGGCTCAGCGTTTCCAGCAGCACCAGCATGGCCATCGAAACCGATTCCGCCAGAACGACATCGGTCGACGGATCCTGGTCGTCGAGCAGCAACGGCTCGGGCAGCCACGGCCCGACGTACTCCTCGCGGCGGCGGGCGCCGGCCCGCAACGCGTTGAGCGCCTGGCGAGTCACCAGCGCAGCCAGATACGACCTGGTGTCGTGCACGGTCGACAAGTCGACGTCCGCCCACCGCAGATAACTGTCCTGCAGGACGTCGTCGGACTCGGTGGCCGAGCCGAGGATTTCGTAGGCGATGGTGAACAGCAGCGGGCGCAGCAGCGTGAACCGTTCCGCGTGCTCACCGGTCGCGATCATTTGATCGCGACCTGCTCGCCGGCCGAGTGCCCGGTGGCGTGCGAAGGCCGGTCACCGCCCTTGAGCCAGAAGTACGAGCCCGGTTTGGCGGCCTCGCGCCGGATGGCCCACAGCGTGCCCCGGCAGATTCGTTCCTTGATCGCGGCGGCGGTGCGGCCGCCCAGGGCCAGGTTCACCGGGGTGTCGTCGGTGCGCGCGAACTGCAGCGTGCCGCGGGTGCGGCCGACGCTGATGCACTGGCCGACGAACGCCTGGTTGAGCGCCGTGGGGGTGTCGCCGGCGATCCGGGCGAGCACGGTCTCGGCGGCCTGGGCGCCCAGCGGCTCGGCGGCCTGGCAGCTCATCCGCAGCGGCCGGTCCGAGGGCGCGGCGGCGTCGCCGGCGGCGACAATGCGGGCATCGTCGACGCTGGTCAACGTTTCGTCGGTGAGCAACCGCCCCAGCTCGTCGGTGCGCAGGCCGCTGCGGGCGGCCAGATCCGGCACGGCGAACCCGGCCGTCCACACCGTCGCCGCGCTGGGCAGCACCGCGCCGTCGCTGAGCACCACGCTGTCCCAGCGGACCTCGCTCACGGCGACGGATTCGCAGATGGTGACCTCGAGCCGGCGCAGCTGCTTGGCCACCGACCGCCGGCCCCGCGCGCTCAGCGACGCCCCCAGCGTGCCACCGCAGACCAGGGTCACCGGGCGGCCCTGCTCGGCCAGCTCGGAAGCCGTCTCGATGCCGGTTAACCCGCCGCCGACCACCGTGACCGCGGCATTGCGGGGCAGGTCGGCCAGCGCGTAGCGCAGCCGCTGTGCGCTTTCCAGGTCGCAGACCGAATGGGCGAACTCGGCGGCACCGGGTGTCGCGGGCACCGCGCCCGTGCTGCCGACGGCATAGATCAGGTAGTCGTACTCCAGCGTGGTGCCCGACGTCAGCTCCAGGCGGCGGGCAAGAGCGTCGATCCGCTCGACGGCGTCGACCACCAACTGGATTCCGTCACCCAGCAGCGACCCGTAGTCGGCTGTCGCGGCGCCGGTGTCGGCGACCAGCTGGTGCAAGCGAATTCGCTCGACGAAGACCGGGCGGGGATTCACCAGCGTGATCTCGAGGTCCGGCCGCCGCCGCAGGCGATTGGCGGCCAGGGTGCCGGCGTATCCACCGCCGACGACCACGACACGAGTGATGTTGGTCATTGCTGTCTCCCTATTCTCTTCCGAAAGTTGTGCCCTGGAGACACCGCAGGACCGCGGGGCGTGACAATTCGGCCATCGATTGTGAGCCGTATCACTCGATGCCGGCCGCAGGCGCGGAGCCGCCACTCACACCGAGGCGCGCCTGCCTCTAGCATCGCAACGATGGTCCGGACACTGAGGCGAGGCGTGGCGGCGGTGGGCGCCTGCGCGGTACTCGTGTTGAGCGGCTGCGGTGGTCACAACAGCCCCGGGCCGTTGTCGGCCATGGTCAGCCCGGCCATCCCACCCAGCGTTGCGGATATCCCGAACCCGCTGCGCGGCCAGTACGAAGACTTGATGAATCCGCTTTTCCCGCAAGGCAATCCCGCCCAACAGCGCTACCCGGCGTGGCCGGCCTCCTACGACGCCAGCATGCAGATCTCGTGGCGGCAGTTGCAGCCCACCGATCCGGCCACGCTGCCGCCCGATGCTCCCGATGACCGCAAGTTCGACTTCAGCGCGATCGACGACGCGCTGAACAAGTTGGCCAGCCGCAACATGCGGCTCGCCCTGCGCGTCTACGCCTACAGTCCCGATCCGAACGGCACCGGCATCGCCGTCCCCGAATGGGCGCGGCCGCTGACCACCAGCTACCCGCCGCCGCCGAACAGCCCCGGGGTGCCGCAAGTGGTGCCGAACTGGGACGACCCGCGCTATCTCGACGCATTCGGCCGGCTGGTCGCCGCGCTCGGCCGCCGCTACGACGGCGACGAGCGGCTGGCCGTCTTCGAATTCGCCGGATACAACCAGTTCCGCGACCAGGGCATCGGCGGCGCGGCGCTCCACCGGCTGGTCGCGGCGAATGTCAACGCCTTCGGTCACACGCAATTGGTGGTGGCGCCGCAGAACGCGGAGATCGTGCGCGAACTGCTCTCCGACGACGTCACCAAGAAGCTGTCCGCGCCGGTCGGCATCCGCTCGGATTGCCTCGGCGTCGCATCGCCGTTGCCCGCCTGGGCCGAGTCCGGCGACTCACCGTACGTCCGGAACAACGATGCGGTCGTCAACGCGATCAAGCAGCGACTGCGCTCCGCGCCGGTGATCACGCAATGGTGTTCCCTGCCGGGTGGGGCCGACTCGAAGGGGTACTACGAGAAGGGTTTGCACGACGTCGTCAAATACCACGTGTCGATGACGGCGAGCGCGAACTTCCCGGACCGGGATTCGACATCGGCGATGGACCCCAAGCTGTATGCGTTGTGGGCGCAGGCCAATGCCGCTGCCGGATACCGGTATTCGGTCGAGGCGAAGCCGGGATCGCAATCGATTCAAGGCAAGGTCGCGGCCATCTCGGTGGAGTGGACGAACTACGGCGCGGCGGCCGCCACCGAGCAGTGGGCGCCCAACTACAAGCTGGTCGACTACACCGGTGCGGTGGTTCGCACCCTGCCCGCCACGGTCAACCTGAAGACATTGGTGCACGACGATTCCAGCCCGTCTCGCGAGGAGGCGGTGCCGGCGTCGTCCACCGAGACCGTGCATGTCGACCTGTCCGGGTTGGCGCCCGGGCACTACACGCTGCGTGCCTCGGTGGACTGGCAACAACACAAGCCGGGTGCCTCGCACGTGGTCAACTACGCGCCGATGGCGCTGGCTCGCGACGGACGCGACGGCTCCGGGCTGTACCCGATTGCGACCCTTGACATCCCGCGCGACAACACCAGCGCGACCAACGGTTGACACCGCCCGCGACGCCGTGCGTAAGCCCGGAGCAAATGCGTCGCCCATGATACGGTTATCTAACTAATACGTTCCGTGACCTGCTCAAATCTGGCCGCTCGGCCGGGACATGCGCCCCATATCGGAGGTCTCCATGCCGCGCAGCCTGGACCTGGTCGTAGCCTCCGTGGCCACTGCGCTGATGGAGGCCACGGCGGCCACGGCGACCGAGGTGAGCCAAAAAGTCCTCGCGCGGCTGGTCGAGCAATTCGGCCTGGACGCAAGCTTTCTGCGGCACCGCGACGAGTTGTCGCACGCCTCGGTGTTGGTCGCGGAGTTCCCGCCGCGCGCCGAGATCGTGGATGAGGGTGCGACGGCCCTCGTCCCCTACAGCGACGCCGAGCCCCTGCTCGCCGAGTGCGAGCAGGGCAGGAAGCCGGTGGTGATATCGGGCGGTCGGCGTTCGCGGTGGCGCTGGCTGACGCGGCCCACGCAACCCAGCGCGCCCTCGGTGGCGGCCGCCCCGCTGGTGTCGGGCGAGGTGACCACCGGCGTGCTCGGATTCGTCAGGTTCGGCGACCGCAAGTGGAAGCAAACCGAGATCAACACGCTCGAGGCCGTCGCCGCCTTGTTCGCCCAGCTGCAAGCGCGCCTTGTCGCCGAGGAGAAGCTTCGCTATCTGGCCGAGCACGACGACCTGACCGGCCTGTACAACCGCCGGGCGCTGGTCGCGCACTTGTCCGAACGGCTTGCCGCCGGAAAGCCGGGGCCCGTCGCGGTGCTGTATCTCGATCTCGATCGGCTCAAGCCGATCAACGACTACCTGGGCCACACCGCCGGTGACTGGTTCATCAGAGTGTTCGCGCAACGCATCCAGGTCTGTGCCGGCACCCAGGCCATGATCGCCCGGCTCGGTGGCGACGAGTTCGTCGTCGTGCCCGAGCAGTCGATGTCGCCGGAGACCGCGGAGTCGTTCGCCCGGCGGCTGTCGAAGATGCTCTGCGAGCGGCTTGCCATCGGCGGCCACATGATCAGCCGCACCGTCAGCATCGGGCTGGCCGTCGGCATGCCGGAGCGTGACAACTGCACCGCGCTGCTGCGTCGTGCGGACGAGGCCGTGTTGACCGCCAAGCGCGCCGGCGGCAACCAGATCGCGGTGTTCACCGACGACATGTCGCTCAAAAGCGCCTTCCGTAACGACATCGAGCTGCATCTGCAGGGCGACATCGGCAGCGAAGCGCTACTGCTGCACTACCTTCCCGAGGTCGACTTGTGGACCGGCGCGGTGGTGGCAGCCGAGGCCCTGGTCCGCTGGCGGCACCCGATCTGGGGGATGCTGTTGCCGGACTCGTTCATCGGCGTCGCCGAATCGACCAACCTGGCCGGCGAGCTGGGCCGCTGGGTGATGCGCACCGCGTGCGCCGAATTCGGCCGGTGGCGTGCCAAGGGCGTGGGGCTGGGCGCCACCCTGCGGATCAATGTGTCGCCCGTGCAACTGATCACCCGCGGCTTCGTGCGCAGCGTCGCCGAGACGATCGACGAGTTCGGCATCGACGCCGGATCGTTGTGCCTGGAGATCACCGAGCGCGCCGTCGTGCACGACATCGAAGCGACCTTCAATACCCTCGCCGAGCTCAAAGAGGTGGGGGTGCAGTTGGCGATCGACGACTTCGGCACCGGCTATGCGGTGCTCTCACACCTCAAGCAGCTGCCGGTCGACATGCTCAAGATCGACGCCGGGTTCGTGCGCGACCTGGGGACCAACGCCGGCGACCTGGCCATCGTGCGCGCCATCATCGGGCTCGCCGAGGCATTCGGTTTGCAAGTGGTCGCCGAGGGAGTCGAGACCCCTGCTGCCGCACTGACTTTGATGCAGCACGGGTGTCACCGCGCGCAAGGGTTCCTGTTGTCCAGGCCCGTCCCCGGCGATGCGATGGAGGCATTGTTCTCGGCGCGCTGGATGCCGATGCCATTCCTGGCCGATCGTGAGGCCTTGTCGCAGGGCACAAATTAGCATCGCTACGTGATCCGAAGACTGGGCAACTGCACGGTGGCCGTTGCGGTATGCGCGGCGCTGGTTTTGAGCGCGTGTAGCAAGACGACCGACCCCGAGCCGCTGAGCGTGATCGCCGGCCCGGCCATCCCGCTGGGCGTGCAGGAGGTGCCGAATCCACTGCGCGGCCAGTACGAGGACCTGATGATGCCGCTTTTCCCACAGGCGAATCCCGCGCAGCGCCGGTACGGGTCGTGGCCGGCGTCGTATGACGCGAGCATGCGTTTCACCTGGCGGCAGTTGCAGCCTGTCGATCCGAGCACGCTGCCGCCCGACGCTCCCGACGAGGCCAAGTTCGACTTCAGCGCGATTGACGACGCGTTGACGAAGCTGGCCGGCCGCAACATGCGGCTGACGATCCGGATCGTCGCCTACAGCTCGTGCTGCGACACCGTCTATCCGTCCAACACGAGCATCGCCATTCCCGACTGGATGCGGCCGGTGGCCACCGACTATCCCTCGCCGCCCAAGTACTGGTGGACACCCGGGGTGACGCAGGTGGTGCCGAACTGGAATGACCCGCGCTACCTGGACGCGTTCGGCCAGCTGCTGGCCGCGCTGGGCCGCCGCTACGACCGCGACGAGCGGCTGAGCGTCTTCGAGTTTTCCGGCTACGGCGACTTCAGCGAAAACCACATCGCCTACTTGCGCGACAAGCTGAACGCGCCGGGCCCGTCGCCGGACGAGAGCGTCGCGAAGCTGGGGTATTACAGCCAGTTTCGGGACCAGAACATCACCAGCGCGTCGATCGCAAAGCTGGTGGCGGCGAACGTCAACGCCTTCCCCCACACCCAGTTGGTGGTGACCCCGATGAACGTGGACATCGTGCGACAGCTGTTCGCCGACTGGGTCACCAAAGCGTTGTCGGCGCCGGTGGGTATCCGGTCGGATTGCCTCGGCGTCTACGCACCGCTGCCGGTGTGGGCCGAGTCCGGCGGCTCGCACTACGTGCAGCTCAACGATCCGCTCGTCAAGCAGATCAAGGACCGGCTCGCGTCGGGACTGGTGATCACCGAGTGGTGCCAGCTGCCCGACGGGACCGACCCGAACAGCTACTACGAGAAGGGACTGCGCGACGTCGTCAAGTACCACGTGTCGATGACGTCGAGCTTCAACTTCCCGGCGGTGAACGCGACCTCGCCGATGGACCCGGCGCTGTTCCTGCTGTGGTCGAAAGCCAACGTCGTCGCCGGCTACCGATATTCGGCTGAGGCGCGCAAAGGCTCGCAGGCGTCGCACGACGGGGAAGCCACGATCGGCGTCACCTGGACCAACTACGGCGCGGCCGGCGCTTCCGAGAAATGGGTCCCCGGCTACCGGCTGGTGGATTTCACCGGGGCGGTGGTCCGAGAGATGCAATCGACCGTGAATCTGAAGACCCTGGTGCGCGGGGACAACTCCGGTAGCGAACCCACGCCGGCGTCGGCCGACGAAACCGTGACCGTCGACATCGGCAGCTTGCCGCCCGGCAACTACACCCTGCAGGCGGCGGCCACCTGGCAGCAGCACAAACCCGGCGCCTCGCACGTGGTGAACTATCCGCCGATGCAGCTGGCCCGCGACGGGCGCGACGGCACCGGGTGGTACCCCCTGGCGACGGTCGACATACCGCGCGAGGTGGTCACTTCCCCGCCTCGGCAGTGAAGGGCGCGTAGGGTGCGTCGGCAAACCACGCAAAAGTCCGCCACTGCCTGGGCGGACGATCGGATCTCGATTTGACGATGCTGCATAATGAGCGTTGGGTTTGCGCAGCGGGCGTTTAGGAGACCGAATGGATGCTCTAGCCCCGCTGAGCTACTAGAAGGGTACTGATTCGATGGATTTCCGTACTTTTGTCCGGATTATCGTGGCGCATTGGAAGCTGGCAGCGGGCGCGTTCCTGGCATGTGTGCTCGGCGCGGTGGTCGTTACGGCGTTGCAGACCAAGCACTATCAGTCGTCGGCCACGATCCTGATCTCGTTCTCCGGGGCCACCGACCTCACCGAGCTGTACAACGGCACGCTGACCGCGCAGGAGCGGCTGTCGTCCTACGCCCAGATCGCCGGCGGGCGCACGGTGGCCGAGCGCGCGATCAGCCAGCTGCAGGTCCCGATGAGTCCCGATGCCCTGGTGAGTCAGACGCAGGTGAAATACACCGCGAAGTCGATGCTGTTCACGATCTCTGTCAAGGACACCGATCCGACCCGCGCCGCGGCGCTGGCCGGGGCGATGGCCGACCAGTTCGCGACGATGGTCCCGACGCTCGGCGTGACCGCGCACTCGACCAACGGCGCGCCGCAGAGCAGCACCGCACCCCGACCCGACACCGGTGACACACCCCTGCCGTCGGAGGTGCCCGGCCAGCCGTCGGCCAAGCCGTTGCCGGTAGCCAGGGCGCGCGTGGTGGAGTCGCCCCGAGTGCCCACTCACGCGATCGCCCCGTCGCCGGTACGCAACGTGGCGATGGGCCTCATCGCCGGCCTGCTGCTGGGCGTCGCGGTGGCGCTGACCCGTGAGGCGACCGACCGCACCGTGCGCACCCGCGAGAAGCTGGAAGAGCTGTCCGGCTTGCCGACATTGGGAGAGCTGCCCGGAAAGCGGGGCACCGCACCGAAATTCGGCACCGACATCGCATTCGACGACGCGGTGCGCGGTCTGCGCACCCGGCTGAGCCGGGCAATGGGGCCCGATGCCCGCCGGGTGCTGGTGGCGGCACCGTTCGGCGGCGAGGGCACCACGACGACGGTGCTGAACCTGGCTCGGGCCTTCACCGAACTCGGCCAGGACGTGCTGCTCGTCGAGGGCGACACCCGGCGGCCGGTGATCGCCGGTCTGCTCAGCGTCGAGTCGGGTGAAGGACTCGCGCATGCGCTGGCCGACCCCAGCATCGCCGTGCAGGCCGTACGCGCGACCCCGATTTCGCGGTTGTTCCTTCTCGCGGCCCGGTCCGGCCGGCGCGGCGAGGGCGTGCCCGCCAGCGCGTTCACGCCGAACGTGATCGACAACGTGCTGGCGAACCTGTCATCGCGGTTCGGCCAGACCGTGGTGGACGGCCCGCCGGTGCTGGCCACGGCCGACTCCGGCCTGCTGGCCGGCGCGGTGCAGGCCACGGTGCTGGTGGTGCGTGCGAATCGCACTACCGTCGACGAACTCACCGACGCCCTGGCCGCGCTGCGTACCGCCGGCGCGAACATCGTCGGAACCGTGCTGACCGATGCCAAGCCGTCGGTGCACAGCAGGGCCGCGGCCCGCGCCTATCGGGGAAAGATCAGCGGGTCGGCGTGATTCCCTACCTGCGCAGTCGCGACCGCCTGGTGGTGGCTGCCGCTGCGCTGACGGTGTTCCTGTTGGGATGCTTCCTGTTCGGCGTGTTCTCGGTACGCCGGACCACCGAGGGCGTGCTCCTGATCGCGGCCCTGTTCTGCCTGGTCGTGTACTGGGTGAAGCCAGAAGGGATGGTCGCGGTCACGTTCTTCGGGGCGTTCGCGGCGCTGCCGGAGGGCCTGCACGTCGGAAAGGTCATCGGCCCGGTCGCGATCTACGCCTACCAGATCACGGCCCTGCTCTCCATCTTATATCTGCTTCCCAAAGTCAGACCCCGGTTCTCCGATTACCTCCTGCCGGGGGGGTTCGCGATAACCGTGGTGCTCTATACCTTTTATGGATTCTGGGCCGGGCATGACGACCTGATGGTGGCGCGTGAATCGACGACGCTGCTGGAGATGGTGGCCGGGTTCGTGCTGGGAATGCTCGTCGTCTGGGGCCATCACGCTGAGTGGCTGGTCCGCGTCATGATCGTCATTTTCTGGTTTTCGGCGGCCATGGCGATCGTCAGTTCGTTGCACGCCGTCCGGTTGGCCGGCCGGGCGGAAAGCCTGGAAGAGGCGACGGGCGCCGGCCAGGCACTGCGCATCGTGCTGTCCACTCAGACACCGGCCACCGCCGTGCTCTCCGCGCTGGTCGCTGCCGCGATCGTCGGCCGGGTGAAGCCGATGATGTTCTATGCGCTGGGTCCGCCCGCGTTGATCATCTCGCTGCTGTCCTTCTCCCGGAACACGCTGATCGCCATGGTGGTCGCCGCGCTGGTCGCCCTGCTTTCCAGCTTCGGATTGCCGGCGTTGCGCCGGCTGGGCACCGTCGTGTTGGTGAGCTTGGCGGCCTTGGCGATCACGGTGCCCGGATCGCTGTTCTTGCTGCAGCATTCGCAGGCCGGGGCGTGGCTGAGCGATCAGTTCACCGCGTTCGGCCAACGGGTGCTGGGCGGTATTTCGACGAGCGCGCTGGCCGTCGACCAGTCGACGCTGGACCGGCTGCAGGAAAACGCCCGGCTCAACACCGCGATCGCCGAGGCGCCGATCTTCGGCCACGGTCTCGGCTACGCCTATCAGCTGCCGACCGGGAACGACCCGGACGCCTTCTCCTGGAAGCTGGGTCCCACCTACTCGCACCTCTTCTATCAGTGGTGGCTGGCCAAGGCCGGGGCGGTTGGTGTGGCGGTGTTCGCGTGGTTCGCGGCGACCCCCATTCTCAAGGCGGCCCGACGCGCGTCGGCGCCGGCCAAGATCAGCGCGGCGGTCAGCACCAGTCTGCTAGCGATTTCCGCGGTCTGGCCGCTGCCCGAGATGCCGATGGACGCGTTGGCGCTGGGTCTGGCCCTCGGAGCGACGATGGGATTTGCTGGGCTGGATCACCGGGACCGCGAGGCGGGCCGCGACACCGTCGACGAGATTCCGGAGCTGGCCGCCGCGCCCAGCTGAATTTTTTCAAAGCGTTACCCAGACCGGCGCTGACCTGGTTTATCTTGACCTGGTGGCCAGTTTGCTGGGAGACCTAGCCGGGTGTTAGCCGTTACCCACGTTGGCCCCGACATGTACAGCTTCGGGGGGACGCAGTCCGTCATCCGGGTCATCCGTGACAACAAGATCGGCGCGGACGACATCCGCGTCCTGTCCACCTGGGACGGCGGCAACCACGCGAAGAGCCTTCTGCTCACGGCCCGCGCGGGCGTGGCGCTGGCCCGCACCGCTTGCCCGGCTATCGTGCATTTCCATATCTCCAACGGCGGAGCGTGGCTGCGCGAGGGACCGCTGATTCGGCTGGCGCGAGCGCGCGGCTTCCGGATCATCGTCACCATCCACGGCTCCGATTTTCACGACTTCGCTGCGACGCGGCCACGCTTCGTGGGAGCCACGTTGAAATGTGCCGACCACGTGATCGTGTTGTCGGAGGAAGCGCGTGTCGCCGTTGCGGCGGTGGCGCCGTCCGTGCGCACCTCCGTGGTCGCCAACCCGATCCCGATCGATCGTGATGCCCCACCGGCCGGCTTGACGCCGCCTGTGGCGCTGTTCGCCGGGACCGTCGGTCGCCGCAAAGGTGTCGACGACCTGGTCGCCGCCTGGCGGTTGCTGCTTGACCAGGGCATCGACGGGCATCTTCGGATCGTCGGGCGCATCGACGACTACACCCCGCCGCCCACCGAGCGGATGTCGGTGGAAGGCCCGGTACACCCCGACGAGATCCGCGATCTGCTCCGGACGGTGCGCGTGGTCGTCCTGCCGTCCTACGCGGAAGGCATGCCGATGATCCTCACCGAGGCCCTCGCCGGCGCGCGGCCATTCGTGGCCACCCCGGTGGGCGGAACAGCGGAGATCGCATCGGACCCGGGTATGCTCGTGCCCGTCGGCGATGTGCCCGCGCTGGCCGCGGCTATAGGCCGCTACCTGCGCGATCCGGGTTTGGCCGAGC
Organism: Mycobacterium sp. NGS40; assembly: GCF_059812735.1. Lineage (NCBI taxonomy): Bacteria > Bacillati > Actinomycetota > Actinomycetes > Mycobacteriales > Mycobacteriaceae > Mycobacterium > Mycobacterium sp. NGS40. The sequence continues at coordinate 17,470 of NZ_JCALDG010000006.1, forward strand.
GCGATGGGCTGCGCGGCCAAGAGCACATCGCGGCGACGCGCAGCCCCCAAATCATTGACGCCGAACTTCGCCGGATTTACGGGGGCTGTGCGATTGAAGCGAGTTGAACTGCGGGGACCGCACCTCGCCGTGAGTGCGGTCGGTTTCGGCTGCGGCGGATTGATGCAGTCGCCGTCGCGCAGGGAGCGGATGGCCGTCCTCGGCAGCGCGGTGGACAGCGGGATCACCCACTTCGACACCGCGCGGATGTATGGGCTCGGAATGGCCGAGGCGGAACTGGGGGCGTTCGTCCGCACGGTCGGTCGCGACGCCGTCACCATTGCCACCAAGTTCGGCATCGACGTCGGCGGAGCCGCCCGGCGGCTCGCCCGGTATCAAGCCCCGGCGCGGGCCCTGCTGCGCAAGGCGCCGGCGCTGCGCCGCGCCGTCAAGCGACGCCAGGGACCCGACACGACTGCCCGGGACTACGACTCGGCGACCGCGGCGCGCAGCCTCGACGAGAGCCTCGCCGCGTTGGGCGTCGACTACGTCGACATCCTCTTCCTGCATGCGCCCAAGCCCGGCGACACGGTGCGCGACGGCGAACTGCGTGAGTTCTTCGACAACGCCAAGCAGCAGGGCAAGATTCGCGCCTGGGGCGTCTCCCAGGACGAGGGGCTCGAGGTGGATTTCGCGGCGGCGTTCGCGCCCGAGGGCGTCAGCCAATACCGCAGCGATGTGCTCAATCCCGCGCCGCGCCCGGCCGATCTCGCGTTCGGCGTGCTGAACAGGCCGTACACGTCGCTGTCCGCGGCGCTGTCGGCCGACCAGCGGCTGGCCGCGCAGTGGCGCGAGGCCCTGCAACTCGATCCGCTGGCACCCGGCGTGCTGCCGAAGCTGATCATCGGGTCGTCGGCCGCGGCGACCGGATCGCCCGCGATTCTCTACAGCACTACCAAGCCGCACCGAATCGCCGAAGCGGCGAGCGCCATCTCGTCGCCGTTGGACGCGGAGACCCTGACGCGGTTCCTCGGCCTCGTCGCGCAGTTCCGGGAAGGTGCTGTCGCGTGATCCGCGGCCCGGAGGAGTTCGCCGCTTTCACGACGATCGAGACCGACGTCGTGGTCGTCGGGGCCGGCGCGGTAGGCATCGCCACGGCGCTGGAACTCGCCGGGGCCGGCGTGCGGGTGGCGTTGATCGAAAGCGGCCTCGAGCGCACCGACCAAGCGGCGCAGGACCTGGCGACTCTCGATTCGCACCAGGACGACTACTTCCATGCGCGCAGCGAGCTGACGGTCCGGCGACAGGTCGGCGGAACCACGGCGCTGTGGGGCGGGCGTTGCGTCAAGTTCGACCCGATCGATTTCGAGGACCGGCCGATCACCGCGCGGGCGCCCTGGCCGATCGGCGACGACGACATCGCTCCCTACCGGCAACGAGCCTGCGATTGGGCGGGGTGCGGTCAGGCGAAATTCAATGCGCGTGAGATCCCCGAGATCGCGGACAACAGTATGGTGGTCGGGCTTCCGGACGGCGCGGTGCGCACCACCGATCTGGAACGCTGGGCCTTGCCGACACGGTTCGGCCGCGAATACCGCGGCGCGTTGCGCGACGCCCCCACTCTGACGCTGTGGACCGGGCTCACCTGCACCGAGATCGTGACGACCGAGGCCGGCGACGCCGTCGACCATCTCGTGGTCAAGACACTCGCAGGCCGGCAGGGCAGGGTCGTCGCGCGGGACTACATCATCGCGACGGGCGGACTGGAGGCAACCCGGCTGCTGATGGTGTCCGATCGGCACCATCCGGCAGGTCTGGGAAACGCCGGCGGCCACCTCGGGCACTGGTACATGTCGCACGTCGAGGCCCGGGTCGCGCGCGTGCATTTCAACACCGACAAGGTCATCCACGCCTACGAGCGGGACCGCGACGGCGTGTACGTCCGGCGCCGCTTCACCTTCGACCCCCAGCTGCTGCGGGACGCCGGGATGCCGAATGCCGCTGTGTGGCTGGTGAATCCGGCGATCAGCGACCCGAGCCACGGCAGCGGTATTTTGTCGGGCGTCTACCTGACGCTGATCTCGCCGTTCGGTCGTTTCCTGTTGGCGGCGGCGATCCGTGAGGCACACACCAAGCGGGCCGGCTCGCCCCGGGTTCTGGCGCATCTGCGCAACATCGTCCGCGACCTGTTTCCGTCGATCCGCTTCGCGGTCACGTTCCCCTACGCCAGGTTCGTGCGCAGGGGCCGCAAGGCGCCGGGGTTTTTCGTCAAGAGCGCCGACAACACCTATGCGCTGCACTACCACGGTGAGCATCTTCCGCATTGGGAGAGCCGCGTCGAGCTGACCGACGAACGGGATGCCTTGGGAATGCGCAGGATTCGCACTCATATGCACTTCTCCGAAGACGATCTGGTCAGCGTGCGCAAGGCCGTCGGCCTGATCGACGAACACCTGCGCCGGCACGGTGCCGGATCGGTGGAATGGCTCAGTGACGACGTCGAGGGCCTGGTGCGCGAGTACCTGGGCGAGATGGGTGGTTTCCATCAGGTGGGCACCACCCGGATGTCGGTGGCCCCCGAGGACGGCGTGGTGGACGCGAACCTTCAGGTGCACGGGGTGCGCGGGTTGTACATCGCGAGCACGTCGGTACTGCCCACGTCGAGCCAGGCCAACCCGACACTGCTCGGCATCGCGCTGGGTGTGCGGCTCGCCGACCACATCGCGAGGGTCCGGGCCCAGCGTCGGCGCTCGGATTCCCGGACCGCCTGAGACGTCAGCGCCGGCGGGCCAGCACCGCGTCGATGACTTCGAGGAAGCGGTCCGCGACGATGTCGACGGCGCAGTGTTGGGCGTAGTGGCGCGCCGCCGCAGCCCCGAGTTCGGCCGCGACGGACGAGTCGGCCAGCAGGTCGAACGCGGCGGCCAGCCCGGCGACGTCGTCGATACCGATCGGCGGGCAGCCCGGCGGCTGGTACTCAGGCAGCCCGCCGGCGGTGGACACGATCGGCATGACGCCCAGCTGCATCGAGAGCACCTGCACCCCGCTTTGTGACGCGCGCCGGTAGTGCGAGATCGAGCCCTTGGCCGTCGACAACGCGGGGATGACATCGGCGTAGCGGTAACTGCCGTTGCGCCACACCGTGTGTTTGGGCAAGGCGGCGGCGTCGAGTGGGCCGTCGCCGATCAGCACCAGATTGTCCCCGCGCCAGCCGTCGCCGCCGACGTGTCGCTGCCAGGCCTCCAGCACGACGTCGACGTTCTTGTAGGGGTTGAGCCGGCCGAACAGGACGAAGTCACGGCGTCCCTGCGCACCCACGAACGGCGGGATGCGGGACAGGTCGACATCGCTGGCGAGCGGCACGACGTGCACCGGCGTGCCCGCGACGTCGCGGCGCGCGGCCACACCGGCCGCGACGTACCGGCTGTAGGTGATCGTGGCCGCCGATCGGGCACCCCAGCGGTCGAACACCGCACGCTCGTAGGCCGGCGTCAGTTCGTCGGGGTCGTGCGGCCGGTCGTCATGCACCACCTGAATGCGCGGCGCCAGCCCGGCCAGCGCGATCCAGCGTGGGTCGCGGACGATCTCGGCGATCACCACGTCGGGAGCGAACTTGCGGATCTGGCGCCAGGCGTTGAAGGTCGGCACCCAGGTCGACGCGGTCTTGAACCGCGGATCGAGCACCAGCTCGTAGTCGCGGGCCGCGTCGGACTCCGGGTGTTTGTTGGAGGTCACCAGCAGCACGTCGGCGCCATGGCGGATCAGCGCCTCGGACTGCACGCGCACCGCCGGCCGCGTCCACGGCGAAAGCCAAAGCACCCGAGGTGAATTCACTGCTCTCCGTTGGCCTGTAGGAAGATGTCGGCGTCGGTCCACATCTTGGTTTCCAGCGATCGCCTGGGCACGGCCGCAAGCAGGTTCGTCACATGCGGCGAGGCGAGCAGCCGCCAGACAAGCGGATTGATCTTCGCCCGCGTCCAGATGTGCAGACCCATCCCGCCGATCGCCCACCGCCGGGTCTTGGAGGTGTGGAACCGCATGCCGAAGCGCTGCCCGATCAGTTCCAGCGTCCGCTTCTGGTAGAAGGTGATGTGCTGCCCGGTGGCGAACGCGTAGTACATCCACTCCTCGGTATCTGGGGGACCGCCGTCGAAAAGCTCCGTCGTGAAAACGATCGTGTCGGTGCCGGTGGTGTCGAGCAGCTCGCCCACGAATGCGACCGGGTCGGCGAGATGCTCCATCACTTCGAAGGCGGTGACGACGGTATACGGCGCGCCGGGACCCGCCGTTGCCTCGAAGCCCTGCGCGGTCAGGTTGGGGGAGTACTTGTCGGTCCAGTAGTAGTCGAAGCCGATGTCGCGCATCAGGCGGGTGTAAACGCCGTAACCCCCGGCCGCGTCGAGAAACCGGCCACGCGGATCGAAGAGGAAATACAGCAACACGGACATGACCCGCGCCAGGTATTGGTTGCGCCACAGCATCGTGGTGTCCGCCGCCGCCATCGGGCTGGCATAGGCCTCGTCGAGCCAATAGGGCTCTTCGGTGGCCAGCACCCCGCAGTTATCGCAGAAGTAGTACTTGCAAACGTATTTGCAGAGCACTTCGTGATTGAACGCCGGCGTGGCGGCCGAACTGCAGATGCGGCACCGCACGGTCTCACATTCCTCCTGAGCGTCCTCGCGATATCAGCAAACCGGAGAGGACAGTGGAAAACCTACGGCACATTCCGCGCGATGAGCAACCCCGCGCCGGGGAGCTCCGCCACCCGCGGGCCGGCCCGGCGGTACGGGGGAAATCGCCGGGGCTACAAGAACTCCCACGTGCGCAGTTGCCGACCGCGATACGCAAATTCCACGGTCTCGGGATGGTAGCTTTAGTGACCAAATGCCCAAAGAGACGCTCAAGGAAAAGATCCGGCGCATCCTCGGCACCCAAACGCGGGATCAGCTCAAGGATCTGATCCTCTTCGATCATTCTCAGTCGCTGAAGGCGAACCATCCGAATCCGCTGAACCGCGCGGGCAAGAAGTGTTTTTCGTCGACGGACGAGGACGGCATCACGCTGGAGATCCTGCGCCGCGTCGGCCGGCTCGAGGACGGCGTATTCGCCGAATTCGGCGTCGGCGACGGGACGGAAAACAACACGCTGATTCTCGCCGCGCTGGGCTGGAAGGGCTTCTGGGTCGGGGGACAGGAGCTGGCGGTCACCTACCCGGACGGTCCGCACTTCACCTACGAGAAGGCCTGGATCACCGCGGAGAACATCCTGGCGCTGAGCGCGGCCTGCCTGCGGCGCATCGATGCCGGCGCGGTCGACGTCGTCTCGCTGGATTTGGACGGCAACGACATCTACCTGATCGAAAAGCTGCTGGCAGACGGGATGCGACCGACGCTTTTCATCGTCGAGTACAACGCCAAGTTCCCGCCGCCGGTGAAATTTCAGATCAGCTACGACCCCGACCACCAATGGCAGTCCGACGATTACTTCGGGGCGTCGCTGAGTAGCTTCGTCGCCATGTTCGCGCGCTTCGACTACCGGCTGGTGTGCTGCAATTCCCATTCGGGTACCAATGCCTTTTTCGTCGACAGCGCGCTGTCGCAGCACTTTGCGGATGTGCCGACCGACATCGGCGAGCTCTACGTCGAACCCCGGTACTTCCTCTATTCCGGCCGGTACTCGCAGCACCGGACATCGCTGCGCACGATCGAAAAGATCCTGGGCCCGCGCGAGCAGTAAGTCCGAAGCGGCACAACCGGATTCACAGCACCGCGTTGATCGCCTCGATGTAGGCGTCGGTCATCGCCTCCACCGTGTAGTGCTTGTGCATGCGTTCGAAGCCGCGCCGCCCGATCGGCGGCAATTCGTCGGGCTGCGCGAGGATGCCGGCCAAGCGCTCTCGCCATCCCGACACCGACACGGGATCGACGAGGAATCCCGCCTTTCCGAAATCCAGCATCTCCGGCACGGCGCAAATCGCGGACGCCGCAACCGGTATCGACCGGGCCATCGCCTCGAGAATCACCAGCGGGAAGGCCTCGGAGCGGCTGGGAACACACAGCAGATCCGCGTCGGCCAGCGCCGTCTCGGGGCCGGGGACCCAGCCGCGCCAGTGCACCCGGTCGCGCAATTGCGCGGGCGTTCGTGCCTGCAGTCTCTCCCGGTCCGGGCCGTCACCGAAAATCGACAGCTGCCAAGGCATATCGGCCAGCCCGGCGAGTGCCTCGACCAGCAGGTGCGGATTCTTGTGCTCGAGGATGCGCGACAACATCACCAGGTGCAACGGCTCGCCGGCGGTCCTGGTCCGGGCCGGTGGCACGGGATCGCCGGCCCGGGCGACGCCGTTGGGGGCGACGAAACGCCGGCCCCACAGCCGATGCTGTGCGGCCAGCATGTCCCAATGCCGTTGCGCCAGAACGATGAACCCGTCCGCCCGGCGCATGGCGACGGTCAGCGGCCGGGAATAGATGGGCCGGTCCTGCTCGGGAGGAACATGCGGCGCGACCAGCCAGCGCCGGCCCTTGCCGGCCGCGCGCCACAACGTCGCAAAGCCCGCCTCGGTGTTGGTATCGGCGGTGATCAGCACGGCCGGGCCCTCGGGTAGGTCGATCACCGGCGCCCACCAGGGCTGGCGCACCACGCGCACGGTAGCCGGGATCTCGGCGATCAACGGGCCGAACCGCTGCACGCAGACGATGGTGACCGAGTAGCCGCGCCGGTCTAATTCCGTTGCAAGCAAAGCCTTTTGGCGTTCAGCGCCGCCGTAGACCAGGCGGTTGCTGGAGATCACGATCGACGGCAGGTCGGTGCGGCGGGCGACGGGCACCTCGCGCCTGGACCGCTGAACGCGGTGCAGCAGCGTGGTCCCGGCCAGATACAGATCCGCGTGATGAACGCTCTTCTGGTGCTCGAGCAGTAGCGCGGTGTTGGTGCGGGCCAACTCCAGTTCGCGGCGGCGCTGGTCGCCCCGGCCGGCCACCGGGCCGCCCCGATCGACACCGAGCTCGTCGGCCAGCAGCAACCGCCAGCCCGCCGCGCGGGCCCGCGCCTGCCAGTCGGCTGTTTCGCCGTAGCCGAAGAACTCTTCGTCGAAGCCGCCGATGGTGTTCCACGCCGCGCGGTTGATCGCCAGACAGGTGCCGTCCAAATCGCCGTCGAGACTGTCTGATTCGAGCGGCGGTCGGGCATAGTGCGGTGAGATCGGGGTGCCGCGCAGCGAGTCGGAGTAGCCGGCGTCGGCCATCAGCGCGCGGGCGACGGTGTGGCGCCGGGTCGCGACGTCCCAGGGCTTGCGGCGGGCCGCCGTGTCCTGCGCCATCGGCGAGACCGCCGCGACTTTCGGCCGGCGCAGCAACTCCCGGGTGCGCGTCAAGGGCCCCAGCAGCCGGGTGTCGGCACGCAGCAACAGCAGATCGGCGTCGGGTGGCGCATGCTGCACCAGCGCGTTGTATGCCGCCGCGACACCGACATTGGCCGATCCGGGCACCCAGTGCACCGTCGGGTACCGGGTGGCCGGCTCGCCGCAGGCATAGACGTAGACCGGCAGCTCGGGCAGGTGCTCGGCGACGCCGGCCAGGCAACGCGCCAGCGCGTCAGCGGAGCCCTGCGCGACGATCAGCACCGCAAGTGACCGCGTCGACGGCAGCGCGGCCGAGTCGCCGACCGGTTGCTTGAGATAGGACCGATCCAACTCGTGCTTCATGCCGCGAGCTGACTCCGGCGCAGCGAGTTCAGGTCCGACCAGCGCAGCGGACCGACCGCCGCGCTGGTGGCCAGATAGACGGCCGCGGCCACCGCCAGGACGACAACCACGTGATGGCCCGAAAGCAGCAGTGTGACAACGACACTGGCGCCCGTCGGCACCAGCACCCGCAGCAGGAAGGCCATCGGTGTGCGGTAGCCGCAATGCCGGCGCAGCCACCAGCTGCTGATCACCATGTTGAAGAACTCCGTGCACACCAGCGCGACACCGGGCCCGACCGCACCGTAGCGCCCGGCCAGTGAGAGGTTGAGCGTGACGTTGAGTACCAGGGTGGCGATCGTCAACCAGAACAGGATCCGCTGATGATGGCTGGCGACCAGCCCCTGGCCGAGCGTGCCGCTGACGAATCGCAGTGCCGCGGCGATGAATAGCAATGCCAGGGTCGGGGTTCCGCGGGCGACGAACGCCTGGTCGCCGAAGAGCCCGATCAACGGACCGGCGAGCAACGCGCCGATCACCGCGACCGGCACCGCGACGAAGTACATCAGCTCGACGCTGCGGCGCAGAAAGCCGGCGAACGCGACGACGTCACGCGCGAACAGCTCGGTGGCTGTCGACAGCGTCGACTTCAGGAAGATCAGCGACACCACGATCGTGTTGAAGGCGATCGTGAAGGCCAGGCCGTACACACCGACCTCGGAGTGGGTGCTCAACAGCGACAGGATCACGCCGTCGGCGCGGCAGTACAGCAGCCCGACGACGAGGAATCCGATCAGCGGCAGGCTTTCCCGCAACAGGTCGGTGGCCTCGCGCGGCGCGAAGACCGGCCGCACCGAGATGTGCCGCATCGCGGCGGCGCCCTGGATCAGCAGCGCCACGGCGGGCGGAATGAGTTGTGCGACAGCGAACCAGATGACGTCGGCGCGCTGTGCCACCAGGATGGCGACCATCGCCAGCGCGCCGAGGCGGCCGACGACGTCGGAGATCGCCACGGCGGAGAACCGCACGGTGGCAAGAAACACCGGCTCGAACCGCGTCACCATGGTCTGCATCAGCAGCGCCCCGGACAGCACGATGAGCATCACCTGCACATCGGAGTCGTGATAGATCAGCAAGCCCGACCCGGCCGCCAGCAGTGCCAGCGGAACGCAGTAGACCAGGGCCATACCGCTGTTGACGCGGACCAGGCGCTCGAGGTCGCCGCGGCCGGAGGTCACCCGCCGCACGATCACGGTGGCGATGCCGAGGTCGGCCAGGCTGGTCCACATGGCGATGAACAGCATCGCGATGGACAGCAGACCGTACCGCCCGGGACCCAGGTAGCGGGCGGTCATGGCCACCGACACCACCGAGGCCATCATGCCCAGCGCGCGGCAGATCAGCTGGATGGAGAACGCGTGAGCCATCCGCCGCAGCGGCACTGACGGTACGACCGCACCGGGTGCCGTCGGCTCAGTCATGACTCCCTAGTATGCGCCGTGACTTGTCAGGACGGCCTTGACGGTCTTGGCGATGATCATCAGGTCGCCCGCCATCGACCAGTTGTCGACGTAGGACAGATCCAACCGGACGGTTTGCTCCCAGGAAAGTTCTGAGCGACCGCTCACCTGCCACAATCCGCTGACGCCCGGCTTCACCAGCAGCCGGCGCGCGACGTCACCGTCGTAGTTCTCGACTTCCCGGCGCAGCGGCGGGCGCGGCCCGACGACACTCATGTCGCCCCTGATCACATTGATGAACTGCGGCAGCTCGTCGATGCTGAAGCGGCGCAGGATCCGGCCGACCGGCGTGACGCGCGGGTCGCGGCGCATCTTGAACAGCATGCCGCCGGCGCTTTCGTTCTGCGCCAGCAGCTGGTCGAGCTGCTGGTCGGCGCCGTCGGTCATCGTGCGGAACTTCAGCATCGTAAACGGGCGGCCGTCCATGCCGATGCGCTCGGACGGGTAGAAGACGGGTCCCTTACTGGTCAGCTTGACCGCGATCGCCGCGACGATCAGCACCGGCGCGGTCGCGATCAGCGCGGCCAGCGAGAAACAGAAGTCGAAGGCCTGCTTCTGAAAGCGCTGGGTGCCTTCGTATTGCGGCTTCTCGACGTGCAGCAGCGGCAACCCGGAGGTCAGCTGCAGGGTCAGTCGCGCTTCGGCGACGTCCATCACGCCGGGTGAGACGACCAGGTCGACGTCCTTGGTTTCCAGCTGCCACATCAGTTCTCGGATCCCGCGGACCCCGAAGTGCTCGGTCCGCGTCACCGCCACGGTGTCGGCACCGCAGTTGTCGATCGCGTCCACCGCGTGGCTTTCGTCACCCAGGATCGGGACCTCGCGGCCCTCGACCACCAGGGTGTTGCCGCGCGACGGGCCGTATCCGGGAATGCAGACCCCGACCACGACGCACCCCGCCCGGGGGTCGCGGGCCAGCTCGTGCGCGAGGTGCGCGACGGCCTGGCGGTCACCGACCGCGAGGACCTTGGTCTGGCATTGGCCGCGGGCCCGCTTGCTGCCCAGGTGCTGGCGCCACAGGCTGCGGCTGGCCAGCAGTCCGAAGGTGCCGGCGGGCAGCGCGATCGCGAGGTAGCCGCGGGCCAGGTCGACCTTGGCGAGCAGGGTGACCATCGCGATGATGCCGAACGTCCAGAACGACGCGCTGCCGATCCGGCGGTACTCGTCGATGCCCGACCCGATGATGCGCGCAGACCGCGTCTGGAACACGGCGAGCGCCGACAGCCACAGCGCCGCGAAGAGAATCGAGAACAGCGTCATGACCGGTCCCGAGTAGGCCGAGGTCCGGGCCGGCGACTCCCCGAACCGGACGAGTTGGGCGAGCATGACCGAACCGGAGACGATCAGCGTGTCGCTGGCGCGCAGCCGTCCCGCGTACAGGTCTTGCCAGCGGCGAGCGGCCTTGGTGTCGGGCATCGGCGCCGACTGAGTGGCCAGCGCGGAACCAGGAAGTCGACCACCCGGCAACGAGATCATCCCTGTTGCCCTCCGCTTATACGGTCGCTGGTTGGGGCGGAACGCCGTCGCGGACGGTGCCGGAGACATCGGCATGATCATGGCTCGGCGTCCTCAGCTCGCACATGACGGGTAGATCACCTGAGGAGCCGGCGCGGTCGCGGCGCCCCTCAGCATGATGCGGCGCTCACAATCGGCACGGGCCGCGGCGCGTACGCCGGCCAGCTGGCGTCCTCCTCGGAGATGACGGTGACCGGCAGCGGCCACTCGATTCCGAATTCCGCGTCGTTCCAGCGCAATCCCTGCTCGTCGGCTGGCTCACGATGACCGCTGACCTGGTAGTTGACCTCGGTGTTGGCGGTCAGCGTCTGAAAGCCGTAGGCGACGAAGGGCGGCAGGAACAGCGCCCGGTGATTGTCGGCGTTCAGCTCGACCATCATGTGGTCGCCAAAAGTCTGCGAATCGGGCCGGATGTCGACGACAGCAGCGGCAATGGCACCGCGGGTGCAGCGCAACAACCGGGACTCGACGAAGGGCGGCACCTGAAAGTGCAGACCCCGCACCGTGCCGCGGGTGTAGTTGAAGAACACGTCCGTCTCGGTGACTTTGAACGTCAGGCCGTAACGATCGAACTCCTTGGCGGAGAACAAGCGCGACGAAAAGCCGCGGTGGTCCCGCTGCGGTTCGATGTCGACGATGGTCACGCCGGCGACCTTCGTTGGCGTGTACTTCACCTACCGCTCCTTCTGTACAAGGCATTCATCGGAACCCATGTCCTTATCCGGCGGCGAACGGGCGAGCCATCGCGGTGGGGATGAGCCCGTAGCGAGGAACCGGAGGAGTGCGCGGCGCGGTGCCACGCGCCATGGGCAGACCGCCCAGCATGTTCGGCATCGAGCTGCCGTTGAGGGCGATGTTCGGCAGCGCGGCGGCCGCCATCGGGGTTTGCGGGATCACGCTGGTCCAGGCCGTGGGCACCGACATCGGGCCCAGGTGGGCCGCCGTGCCGAGGCTGCCGATTACGCTCGATCCGATGTTCGGCAGCGCCGAGGCCGCACTTGCCGCACCCGACGCCGCACCCTGGGCGGCGGCCGCGGCGCCCTCCGCGGCCGTCCGGGCCATACCCTGCGCGGTCTGGGCCATCGACAGCACGGAGGACATCCCGTACAGCGGGGTGGCGCCCGCGTTGAGGTAGTTCGGCAGCCAGTTGGGCACCTGGGACGCGAGGTTGGTCAGCGTGTCCGAAACTGCGGTGCTGGTGCCCGTCGACACCGTGCTGGTGCCGGGCGTGGTGAGCGACTGCATCGTGGTGGGCACCTGCGAGACCAGGTTCGCCAGATCTGCGTGCTGCAATCCGGTGGAGACCGTGGCCTGGCTGACGGCATTGCTCTGGGCGACCAACCCGGCGTCATCGGTGACCTTCGGCGGAAGGTTGAACTGGGAGACGTCGCAGACGGCCACCGAGTTTCCGGCGTACTGGTACATCGCCGCGGCGTCCTGGGCCCACATCTCGCCGTATTCGGCTTCGTTGGCGGCGATCGCGGCCGAGTTCTGGCCGAAGAAGTTGGTGGACATCAGCGTCGCGAGCTGGACCCGGTTGGCCGTCACCACTGGCGGTGGAATGGTCATCGCGAAGGCGGCTTCATAGATCTCGACGGCGAGCGTGGCGTGGCTGGCCGCCTCCTCCGCCCGCGCGGCCGCGCCCGACATCCACGCGACGTACGGACCGAAGGCCGACGCCATGGTCAGCGAGGTGGGGCCCAGCCACCGTCCGGTGGTCAGTCCACTGATCAGCGTTCGGTATGAGCTCGCAGCCGAATGCAGTTCGGTGGCCAGGTTGGCCCAGGCCACCGCAGCCATCGCCATCGAAGACGGGCCGGGGCCGGCGTACATCCGCGCGGAGTTGATCTCCGGGGGCAAAGCGCCAAAGTCCATTGTCTGAATCCCTGGGTCAGCGAGCCGCGCGGGCCGGTGCGGCCTGGCTGGTCGACTGAGTGACGACGAACGACATGTTTTCCATCCCCGAGAGGTTCGCTATAACAAACTGGCTAGTTGATAATAGCGTAAAAAACATACCAATAGTCAACGTTCTGCGAGTGATGCTGACTACAGGTATCGAGGTTCTGGTGAACACAGCCGCTAATTTTGTGACCGTGCTGCTAATCTCAGAAACAGTTCAAATGTCGTCCCGAGAATCGCGGTGCGGGTTTGCGCCAACCGCTGAAGAGCCGAGGTGTGCGCCCTGCTCGAGGAAGGCATCATCGATATGATGGCGATCACCCCAGGTCAGGGCCTCGCAGCGGGGACACATGCGGGCCTAGCAAGATTCCGCATCGGCAGGGGATTGCCGCCGGCGAGCGATCGGCGATCCCCCGGTGCCGGAGAGCCGAGTTGTCCGCTTCGATGACGAGCCATTCAACCGACGGACGGGCCGATGCGGCCCGCCGACACATCCTGCGCGCCGCATCGCACCAGTTCGCCCGGCGTGCCTATCACGAGGTGGGGCTCGACGACATCCTCGCCGAGGCCGAACTGACCAAGGGTGCGATGTACTTCCACTTCCGGTCGAAGCACGCCTTGGCGGTCGCGATCATCGACCGGCAGACCGAAGCGGGCGCCCTGGCCGTCCAGGACCTGGTGACGCGCGGTCTGTCGGGCCTGGAGACGCTGATCGATTTCTCGTACCTGATCGCGATTCAGGACAGCAAGACCGACCAGGTCAGGGCGGGATTGAACCTGATCGAGTCGGTCGGGCGTTCCGAAGGACTACAGGAGAAGCTGCTGGATCAGTGGATCAAAGCCCTGGGTGACGTCGTGCAACAGGCCATCGCCGAGGGCGACGTCGACGAACGGTGCGAACCGTTGGACGTGGGACGCATGATGGTGTCCCTGCACATGGGGCTGCGCAAGACCAGCAATCTGGACGATCCCGAGCGGTTCCTGCTCGACCTGGAAAAGTGCTGGGGCCTGCTGTTAAGCGGGATCCTGCAACCCGACCGCGACGACTACTTCCGTCAATTCCTGCGGCGACGTGCCGCGCTGGCGGTCAACACCAGTTCAACCCCCGCCGCGCCCCCGTCGACCGCCGACGATTCGCCGTAACCAGGGCGAACATCCCGGCCGGATTTGCGACTGCTGTTAATCTTGATTCTGTTGCAGCGCAATGTGAGACGAGATCACCGTTATCTGCGCGCTCGATGACACTCCGGAGGAGCAGGGGTAATGGCGCGCCAGGTCCGGTCTGAGGTCACCCGGCGAAAGATCCTTACCGCCGCCATCGATGTGTTCGGCGAGGTCGGCTATTCGGCCGCCGGCTGGGGCACCATCATCGAGCGCACCGGGATGACCAAAGGCGCCCTCTACCACCACTTCGATTCCAAAGAGTCCCTCGCGTCGGCCATCATCGAGGAGGGTGCCGACACGCTGCTCAACGCGTTCCGGAACGTGTGCGGGAAGGCCTCACCGGGGCTGGAAAACCTGCTGCATGGCACGTTCACGATCGTCGGGATGCTGAGCTCGGACCAGACCGCCCGCGCCGCCGAGCAGCTGACCTGCACGTTGCGCGGTTTCAACCAAGCGGCGGGGCACTTCTGTGCAGGCATGGTTGAGCTGCTGGCCGCCGAGGCCAGGCGGGCGATCTCCGAGGGTGACCTGCGCCCAGACCTCAATCCCGAATGGGTCAGCGAGACCATCGTCGGCGCCATGTTCGGCGCCCGGGCGCTGGCCGACGCGATATCCGGTCTGGATAAAGAGGGTGGCGGCACCGGTGACCTCGAGCGCTTGACCCGGGTGTGGGAACTGCTGCTCCCCGGCATCGTCTCGGAGGCGTCGCTGGCGTACTTCCGTCAGTTCCTTTCCCGCGAGGCCTTGCGCCATGCCCGGCCCGCTGCGATGCGTCGCGACAGCGCCGCGGTCTCGGAAATCGGGTGAGCCTGGGCGAATGCCCACCGCGGGCCTCGGCCCGCCGCCTGGACTGCGCGCCGTTTCGACAACGTACCGAAAGAATGCATACTGTTCCGGTGGTGTACCAGAAGTATGTAGCCAGGCTTGCTGCTCTGGCCGGTGTGATCGGGTTCCTGGTCGTGAGCGCCCCACCCGCGGGCGCCGCGCCCTCGGATGCGGGTACGACGACGGACTCGCTGACCCTGTCGCTGGCCGACCTCGGGTCCGCGCCCAACCTGGAGTTCTGGGGCCTGACCAGCACACAAGTGCTTACCGTGCCGGTGCTGCGCGGGCTGACGCCGACCGCGCTGAACACCACCGTCGAGCTGCCGATCAATCTGCGGACGGGCACGCTCACCGTGAGCCAGGACCAGCGCACCCTGGCGCGGCTGAACCTGCCCGGCACGGACAATTCACCGCTGGTCATCCCGCTGGCCGGTGCGGAAGTGGTCGACAACTGGCTGACGATCACGTTGCGGACCTACCTGGTGCCCCAAGACGGGGTCTGCCTGTACCCGGAAAGCCCGCTGCGGCTGTCCAGTCCGTCGATCAGCTACACCGGCGTCGAACAGCCGCCCACCACGGTGGCGCACTTCTTGCCGCC
Source organism: Mycobacterium sp. NGS40 (assembly GCF_059812735.1). Taxonomy (NCBI): domain Bacteria; kingdom Bacillati; phylum Actinomycetota; class Actinomycetes; order Mycobacteriales; family Mycobacteriaceae; genus Mycobacterium; species Mycobacterium sp. NGS40. The sequence continues at coordinate 32,648 of NZ_JCALDG010000006.1, forward strand.
GGTGTTGAAGAAGCTGAGCATCTACCTGCCGCAATCGCCGTCGTCCTCGGAGTCGGACACGGCGATTCAGCTGGCCGCCTCGGCCGCCTCGCGTTATGGCCGGCAGAACCCCGAGATTGCCGTCGTCCCATTGCCCGAAGGACAGGTCGCGCCGCCGGCACCGCCGCAATCGCTGGAACGCCAGATCGTCGTCAAAGAGGGGTCGGACAACGGGCTGGCCCTGCAAGGCTCCGGTGCGGCGACGTACCTGCTGATGTCGGGACCGCTGGGGGAGGCCGACGAATCGGATACGGCCGTGCTGTTCAATGACCTGTCCCAGCTGGCGGTTTCGTCCAAGGCCGTCGTGGAACAACTCAAGCCCAACCCGCAACAGCCCGGCGACAGCACGACCATGCGCGACCTCGGGCAGACCGTCGCCAACGCCACCTCGCTGCAGCCGCGGGTGTCGATCGGGTTGGACCAGACCCGGTTCGGCAGGTCCATCCGCAACGTGCGCGTGCATCTGCAGGGCTCCTACACCCCGACCCCGTCCAATATCGGCGGTCAGGTCACGGTCAACATCGGCCCGGAGACCATCGATCACTTCCCGACCGACGGCCACGGCACCATCGACCGCTGGGTGGATGTGCCCGACCGGCTGCTGCAGCGTTACACCAGCCTCGACGTGGTGCTCGATGTGGCCAGCAACGTGGGACACTGCGGGGACTTCTACACCGCCGGGCCCGGGAACCAGCTACTGACGCTGAACATCAACGGCGACACCACTATTGAGAGCAAGCCCGCCACACCGCCGGTACCCGACGGCTTCCAGTCGCTGCCCCAGGCGCTGATGCCCCGGGTCCAGGTGGGCATCGAGGCTCACTCGCTGCCGGACACCCTGCGCGCCGTCAGCCTGGTGGTGGGTCTGCAGCGAATCAGTTCGACGCCCATCTACACCCATGTGACGAGCGTGCAGCAGGCCATCGATTCGTCGAATCCCGCGATCCTGATTTCGGCCGACGGGTGGAACCATTCCAACGTCGTACTTCCGGTGTCGGCGGGACCCAGCGGGCCGATCACCGTCAACGCCTACACGGCCGACGGCAAACCGACCACGCTCGCGCTGGATCCGGTGATGAAATTCGGTTCTCTCCAAACGGTTTTCAACCATGGCCGGTCACTGCTGGTCGCGACGTCCAACGGCACGTCGGCTCAGGTCGACGAGCTGATCCGGTGGCTGGGCGGTGACAACAACAAGCGCTGGCAGCGGCTCAAGGGTGTCGCGGTGGTCGCCGTGGCCGGACAGGACCCGGTGACCGTCGAACACTCGCCGACGGCCGGTCCGGTCAACGCACCCGAGGACCACTCCGACCTGGGGTGGCTGTGGTGGGTGGGCGGCGCATGGCTCGCGGTGACCGTCGTCGGTGCCGGAGTGATCGTGCTGCGAGCCCGGCGCTGATCGGCGGGCTCAAGGGTTCACGGGACGTCAGCGCTCGTCGTCCCACAGCTGCTCGGTCAGATCCTGGAAGGTCGCCAGGGCGAATCGGTCGTCGGCGCGCATCCCCACTGATTTGCTCATCAGCGCACGCACGACCGACCCGTCCTTGTGTGCCAACTCGACGACCTCGTTCGCCAGGGCATGGACAACAGACAGCAGCGAGGATTCCGAGTCGGGAGCCCGGTGGAAAACCTCGCCGAAGCGCAGCGCCAGCACCTCTTCGGGTTCGTAGCCGACCATCTCCGCAAATGCGGTGTTGGTGAACAGGATCGCCCCGTCGTCGCCGACGGCCAGCACTGGGACCGGAATCCGCTCCAGCACCACCAGGGCAGGCAGCTGCTTCAAGGTGGTCATCGGCGATTGATTGTGCTGGTGCCGATTCTGTCGTCGCTCCACAGAGCGATTATGGTCTATGCCAGAGGTCATGTTGCACATATTTCCTGTCGTGTGCCCTGACGGCGGTTTGCTGCCATTCGTTTTCGCTCACTCGTCTTCGGAAGCTGGCTGGTATCGGGGGAACACCCCGGTAGGCGCCGGCAGCACCGAGCCAGGGGTTAGCCGCGCACCGATCGCGGCAAACGTCCGCCGGCCGTCGGCCTGCCCGAGTAGGTCCAGCAACTTGCCGGCCGACTCCGGCATCACCGGCGCCACCAGCAGTGCCGCGATGCGGACCGCCTCGCAGGTGACGTAGAGCACGGTCCGGAAGCGCACCTGGTCCGCCTCGGATTCGCTCTTGCGCAACACCCACGGCTGCTCGGCCGAAAAGTATCTGTTGGCCTCGCCCAGCATCAGCCAGATCGCCTCGAGTGCCAAGTGCATGGCCTGCTCGTCGAAATTCGCGCGCACCCGCTCCAATAACGCGTCGGCCGTCGCGAGCAGGTCGGAGTCGGCGGCGGTGAACTCACCGGGTTCGGGCATCACGCCGTCGAGGTTCTTGGCGATCATCGACAACGAACGCTGCGCCAAGTTCCCCAACTCGTTGGCCAGATCGGTGTTGATCCGGTTGATGATGGCCTCTTCGCTGTAGCTGCCGTCCTGGCCGAACGGCACCTCGCGCAGCAGGAAGTAGCGCAGCTGGTCCACGCCGAACGCATCCGCCAGCGCCACCGGGTCGATGGTGTTGCCTACCGATTTGCTCATCTTCTCGCCGCGGTGGTGCAAGAACCCGTGCGCGAAAACCCTTCTCGGCAGCTCGATTCCGGCCGACATCAGAAACGCCGGCCAGTAGACCGCGTGGAACCGGATGATGTCCTTGCCGATCATGTGCAAATCGGCGGGCCAGTAGCGGCGGAACAACTCCGAGCCGGTGTCGGGGAATCCGGCACCGGTCAAGTAGTTGGTCAGTGCGTCGACCCAGACGTACATGACGTGGTCGGGGTGCTCGGGCACCTGCACGCCCCAGTCGAAGGTGGTTCGCGAGATCGAGAAATCGGTCAGCCCGCCCGAGACGAAGCTGACGACCTCGTTGCGCCGCACCTCGGGTCCGATGAAGTCGGGATTGGCCTCGTAGTGGGCCAGCAGCTTGTCGGCGTAGGCCGAGAGCCGGAAGAAGAACGTCTGCTCCTTCTCGCTCCAGGTCACCGGCGCGCCGGTCTCGGTGGCGATCCGGGTTCCGTCGACCACCTCGGTTTCCGAGTCGCTGAAGTAGCGCTCGTCGCGCACCGAGTACCACCCGGAATAGGTCGCCAGATAGATGTCTCCGGCCGCCTGCATGCGCCGCCAGATCTCCTTGGACGCCTCGTGGTGGTCGGCGTCGGTGGTGCGGATGAAGCGGTCGAACGAAATGTTCAGCGCTTCCTGCATGCGTTGGAACACATCGGAATTGCGCCGGGCCAGCTCGGCGGTCGGTACCCCCGCGGCGGCCGCGGTCTCGGCGACTTTCTGGCCGTGCTCGTCGGTCCCGGTCAGGAACCGCACGTCGTAACCGTCGAGCCGCTTGAAGCGGGCGATCGCGTCGGTCGCGATGTATTCGTAGGCATGACCCACGTGCGGCGCGCCGTTTGGATACGCGATCGCAGTAGTGACGTAATAGGGCCTCATCGAGATTCACCCTATTGTGTGCGCGTGAGCTCCAGCCGACCTGGTAAACGAGAAGCGCCACCCGCCCCGGCGCCGCTGGCGCCCCTGATCGATGCGCACACCCACCTCGACGGCTGCGGCGCCCACGACGCCGCCGGCGTGGCGGCCATCCTCGACCGTGCCGCCGCGGTGGGGGTGGGGGCCGTCGTGACGATCGCCGACGATCTGGACTCGGCGCGGTGGGCGGCCCGGGCTGCCGGCTGGGACCCGCGTGTGTACGCCGCGGTGGCGTTGCACCCCACGCGCGCGAACGCCCTCGATGACGCGGCGCGCGGTGAGATCGAGCGACTGGTCGCCGATCCCCGCGTGGTGGCCGTGGGGGAGAGCGGAATGGACCTGTACTGGCCCGGTCGGCTGGACGGCTGCGCCGCGCCCGATGTGCAGCGGGAGGCCTTCGCGTGGCATATCGACCTGGCCAAGCGGTGCGGCAAGCCGCTGATGATTCACAACCGGGACGCCGACGCTGCGGTGCTCGACGTGCTGGACGCCGAAGGCGCTCCCGAAACCGTGATCTTCCACTGCTTTTCGTCCGACAGCGCGATGGCCCGTCGCTGCGCCGACGCCGGGTGGTATGTCAGCCTGTCCGGAACGGTGAGCTTCCGGAACGCGCGCGCGCTGCGCGAGGCCGTGCCGCAGGTGCCGGCTGAACAGCTGCTGGTGGAAACCGACGCACCGTTTTTGACACCACATCCTTATCGCGGCGCGCCCAACGAGCCGTATTGCCTTCCTTATACTGTTCGTGCGATCGCGGAACTGCTCGATCGTCCGGCGGAGGAACTAGCCCGAATCACCACGAGCAATGCCGGACGGGTCTACGGACTCGTCGAATCGGGCGGGTGATTTCCACAACATATTCGCGCCGGAGTTGCTCCAGCTTGACCGGTTCGTTACCGTCTTGTGATCGAATTGTTGGTTTATTGCACTGTTGTCGAATGCTGCTGGGTAGGTCGTTAAGTGGTTGCTGAGGTCGGGGTAGACGCGCGTTGACTGTACTGAGAAGGCTTCATCAGACCCCATCGCCGATGTTGCGGCTCGTCGTTTCAGGGCTGCTGGTAGCGCTCGCGGTCGCCGGCGGTTTCGCGGTCTCGGTGTCCAAGACGGTGACGTTGACCGTCGACGGCATCGCGATGCGGGTGACGACGATGAAGTCGAAGGTGATCGACATCGTCGAAGAGAACGGCTACGTCGTCGATCAGCGCGACGACCTGTACCCCGCCGCCGACGTGCAGATCCACGATGCGGACAAGATCACGCTGCGCCGCAGCCGGCCGCTGCAGATCTCGCTGGACGGCAGCGACACCAAGCAGGTGTGGACGACCGCCTCCACCGTCGACGAAGCGCTGGCGCAGCTCGCGATGACCGACACCGCTCCGGCAGCCGCCTCGCGCGCCAGCCGGGTTCCGCTGGCCGGCATGGCCCTGCCGGTCGTCAGCGCTAAGAGCGTCCAGATCAACGACGGCGGCAACATCCGCATGGTGCACCTGCCGGCGCCCAACGTCGCGGGATTGCTGAGTGCGGCAGGCGTGCCGCTGCAAGACAGCGATCAGGTGGTGCCCGCCGCGACGGCGCCGATCGTCGACGGCATGCAGATCCAGGTGACGCGTAACCGCATCGAGAAGGTCACCGAGCGGGTCCCGTTGGCGCCCAACGCACGCAAGGTCGAAGACCCCGACATGAACATGAGCCGCCAGGTTGTCGAGGACCCGGGGAGCCCGGGCACCCAAGACGTGACCTACGCGGTGGCCACGGTCAACGGAGTGGAGACCGGCCGGCTGCCGATCGCCAACATCGTGATCGCGCCGGCGCGCGACTCGGTGGTGCGGGTGGGCACCAAGCCCGGCACCGAGGTGCCGCCGGTGACCGATGGATCCATCTGGGATGCCATCGCCGGCTGCGAGGCCGGTGGAAACTGGGCGATCAATACCGGCAACGGCTATTACGGCGGCGTGCAGTTCGATCAAAGTACGTGGGAGCGCAACGGCGGGTTGCGGTTTGCCCCGCGCGCCGACCTGGCCAGCCGCGACGAGCAGATCACGGTCGCCGAGGTGACCAGGGAGCGCCAGGGTTGGGGCGCCTGGCCGGTGTGCAGCGGAAGAGCCGGTGCGCGCTGACAATCCAGCTGCTCGGACGAACCGATATCAGGCGGCTGGCCAAAGAACTTGAATTTCGGCCACGAAAATCGTTGGGCCAGAACTTCGTCCACGACGCCAATACCGTCCGGCGGATAGTTTCGACTTCTGGAATCGGCCGCGCCGACCACGTCCTGGAGGTCGGCCCGGGTCTCGGCTCGCTCACCTTGGCGCTGCTCGACCGCGGTGCCACGGTCACCGCCATCGAAATCGACCCGGTGCTCGCCGAGCGGCTGCCGCAGACCGTCGGTGAGCACTCCCACAGCGAGATCCAACGGCTGACGGTGCTCAACCGCGACGTGCTGAACCTGCGGCGCGACGAGCTGGCCCCCGGGCCGTCCGGCCCAACAGCCTTAGTCGCGAATCTGCCCTACAACGTCGCGGTCCCGGCGTTGCTGCATCTGCTCGCCGAATTCCCGACCCTCGCGACCGTCACCGTGATGGTGCAGGCCGAGGTCGCCGAGCGGCTGGCCGCCGAGCCGGGCGGCAAGGAGTACGGCGTGCCCAGCGTCAAGGTGCGCTTCTTCGGGCGGGTTCGCCGGTGCGGCATGGTGTCGCCGACCGTGTTCTGGCCGGTGCCCCGCGTCTACTCCGGGCTGGTCCGCATCGACCGGTACGACCGCGCGCCATGGCCCACGGACGACGCCTTCCGGCGCCAGGTGTTCGAATTAATTGACATCGCGTTCGCGCAACGGCGCAAGACGTCGCGCAACGCGTTCTCGGAGTGGGCGGGCTCGGGCAACGAATCGGCAAATCGCTTGCTGGCGGCCAGCATCGATCCCGCCCGCCGCGGCGAGACGCTGTCCATCGACGACTTCGTGCGGCTGCTGCGCCGGTCCGGCGACCCCGCGCAGCCGCAGGCATCCGGCGGCTGAGCCCGGCGCCGTTGCGTGTGGTTCGCCTGCCGCAGCGATAGTCTGCTGCCGTGGCGGTGGTTGGCTGGGAGACTGCGCATGTCTGACGGCAGCACCGCCGCGCAGTGGGTGCCCACCGGGTCCGTCACCGTCCGCGTGCCCGGAAAGGTCAACCTGTACCTCGCGGTCGGCGACCGGCGCGACGACGGCTACCACGAGCTGACGACCGTGTTTCAGGCCGTCTCGCTGCTCGACGAGTTGACCGTGCGCAATGCCGACGTCTTGTCGCTTGAGCTGGTCGGCGAGGGTGCCGACACGCTGCCCACCGACGAACGCAACCTGGCCTGGCAGGCCGCGGAGCTGATGGCCGAACACGTCGGCCGCGCGCCCGACGTCTCGATCATGATCGACAAATCCATCCCGGTGGCCGGCGGCATGGCGGGCGGCAGCGCGGACGCCGCGGCGGTGCTGGTCGCGATGAACTCGCTGTGGGAGCTCAACGTGCCGCGCCGCGATCTGCGCATGCTGGCCGCGCGGCTGGGCAGCGACGTGCCGTTTGCCCTGCACGGCGGCACCGCATTGGGCACCGGGCGGGGCGAGGAGCTGGCCACGGTGCTTTCCCGCAACACCTTCCACTGGGTGCTGGCGTTCGCCCACGGCGAGTTGCTCACGCCAAAGGTGTTCGGCGAGCTCGACCGGCTGCGGGAAACCGCGAACACGCCGCGGCTCGCCGAGCCCGGGCCGGTGCTGGCCGCGTTGGCCGCCGGCGATCCCGAACAGCTGGCACCGCTGCTGGGCAATGAACTGCAGGCGGCCGCGGCCAGCCTGAATCCCACGCTGCGGCGCACACTGCGCGCGGGGGAAGAGGCGGGGGCGCTGGCCGGCATCGTGTCCGGCTCGGGCCCGACGTGCGCGTTTCTGTGCAGTTCAGCGTCCTCGGCGGTCGACATCGGCACGCACCTGTCCGGCGCCGGTGTATGCCGCACGGTCCGCGTCGCCACCGGTCCGGTGCCGGGCGCCCGCGTGGTCCCGACGCCGATGACCGACGACTGAACGAGCTGTGAAATCCGACTCAAATTGCCGAAATGGTGGGTTGCTACTTAAGAGGAGTTTAAGATAACTCGCGGTGACCACTATCGATCAGCTCGAGCATTCGGTCTGGCCGTCCGCCGGAAGTTGCGGTGGACGGCCGCTTGGTCGATGCCGACCGGGCTTGGCGGGTCGGGGTCGTCGCGCTGATCGGGCAACCGGAGACGGGGTTGCTGACCAATCACTATTTCGAGATCTAACCGCTTCCCAACTGTGCTCGCGCGCCTGCTGCAAAGTGTTGCCCGGCGAGCGGAACATGAAATTTCGGGTCTTGGGGATAGCGCCGGAACCGAGGAGGTTTGCGTGAGCAGGTTTACCGAGAAGATGTTCCACAATGCCCGGGTCTCCAAGAAGGGCATGGTCACCGGTGAACCCCACGAGCCCGTCCGCCACACCTGGGGCGAGGTCCACGAGCGCGCGCGCTGTATCGCGGGCGGCCTGGCCGCCGCGGGGATCGGCCTCGGTGACGCCGTCGGCGTGCTCGCCGGCTACCCGGTAGAGATCGCCCCCACCGCGCAGGGTCTGTGGATGCGCGGCGCCAGCCTGACCATGCTCCACCAGCCGACTCCGCGCACGGATCTGGCCGTGTGGGCCGAGGACACGATGAACGTCATCGGCATGATCGAGGCGCAGGTCGTGATCGTCTCCGAGCCCTTCCTGGTCGCGATTCCGGTGCTGGAAGAGAAGGGCATCAAGGTTCTCACCGTCACCGACCTGCTGGCGTCGGAGCCGATCGACCCCATCGAGGTGGGCGAGGACGACCTGGCGCTGATGCAGCTGACGTCGGGCTCGACCGGCTCGCCGAAGGCCGTGCAGATCACCCACCGCAACATCTACTCCAACGCCGAGGCCATGTTCATCGGCGCGCAGTACGACATCGACAACGATGTGATGGTCAGCTGGCTGCCCTGCTTCCACGACATGGGCATGGTCGGCTTCCTCACCATTCCGATGTACTTCGGCGCGGAGCTGGTCAAGGTCACGCCGATGGACTTCCTGCGTGACGCGCTGCTGTGGGCCAAGCTGATCGACAAGTACAAGGGCACCATGACCGCGGCGCCCAACTTCGCCTACGCGCTGCTGGCCAAGCGGCTGCGCCGCCAGGCCAAGGCCGGCGACTTCGACCTGTCGACCCTGCGCTTCGCGCTGTCCGGCGCCGAGCCCGTCGAGCCCGCCGACGTCGAGGACCTGCTGGACGCGGGCAAGCCGTTCGGCCTGCGATCCTCGGCGATCCTGCCGGCCTACGGCATGGCCGAGACGACGCTGGCCGTGTCGTTCTCGGAGTGCAACGCCGGTCTCGTCGTCGACGAGGTGGACGCCGACCTGCTGGCCGCCCTGCGCCGGGCCGTACCCGCGACCAAGGGCAACACCCGCCGGCTGGCCACGCTCGGCCCGCTGCTCAAGGATCTCGAGGCCCGCATCATCGACGAGCAGGGCAACGTGATGCCCCCGCGCGGTGTCGGCGTGATCGAGCTGCGCGGCGAGTCGCTGACCCCGGGCTACCTGACCATGGGCGGCTTCATCTCCGCTCAGGACGAGCACGGCTGGTACGACACCGGCGACCTCGGCTACATCAACGAGGACGGCCACATCGTGGTGTGCGGCCGCGTCAAGGACGTCATCATCATGGCCGGGCGCAACATCTACCCGACCGACATCGAGCGGGCGGCCTGCCGCGTCGACGGTGTCCGCCCCGGTTGCGCCGTGGCGGTCCGCCTCGACGCCGGCCACTCACGCGAGACGTTCGCGGTCGCGGTCGAGTCCAACGCGTTCGGCGACCCGGCCGAGGTGCGCCGGATGGAACACGAGGTCGCCCGCGAGGTACTCAAAGAGGTCGACATGCGGCCCCGCAACGTCGTGGTGCTCGGCCCGGGCACCATCCCGAAGACGCCGTCGGGCAAGCTGCGCCGGTCCAACTCCGTAACGCTGGTCACCGGGTAGCGATTTCCCGCGGCGTGCGGTGTGCGCTGAGGGATTTGACTGTGCGCTGGCGGCGGCGACACGCCGGGCGGGGTCGCCCCTGGACGCACACCTGACGTGAATTACCAGGCGTGGACGCGGTTCTGCGCCGGCTCCAGCCCCAGCTCCATCAGCAGCTCGGTGGCGTCGGCGGCCTGCTCGCAGATCGTCGGGACTTCGGGCCGCTCGCCCGCGGTGAAGTTCTCCAGCACGAACGCCGCTGGATCCTTGCGTCCGGGCGGACGCCCGATGCCGATGCGCACCCGCTGAAAGTCCTTGGTGCCCAGCGCCGAGGCCACCGAACGCAGCCCGTTATGGCCGCCCTCGCCGCCGCCGAGCTTGAGCCGGATGCGACCGAAGTCGAGGTCAAGTTCGTCGTGGACGACGATGATGTCGGCCGGCGCCACCGAGTAGAACTTGGCCAGCGGGCCGACCTGGCGGCCGGACTCGTTCATGTAGCAGCGCGGCTTGGCCACCAGCACCGAGTGCCCGGCGAGCCGGCCGTTGACCACTTCGGCGCCGGAACGCTTGTGCACCTTGAACTTTGAGCCCAGTCGCGCGGCGAGCAGGTCGGCAACCATGAACCCGAGGTTGTGCCGGGTTCGGGCGTAGTTGTCTCCGGGATTGCCCAGGCCGACCACCAGAAGAGGATCGGCCACGTCGTCGACTGCCTACTCGGACTCTTCTTCGGAGGCCTCGGCTTCGCCGGCCCCCTCTTCCGCGGCTTCGGCACCCTCGCCGGTCGTGCCCGCGCCCTCTTCCTCGAGGTCGGCGGCGGTCGGAGCGTTCACCACGTTGACCACCAGCATGTCCGCGTCGGAGACCAGGTTGACGCCCGACGGCAGCGGGATCTGACCGGCGGTGAACTGGGTACCGGGTTCGGCGTCCTCGACCGAGACGGTCAACTGCTCGGGAATCGACAAGGCCTCGGCCTCGATCTCGATGGTGTTGGTCTCCTGAGTGACCAGGGTGTCCGGTCCGGCCTCACCCTCGATCACGACCGAGACCTCGACGACGACCTTCTCGCCGCGGCGCACGACCAGCAGGTCGGCGTGCTGGATGTTGCGACGGATCGGGTGGATGTCGAGCGCCTTGGTCAGCGCCAGCTGTTCGGAGCCCTCGATGTCCAGGGTCAGCACCGCGTTGGTGCCCGAGTGCCGCAGCACGGCCGCGAAGTCGTGCCCGGGCAGTTCCAGGTGCCGGGGCTCGCTGCCGTGGCCGTAGAGGACCGCGGGAATCTTGCCCTCGCGCCGGGCCCGCCGGGACGCACCCTTGCCGGTCTCGGCTCGGACCGTGACGCTGAGTTGGTTGACCGCGGATTTCTTAGCCATCGTGTCGCTCCTGTGTGCTTTGTACCTAAGTTTCCAGGCACGGCCAGGGTCGCGACATATGTCGGTCTCCGTCGATAACGGTGCCGGCTAGCAGCCTGCACCCTCGCCGTGACGCCCGGCCAGGGTAGCGCATCGGCACCTCAGAGCGGAAATTTGGTGCTGGTGAGCTGCTCGGAGACCTCCCAGAGCGCGGTTGCCGCGGTCGGATCCTGAGCGTGCCGGCTGCGGCTGACGGGTTGGGTTCGGCCGATCCAGCCGAACTTGGGACCGATGAACGTGTCGCCCGGCAGGTCGTGCGACGCGGCGTACAGCGTTTGCTGCGCGCCGAACTCGGGGCTGGTGGCCACCACCCGGGTCACAGCCGACATCATCGCGTCGCCCAGCCTGCGGCCGGTGGCGCCCTGCAGATTGGTGTGCGAGTAACCGGGGTGGGCCGCCAGGGAGCGCAGCGGTGAACCCGCCAGCTTGAGCCGGCGCTGCAGCTCGTTGGTGAACAGCAGGTTGGCCAGCTTCGACTGGCTGTAGGCCAGCCAGGGCGAGTAGCGCCGGTTCTTCCAGTTGATGTCGTCGAAGTCGATCCGGCCGGCCCAGTGCGCCATCGATGTCAGCGTCACGACCCGGTCGGTCAGCTTGGGGAGCAGCAGGTTGGTCAGCGCGAAGTGACCGAAGTGGTTCGTGCCCATCTGGCTCTCGAAGCCGTCGGCGGTCAGGGCGAACGGGGCGGCCATGATGCCGGCGTTGTTGATCAGCACGTCGACCGTGTCGACCCCCTCGGCGAACAGGTGAATCGACGTCAGAGCGGCCAGATCGAGTTGACGCACCTCGACCCGGCCGCGCATGTCGCGAGCGGCCTTCTCGCCCTTGCGCGGGTCGCGCACGGCCATGATGACCGTCGCGCCGACTCGGGCCAGCTCGCGTGCGGTGATCACACCCAGCCCACTGTTGGCGCCGGTGACAACCACGGTGCGCCCGGCGAATGACGGCAGATCGGCGGCGGTCCAGTCAGTCATGAGTGACAACCCTAGTGTTCGAGGGCTCGCGGCGAGTCGGCAGTCTCGCGGCCAGGCGTTGTGCTACTGCGGCCGCCAGATGACCTCGAGGTCCTCCTGCGCGACGTGGATGATCACCAAGGGTCTGTCGCCGGAATCCGGGAATTCCACCAGGTATGCCGTCGGCTGGCCGCGAACCTGAAAAGCGTTGACAACAGTGCCTTTTGAACCGGCCGCAAGGCTGTGCTCGGGTAGCGGCCGGCGTAGTCGCACGGCATCGCAGTCTTGGGGTCTCACAAGCTATTTCGCCGCGACGACGAATCCGTGGATGATCGTGTCGATGTCGGTCGACTGCGCGGCGGCCTGGTCGGCCAGGCCGGTGATCGTGAGCTGGACGAAGTAGCGCTGCTTGGCCGGCGGCGACCCGGTCGGCAGCACGATCCGGTTCCAACTGTGCAGCCGGGTGCCGTTGTCGCCGTTGTAGCTGCCCTGGATCATCGCCGAGGGAAAGCCGTTGTAGGGCTGCATCGAGGAGTCCAATTGCTTGAAGTTCTCGAACAATTGGGCGTCGTCGTTGCCGTGCTTGATGACCTGCGCCGGGTCGAAGTCACCGTTCAGGGCGAACACCACCAGACGCGCGGTCGGATACTTCTTGTCCTTGGCCAAGATCACCGTCTCGGGCGTGATATGCGGATCCGTGAACGGCGACCAGCCCGGCGGTGTCGGTATCGACACCGACAGATCGGTCAGGGTGCTCGGCGCTACCTGCTTGCCCGTCACGCCGATGCTGTTCAGATACTGCGACAACGGAACCGGTTTCTCGACCGTGGTGGTCGTCGCCGTCGAACTCGTCGTCCAAACCGTCGAGTAGTCAGGAGCTTTCGGCCCACAAGCGACCACAGAAAGCGCCGCCGTCGTCAGCGCGGTAATCGTGGCAGCGGCCGCGAGCCGTCTCACAGAATCTCGTGGACCGCGTCGATCGGACGGGCCAGCCGGGTGCCCTTGTCCGTCACGACGAATGGGCGCTCGATCAGGATCGGGTGCTCGGCCATCGCATCGAGCAACTCGTCATCGGACGCGTCGGCCAGCCCGAGCTCGGCGTACAGCGATTCACGCTTACGCACCGCGGTGCGCGCGTCGATACCGGCGTCGCGGATCATCTTGACCAACTCGGCGCGCGACGGCGGAGTCTTCAGGTACTGGACGACGGTGGGCTCTAACCCGTTGTCCCGCAACAACTCCAGCGTCTTGCGCGAGGTGCTGCACTTGGGATTGTGGTAGATGACAGCCTCGGCAGCCATCTAAGCGTCTCCGTCGAATAGTCCTGTGACAGAACCGTTTTCGAATACCGCACGAATCGTGCTGGCCAGCAGCGGCGCGATCGACAATACCGTGAGCTGAGGAAAGCGCTTCTCCTCGCCGATCGGCAGCGTGTTCGTGACGATGACCTCCCGGGCACCGCAGGAGGCCAGCCGCTCGGCGGCCGGGTCCGACAGCACGCCGTGGGTCGCCGCGACGATCACGTCGGTGGCGCCGTCTTCAATCAGCAGGTTGACCGCGCCGGCGATCGTGCCACCGGTGTCGATCATGTCGTCGATCAGCACGCAGGTGCGGCCCTCTACCTCACCGACGACGCGGTTGGAGACGACCTGGTTGGGCACCCGCGGGTCGCGGGTCTTGTGAATGAAGGCCAGCGGGACGCCACCCAGCGAGTCGGCCCACTTCTCGGCGATGCGCACCCGGCCGGAGTCGGGGGAGACCACGACCATGTTGCCGTCGGGGTAGTTGTCCTTGATGTAGGTGGTCAGCAGGGTCTGGCCGCGCATGTGGTCGACGGGCCCGTCGAAGAAACCCTGGATCTGGTCGGTGTGCAGGTCGACGGTGACGATCCGGTCGGCGCCGGCGGTCTTGAGCAGGTCGGCGACCAGCCGGGCCGAGATCGGCTCGCGGCCGCGATGCTTCTTGTCCTGGCGGGCGTAGGGATAGAACGGCATGACGGCGGTGATCCGCTTGGCGCTGCCGCGCTTGAGCGCGTCGATCATGATCAGCTGTTCCATCAGCCAGTTGTTCACCGGCGCCGGATTCGACTGCAGGACGAAGGCGTCGCAGCCGCGCACCGACTCGTGGAAGCGCACGAAGATCTCGCCGTTGGCGAACTCCCGCGCCGTCTGCGCGGTGACGTGCACGTCGAGTTCCTTGGCGACCTGCTCGGCCAGCTCGGGGTGCGCCCGGCCGGAGAACAGCATCAGATTTTTGCGGTTATCGGTCCAGTCGTGGCTCACCGTGCTGCCCTCGCCGTTCGGGATCGAAAATTGGAAATGCCCATCGTACGTAGCGAATGGTACGGAAGGACGGCCGGGTTGCCAGGCACCAAATTCATGGTGTCTATTCGGGTTCGGACGGCTCAGCAGCCGTCGTAGCTTGCTGGGCGGCCTTGTCCGCTGCCTGCGCGGCGGCACTGCCTGGACGTTTCCGTTGCACCCAGTTCTCGATGTTGCGTTGCGGGCCGGCGGAAACCGCCAATGCCCCCGGCGGCACGTCGTCACGCAACACGGTGCCCGCCCCGGTGTAGGCGCCGTCGCCGACGGTCACCGGTGCGACGAACATGGTGTCCGAGCCGGTGCGCACGTGTGAGCCGACGGTGGTGCGCCGCTTGGTCTGACCGTCGTAGTTGACGAACACGCTGGACGCCCCGATGTTGCTGTGCTCGCCGATGTCGGCGTCGCCGACGTAGGTCAAGTGCGGCACCTTGGTGCCGGTCCCGATGCTGGAGTTCTTGACCTCGACGAAGGCGCCCAGCTTGCCGTCGGCTCCCAGCACGGTGCCGGGGCGCAGGTAGGTGTACGGGCCGACCGTCGCGCCGCTGCCGATCGACGCCGAGTCGCCATGCGTGCGGATCACCGAGGCGCCGTCGCCGACGGTGACGTCGGTCAGCGTGGTGTCGGGGCCGACGACGCAGCCGCCCCCGATCTGGGTGCGGCCCAGCAGCTGGGTGCCCGGGTGCACGACGGTGTCGCGGCCGATCGTCACGTCGACGTCGATCCAGGTGGTGGCCGGATCGATCACGGTCACGCCGGCCATCTGATGGGCGGCGACGATGCGGCGGTTGAGCTCGGCGCCCAGCGCGGCGAGCTGGACGCGGTTGTTCACCCCGGCGACCAGCGCGCTGTCGTCGACGTGGCGGGCGTGCACCGGCAGGCCGTCGCCGCGCAGGATCGCGATGACGTCGGTCAGGTACAACTCCTGCTGGGCGTTGTCGGAGCTCAGCCGGCCGAGCGCTGAACGCAGCGCCGCGGCGTCGAAGGCGTAGACACCGGCGTTGACCTCGCCGATCTTGCGCTGCGAGTCCGTCGCGTCGGCTTCCTCCACGATCGCCATCACTTGGCCTTGCCGGGGGTCGTCGTGGGTGCGCAGAATGCGGCCGTAGCCGAATGGATCGCGCATCGTGGTGGTCAGCACCGTCGCGGCGGCCGAGACGGCGTGGTGGGTCGCGACCAGATCGGCCAGGGTGTCGGCGTCCAGCAGCGGAGTATCGCCCGAGGTGATCACGACGATGCCGGCGTAGTCCTGCGGCAGCGCGGACAGGCCGCAAAGCGCGGCGTGGCCGGTGCCGCGGGGGCGGTCCTGCAGGGCGACGTCGATCGGACGGCCCAGGGTCTCGGCGAGGTTGGCCACGATGGGTGCGATGCGCTGGTGTTCATGGCCCAGCACCACGACCAGCCGCTGCGGCGCCACCTTGGCGATCGCGTGCAGGGAGTGCGACAACATGCTGCGGCCGCCGATGGTGTGCAGCACCTTGGGGGTATCCGAGCGCATCCGGGTGCCGGGCCCGGCCGCTAGAACGACGACCGCAGTGTCACCGCGAAACGACATCGACTCTCCTCGTGCTGTGTCCCACGCCGGGCGGAACGCGCAAGCACCGCCACGCCGTCAAGACTGTCATTCACCTGCACCGGTGGCAAAAATCTCATCCCGTGCCCCCTGGCAGAACCAGCAACCGAAGCTCCGTCGCCAGGACTCGAACCTGAACTATCTGAACCAAAATCAGAGGTGCTGCCGATTACACCACGACGGACTGCAGATCACGGCCGACGGCGGCTAACCGCCAACCGCGCCACCAAGACTTTAGTCTGACGACGATGCGGACCGCTTGCGGTCCGTTGAGGAGTGGACACTTCAGCGCAGACGGTGTGCGAGACATTGGCGGCCCGCCGTCGAACCCGGGCAATTTCACCAGGTGAAACCGATACCCTGAGTAACGTGGCAGCCCCGGACAAAGAAGTGCGCGCGCCACGCGCCCGGATGACCGGCAGCGAGCGACGACACCAGTTGATCGGCATCGCGCGCTCACTTTTCGCCGAACGTGGCTACGACGGCACCTCGATCGAGGAGATCGCGCAGCGCGCCAACGTGTCCAAGCCCGTCGTCTACGAGCACTTCGGCGGCAAGGAGGGCCTGTACGCCGTCGTCGTCGACCGGGAGATGTCGGCGCTGCTGGACGGGATCACCTCGTCGCTGACCAACAACCGGTCCCGGGTGCGGGTCGAGCGCGTCGCGCTGGCGCTGCTCACCTACGTCGAGGAACGCACCGACGGCTTCCGCATCCTGATTCGCGACTCGCCCGCCGCGATCAGCACAGGCACCTACTCCAGCCTGCTCAACGACGCCGTCGGGCAGGTGTCCTCGATCCTGGCCGGCGACTTCGCCCGCCGCGGCCTGGATCCGGATCTGGCGCCGCTGTACGCGCAGGCGTTGGTGGGTTCGGTGTCGATGACCGCGCAGTGGTGGCTGGACACCCGGGAGCCCAAGAAAGAAGTCGTGGCCGCGCATCTGGTCAACCTGATGTGGAACGGCCTGACCCATCTCGAATCCGACCCCCGGCTGCAAGACGAGTAGCGCGCGAGCCAGCTCTGACCGCTCCGCGCGGCTCAGTCGACGGCAACCGGCCGAGCTGCGGGCCGGAGCAGGCGTGGCAACAGCATGCCGGTGCGGGCCCGGTAGGCGGCTAAGCCGGGAAGCCGCGACATGGAGCGGTCCTTCTTGATCATGTTGCGGATGAAGAACCCGAAGATCCACGCGAAATTGACGACGAACGGGACCCAGTGCCAGGAGATGATCGCGAAACCCATATAGGTCAAGATCTCGCCGAGATAGTTCGGGTTGCGGGTGCGGGCGAACAGGCCGGTGTCGATCAGACCGGAGCGCACCTGCAGGGTGTAGTACTTCTGCGCGTCGGAGACGTAATGCAGAAAGATCCCGAAGGTGAAAATCGAGACGCCGAGGCCGACCGCCCAGGCCGGCACGTCGGGGTGCAGCCAGGCCAGCAGTATCGGCGCGGCGTAGTACCCGGCGAGCGGAAAGAACACGAACACGATGCCGATCCAGATCGGCACCTGCTCGGCGAAACGGCGATCCGGGTAGGTGCGGCCCTTGATGAGCCACAGTATCGAGTAGGTGCCGTGCATCCCCAGGTACAGCCACATCGCGGTGGAGAAGTTGCCGAAGGTCAGCATGGCCGCCACCGTCACCGGAATGACCAGCGCCTTGTGCACATTGATGAACAGGCCGGTAGGCCGCGTTAGCGCCATACGCCGAAGCTAAGCCGGCGAACGCGCCGGTGGCAGGGGCGGAAGGCCTTTGCGCCAGGGCCATCGGTCAGCATCCGAGGGCCCCGGCCCGATTCAACCGCAGTCGCGTGCGAGCAGATCGGCGACCGTCTCGCGGCGAACCAGTTGCCGAACCCGACCGTCCTTGACGGCCACCAGCGGCGGCCGGCACACCATGTTGTAGTTCGACGCCATGCTGTGGTGATACGACCCGGTGCACGCCACGGCCAGCAGGTCACCGGGATGCAGGTCCACCGGCAACTCGATATCGCGGGCGATCTCGTCGCCGGCCTCGCAGTGCCGGCCGGCCACCGTGACCCGCTGCTTGAGCCCCACCGAATGGCGGTTGGCCAACGTGACCGTGTACTGCGCGCCGTACAACGACATCCGGGGGTTGTCGCTCATGCCGCCGTCGACCGCGACGAAGGTGCGCCCACCCGGCTGCGTCTTGATCGAGCACACGCGATACAGCGTCACGCCGGCCCGGCCGCTGATCGCGCGACCGGGTTCCACCACGAGCCTCGGCCGCGGGAAATGCTGCCCGGCGCAGGCCTCGTCGAGTGCGTCTTCGAGGACGACGGCCAGGTCGTCGAGGTCGAGTTCGCGATCGCCCGGCAGGTAGGGGATCGCGTGGCCGCCGCCGATGTTCAGCTCGGTGAGGATGATTCCGTGCCGGGCCCGGATGTCGGCCATGGCGGCGATTGCCCGGTGGATGGCCTCGCCGTACAGCGCGGGGTCGGTGACCTGTGAGCCGATATGGCAGTGCAGCCCGACCAGGTCGAGGATCGGGTGCGCCAGCACTCGCCGCACCGCGTCGGCGGCATGATCCCCGGCGAGCGTGAAGCCGAATTTCTGGTCGCTGATACCGGTGGTGACCGCGCAGCGCCCATGGATGTCTTGCCAGGTGGGGGGGTCCGGGGTCACCCGGATCAGCACCGGTTGACTCTTGCGGGCGCATCCCGCCAAGTACGCGATCTCGATGCAGGAGTCCAGCACGACGCGCCCCACCCCGGCGTGCACCGCCTGCCGCAACTCCTCGGGCGATTTCGCGTTGCCGTGCATGATGATCCGGGCCGGATCCACCCCACCGGCCAGGGCGACCGCCAGCTCGCCGGCCGAGCAGACGTCGACGCCCAGGCCTTCTTCGCTGGCCCAGCGCGCCACCCCCGTGGTCAGCAGAGACTTTCCGGCGTAGACGATCTCAGCGATATTGGAGTCGCGCAGCACCTTGCGGTAACGGCGGGCGCGGTAGCGGAAATCTGTTTCGTCGATCACATAGGTGGGGGTGTGGAACTCATCGGCGATATCTGTCAGGGGTACGTTGCCGATGCAGAGCCGGCCGTCCTCGTCGGAATGCGTAGTGACAGGCCAGATCGCGGGATCCAGCCGTCGGGGCGCCGCCCGGCCAATCGAGGGCAACATGTCAAGCAATGTCATGACTTCAAAGTGCGCCCGGCCGGGCCCGCATGGCGGAATCCTTACGATCCCTTGACGGCCCCCGGCGCAATATCGACGTTGTTCGGTGCACTTTTCGCCGCACCTAGAATGGGTGCATCATGACCGCACCGGGGCCTGCTCGCCCAGAAACCCCGATCGCGGGGCTCGTTGAATTAGCGCTGACGGCGCCCACTTTCCAGCAGCTGGCCGCGGATGCGGCCGCTGCGCCGGCCCAACTGAACCTGGTCGGCCCGGCCAGCGCGCGCCTGTTCGTCGCCAGCGCCCTGGCGCGTCGCGGGCCGCTGCTCGTGGTCACCGCCACCGGGCGGGAAGCCGACGATCTGGGTGCCGAGCTGCGCGGCGTGTTCGGCGAGGCGGTGGCGGTGTTCCCGTCCTGGGAAACCCTGCCGCACGAACGCCTTTCGCCCGGCGTCGACACCGTCGGCGCCCGCTTGATGGTGCTGCGCCGGCTCGCGCATCCCGACGACACCACCCTGGGTCCGCCCTTACAGGTGGTGGTGACCGCCGCGCGTTCGCTGTTGCAGCCGATGACGCCGCGGCTGGGTCTTGTGGAACCGCTCACATTGCGCGCCGGCGTGGAAGTCGAATTCGAGAGCGTGATCACCCGGCTGGTCGAACTGGCCTACACCCGGGTCGACATGGTCGGCCGGCGCGGTGAATTCGCCGTTCGCGGTGGCATTCTCGACGTCTTCGCGCCCACCGCCGAACACCCGGTGCGCATTGAGTTCTGGGGCGACGAGGTCAGCGAGATGCGGATGTTCGCGGTCGCCGATCAGCGGTCCATCCCGGAGATCGAGGTCGACACCTTCGTCGCCGTCGCCTGCCGTGAATTGCTGCTGACCGACGACGTGAAGGCCCGGGCCGCCGAGCTGCTGTCCCGCCATCCGGCGGCCGAGGGCGCGATCACCGGCAGCGTCTCCGACATGCTGGCCAAGCTGTCCGAGGGCATCCCGGTCGACGGGATGGAGGCGCTGCAATCGGTGCTTCATCCCCCGGAAGATTCGGAAAATGGGGCTCATGCACTGCTGACCGATCAGCTGGCCGACGGCACCCCGGTGTTGCTGTGCGACCCGGAAAAGGTGCGCAGCCGCGCCGCCGACCTGATCAAAACCGGCCGCGAATTCCTCGAGGCGTCCTGGTCGGTCGCGGCGATGGGCACCTCAGAAGATCAAGCGCCGGTCGACGTCGAGGAACTGGGTGGGTCGGGCTTCGCCGAGCTGGACGATGTGGCGGCCGCCGCGGCCCAGGCCGGTCACCCGTGGTGGACGCTGAGTCAGCTGTCCGACGAGTCGGCGGTCGAGCTGGAGGTGCGGACGGCGCCGTCGGCCCGCGGCCACCAGCACGACATCGAAAGCATCTTCGCGATGCTGCGCGCGCACGTGTCCACCGGCGGCTACGCCGTGATCGTCGCCCCCGGAACCGGTACCGCCCATCGTGTGGTGGAGCGGCTGGCCGAGTCCGACACCCCCGCCGCCATGCTGGACTGCGGTGCGGCGCCGCAGCCGGGCGTCGTGGGTGTACTCAAGGGACCGCTGCACGACGGCGTCGTGATTCCCGGCGCCAACCTCGTCGTCATCACCGAGACCGACCTGACCGGCAACCGGGCGACGTCGCCGGAAGGCAAGCGGCTGGCGGCCAAGCGGCGCAACACCGTCGACCCGCTGGCGCTGACCGCCGGCGACCTGGTGGTCCACGACCAGCACGGCATCGGGCGGTTCGTCGAGATGACCGAACGGACCGTCGGCGGGGCCCGTCGCGAATATCTGGTGCTGGAATACGCCTCGAGCAAGAGGGGCGGCGGTTCCGACAAGCTGTATGTCCCGATGGACTCGCTGGACCAGCTCTCCAGGTACGTGGGCGGGCAGGCGCCGGCGCTGAGCAAGCTCGGTGGCAGCGACTGGACCAACACCAAGACCAAGGCCCGTCGCGCGGTGCGCGAGATCGCCGGCGAGCTGGTGTCGCTGTACGCCAAGCGGCAGGCCAGCCCCGGCCACGCGTTCGCTCCGGACACCCCGTGGCAGGCCGAGATGGAGGACGCGTTCGGTTTCACCGAGACCGTCGACCAGCTGACCGCGATCACCGAGGTCAAGTCCGACATGGAGAAGCCGATCCCGATGGACCGGGTGATCTGCGGTGACGTCGGCTACGGCAAGACCGAGATCGCGGTGCGGGCGGCATTCAAGGCCGTCCAGGACGGCAAGCAGGTCGCGGTGCTGGTGCCCACCACGCTGCTCGCCGACCAGCATTTGCAGACGTTCAGCGATCGGATGGCCGGCTTCCCGGTGACCGTCAAGGGGTTGTCCCGCTTCACCGACACAGGCGAGTCCCGCGCCGTGATCGACGGCCTGGCCGACGGGTCGGTGGACGTCGTGATCGGCACGCATCGACTGCTGCAGACCGGGGTGCGCTGGAAGGACCTGGGCCTGGTGGTCGTCGACGAGGAGCAGCGCTTCGGCGTCGAGCACAAGGAACACATCAAGAGCCTGCGCACCCACGTCGACGTGCTGACGATGAGTGCCACCCCGATCCCGCGCACCCTGGAGATGAGCCTGGCCGGGATCCGCGAGATGTCGACGATCCTGACGCCGCCCGAAGAGCGCTACCCGG
The DNA here is from genome assembly GCF_059812735.1 of Mycobacterium sp. NGS40. Taxonomy (NCBI): domain Bacteria; kingdom Bacillati; phylum Actinomycetota; class Actinomycetes; order Mycobacteriales; family Mycobacteriaceae; genus Mycobacterium; species Mycobacterium sp. NGS40. The sequence continues at coordinate 54,226 of NZ_JCALDG010000006.1, forward strand.
TGCTGACCTATGTGGGCCCGCACGACGACAAGCAGGTGGCGGCGGCGTTGCGGCGCGAGTTGCTCCGCGACGGCCAGGCGTTCTACGTGCACAACCGGGTCAGTTCGATCGACTCGGCCGCGGCCCGGCTGCGCGACATGGTGCCGGAGGCGCGTGTCGTGGTCGCGCACGGCCAGATGCCCGAGGAGCTGCTGGAACGCACCGTGCAGGGGTTCTGGAACCGCGACTACGACATCCTGGTGTGCACCACGATCATCGAGACCGGCCTGGACATCTCCAACGCGAACACGCTGATCGTCGAGCGCTCCGACACCTTCGGGCTGTCCCAGCTGCACCAGCTGCGGGGCCGGGTCGGCCGCAGCCGGGAACGTGGCTACGCCTACTTCCTCTATCCGCCGCACGTGCCGTTGACCGAGACGGCCTACGACCGGTTGGCGACCATCGCCCAGAACAACGAGCTGGGCGCCGGGATGGCCGTCGCGCTGAAGGACCTCGAGATCCGCGGCGCCGGCAACGTGCTCGGTGTCGAGCAGTCCGGGCACGTCGCCGGGGTCGGCTTCGACCTGTATGTGCGGTTGGTGGGCGAGGCCGTCGAGGCGTACAAGGCGGCCGCCGACGGGGAGACCGTCAGCACCGCCGAAGAGCCCAAAGATGTGCGCATCGACCTGCCGGTGGACGCGCACCTGCCGCCGGACTACATCGCCAGTGACCGGCTGCGGCTGGAGGGTTACCGCCGCCTGGCCGCCGCGCCCGACGACGCGGCCGTCGACGCCGTCGTCGAGGAGCTGACCGACCGCTATGGCGCGCTGCCCGAACCGGCCCTGCGGCTGGTGGCGGTGGCGCGGTTGCGGCTGCTGTGCCGCGCTTCGGGCATCACCGAGGTATCGGCCCCATCTGCGGCGACGGTGCGGCTGTCGCCGATCACGCTGCTAGATTCTGCCCAGGTGCGGCTCAAGCGGATGTATCCGGCCGCCAACTACCGGGCCACGACGTCCACGGTGCAGGTTCCGATTCCGCGAGCCGGCGGCTCCACCAGTTTGGGAGGCGCGCCGCGGCTTCGCGATGTCGAGTTGGTGCAGATGGTGGCCAACTTGGTGACGGCTTTACAGGGGAAACCGCAGCAAGAAATTGGTATAACGAGTTCGTCACCTGCGCCGATGACCAGGGAGGAGCGACAAGCGTGATCGTCGTGTTGTTCGATCCCCGTCGGCCATCTCTGGTACCCGTCGAGGCGATCGAGCACCTGACCGGTGAGATCCAGTACACCGAGGAGATGCCCGTCGCGGTGCCCTGGTCGTTGGCTTCCGCGCGTCCGGTGGACACCGGGGGCCCCGATGATCCCGCGCCGGTGTTGCTGTCGTCGGACCCCGAGCACCCCGCCGTGACCGCGCGGCTGGCCGCCGGCGCCCGGCTGATCTCGGCGCCGGACACGCCGCGCGGTGAACGTCTCGTCGACGCCGTCGCGATGATGGACAAATTGCGGACCGCCGGGCCGTGGGAAAGCGAGCAAACCCACGATTCCCTGCGCCGGTTCCTGCTGGAGGAGACCTACGAGCTGCTGGACGCGGTCCGCAGCGGCAACGCCGAGGCGCTGCGCGAAGAGCTCGGAGATGTGTTGCTGCAGGTGCTGTTCCATGCCCGCATCGCCGAGGAGGCGCGCCAGTTCCCGTTCGACATCGACGACGTCGCCGCCACGCTGATGCGGAAGCTGGGCAACCGTGTGCCGGGAGTGCTTGCAGGACAATCGATTTCGCTCGAAGAACAACTGGCCCAATGGGAAGAGCGCAAAGCCGCGGAGAAACCCCGCAATTCGGTGATGGATGACGTCCATACCGGCCAGCCGGCGTTAGCGCTGGCGCAGAAGGTGATTGCGCGCGCGCATGCGGCCGGCTTGCCCGCCGATCTGATTCCCGCCGAGATCACCTCCGTCTCGGTGTCGACGGATGTCGACGCGGAAAGTGTGCTGCGGACCCGCGTTCTGGAATTCGTGGACATGGTCCGCGCGGTCGAGCGCTCGATCGCCGCCACGCGCCGCGGGGACACCGTGCCCGAAGAGTTCGACGTGGCCCCGCTGGGCGAGGTCACCGAGGCGGAGTGGCGCGAGCACTGGCCATCCGAGGTGGCCGCCGAACTCGAGCCCGAGGCAGCGGACGAGGACTTCGAGGACGAGGACGTCGACGCTGATTCGGAACACGACGAGTCCGAAGACGAGTCCGAGGACGACGAGTCCGAAGACGACGATGGGAGCGAGGACGCGCAGACCGACGGCGAGACCGGCAAAGAATCCAAGAAGTCCGGCAAAGGCACCAAGCGGAGCCGAGACCGAGGCTGATGCCGGTTTGAATCGCGTTCGCATCTTTACCGGTCAGCGATCGCCGCGATGTTTGCCGTTTTCCGTGGTCACCACGGGTAATGTGGCTTGTGAGTTGGTGAATCCCGGTAGTCAGCACTGTTCGCGCTTTGCTAGCCAGGGCAAGCGGCAGCTAAGCGACGAACTGACCGAAACCGCGTTCGCCGGCTCAATGCGACCGGATACTCCGAAAGGTCATGGGACGATAATCATTGGGTGACGTTGGTGTAGGGGAAGTTAAGGGGAACGTGGTGTCGCCGAGGCGCTGGTTGCGGGCGGCCGCCGTGATAGGCGCGACCGCGATGCTGATGGCCTCCAGCTGCACCTGGCAACTCAGCCTGTTCATCCCCGCGGGTGTGCCGCCGCCATTCGGGGATCCGGTGCCCGCGGTGAACACTCACGCCAGCGGCCGGCCCGCAGATCAGTTGCGGGACTGGGCGCGGCCTCGCGCCGCGGCCCTGGAAATCCCGCTGATCGCCCTGGAGGCTTACGCGTACGCGGCCCGCGTCGCCGAGGTGGAAAACCCGAAGTGCCACATCGCGTGGACGACGCTGGCCGGCATCGGGCAGGTCGAGAGCCACCACGGCACCTATCGCGGCGCCACGCTGTCGCCCAACGGGGATGTGAATCCACCAATCCGGGGTGTCCAGCTGGACGGCAGCGGTGGCAACCTGCGCATTGTCGACGCCGCGCAAGACACCACGGACAGCCAGCCCGCGATAGCCCGCGCGATGGGGCCCATGCAGTTCATTCCGGAGACCTGGCGGCTGTACGGGGTCGACGCTCACAACGACGGCCGTCTCAGCCCGGACAACATCGACGATGCCGCCCTGGCGGCGGCAGGGTACTTATGTTGGCGCGGAAAGGATCTCGCGACGGCCCGTGGATGGGTCACCGCGCTGCGCGCCTACAACAACTCCGGGGTCTACGCACGTGCGGTCCGGGACTGGGCGACCGCCTATGCGGCGGGTCACCCGCTGTAGAAGGATGAACCACTGTCCCAGGCTTTAGGCTGAAGGCCGTCCCGGGGCAGGCATCAGCTACCAGCAAGGAGATCCTAGTGCCGATTATCGAGCAGGTCGGGGCCCGCGAGATCCTCGATTCCCGAGGTAACCCGACCGTCGAGGTCGAGATAGCCCTGATCGACGGAACCTTCGCCCGCGCGGCGGTGCCGTCCGGCGCGTCGACGGGCGAGCACGAGGCCGTCGAGCTACGCGACGGCGGCGAGCGCTACGGCGGCAAGGGCGTGGACAAGGCCGTGCAGGCCGTGCTCGACGAGATCGGCCCGGCCGTGATCGGACTCAATGCCGACGACCAGCGGCTGGTCGACCAGGCGCTGGTGGATCTGGACGGCACCCCCGACAAGTCCCGGCTCGGCGCCAACTCGATCCTGGGGGTGTCACTGGCCGTCGCCAAGGCCGCAGCCGATTCGGCCGAGCTGCCGCTGTTCCGCTACCTCGGCGGGCCCAACGCGCACATCCTGCCGGTGCCGATGATGAACATCCTCAACGGCGGCGCGCACGCCGACACCGGGGTCGACGTCCAGGAGTTCATGGTGGCGCCGATCGGCGCGCCGAGCTTCAAGGAAGCGCTGCGCTGGGGTGCCGAGGTGTACCACTCGCTGAAGTCGGTGCTGAAGAAGCAGGGCCTGAGCACCGGGCTGGGTGACGAGGGCGGTTTCGCGCCCGACGTCGCGGGCACCAAGGCGGCGCTCGACCTGATCCTGTCGGCGATCGAAGCGACCGGCTTCAAGACGGGATCCGACGTGGCCCTGGCGCTCGACGTGGCGGCCACCGAATTCTTCACTGACGGTGAGGGTTACAGCTTCGAGAAACAGACCCGCAGCGCCGAGCAGATGTCCGAGTTCTACGCGAGCCTGCTCGACACCTACCCGCTGGTTTCCCTCGAGGATCCGCTGTCCGAGGACGACTGGGACGGATGGGTGGCGTTGACGACGGCCATCGGTGACCGCGTCCAGATCGTCGGAGACGACCTGTTCGTCACCAACCCGGAACGCCTCGAAGAAGGCATCGAACGCGGTGCCGGCAACGCGCTGCTGGTCAAGGTGAACCAAATCGGCACGCTGACCGAGACGCTGGACGCCGTCGCGCTGGCTCACCACAGTGGGTACCGCACGATGATGAGCCACCGCAGCGGCGAGACCGAGGACACCACGATCGCCGATCTGGCGGTCGCCGTCGGCAGCGGGCAGATCAAGACCGGCGCGCCGGCTCGCAGCGAGCGGGTCGCCAAGTACAACCAGCTGCTGCGCATCGAGGAAGCCCTCGGTGACGCCGCCCGCTACGCCGGCGATCTGGCCTTCCCGCGCTACGCACTGGATGTGAAATAGCTTGACAGTCAACGGAAAACACGGCTAGGCGTCCGATGCCCGACGCGAAACGGCCAGATCCGAAGCGCCGCTCCCCGGCATCGCGCCCGGGGAAGGCCGGCGATTCGGTCCGGCGGGGTCGGGCCGCCAAACCGTCGTCCAAGCCGTCGTCGCGCACGTCGAAACTCACGCAGAACGCCGCCGCTGCCCGCACGACGGCCGAGCACATCGTCGAACCCATCAAGCGCCAGATCGCCGAGTCCGTCGAGCAGCGATCCGAGCAGCGGCTCGGTTTCACCGCGCGGCGCGCGGCGGTGCTGGCCGCAGTGGTGTGCGTGCTGACGTTGACGATCGCGGGACCCGTGCGCACCTATTTCGCGCAGCGCACCGAGATGGCGCAGCTGAACGCCAGTGAAGCGGCGCTGCGCCGGCAGATCGCCGACCTCGAGCAAAAGAAGGTCAAGCTCGGCGATCCGGCGTATATCGCGGCGCAGGCCCGCGAGCGCCTGGGCTTCGTGATGCCGGGGGACACGCCGTTCCAGGTCCAGCTTCCCCCCGGCGCGGCGGCGTCCCCCCAGCCGGGCGCCGAGACGGCGAAGCCGTCGAGCAGTGCGCCGTGGTACTCCTCGCTGTGGCACACCATCGCCGACGCGCCGCACCTGCCACCGGCCAGTACTCCGGGGCCGCCGGCCGGACCCGGGCAGTCCGCGCCGCCGCCGGAATCACCGAAGCCCACGAGTCCCGGTGGTTGATCGTGCCGACTCCGAAGCGGTGGCACGCCAACTCGGTCGCGAGCCGCGCGGTGTGCTGGAGATCGCCTACCGGTGCCCCAACGGCGAGCCCGGCGTGGTTAAGACCGCGCCGAAACTTCCTGACGGAACACCGTTTCCGACGTTGTATTACCTGACGCATCCCGCGCTCACCGCGGCCGCGAGCAGGCTGGAGACCACGGGGCTGATGCGGGATATGACCGAGCGGCTGGGGACGAACCCCGAACTGGCCGCCGCGTATCGACGGGCACACGAGTCGTATCTGGCCGAGCGGGACGCGATCGAACCGCTCGGGACGACGTTCTCCGGCGGCGGGATGCCGGATCGGGTCAAATGCCTGCACGTGCTGATCGCGCATGCGCTGGCCAAGGGGCCCGGGGTCAATCCGCTGGGCGACGAGGCGGTGGCGTTGCTGGCCGCCGAGCCGGCCATGGCCACGATCCTGGACGGTGAGTTGTGGCGCTGAGAGCAGCCGGTGTCGACTGCGGCACCAACTCGATCCGGTTGCTGATCGCCGACGTCTCCGACGGGCGGCTGACCGACGTGCACCGCGAGACCCGGATCGTGCGCCTTGGTCAGGGTGTCGACGCCACGGGTCAGTTCGCCCCCGAGGCGATCGAGCGAGCCAGGGTCGCGCTCGCCGACTATGCGGAGCAGATGAAAGCCCATGGCGTGCAACGGGTTCGGATGGTTGCTACCTCGGCCGCCCGCGATGTAAGCAACCGCGACGACTTCTTCGCGATGACCGCCGGCGTGCTGGGCACGGTGCTGCCCGGCACCCTCGCCGAGGTGATCACCGGAGCCGAAGAGGCCGAGCTGTCGTTCCGCGGCGCGGTCGGTGAATTAGACAGCGCCCGTGGGCCTTTCGTTGTCGTCGACTTGGGCGGTGGCTCGACAGAGATTGTGCTGGGCGCCGACCGGGTGATCGCGAGCTACTCGGCCGACATCGGCTGCGTCCGGCTGACCGAACGTTGCCTGCACTCCGATCCGCCGACGCCCGCGGAAGTGGACGCCGCGCGTGCGTTCGTGCGCGAGCGGCTCGAGCCCGCGCTGCGGTCCGTACCGGTCGAGGGAGCCCGGACCTGGGTCGGACTGGCCGGCACGATGACCACGCTGTCGGCGCTCGCGCACAACATGGCGACCTATGATGCTGCGGCCATTCATCTTTCGCGGGTCACCGGCGATGACTTGGTGGCGGTGTGCGAGAAGCTGATCGGCATGACACGAGCGCAGCGCGTCGCACTGGCGCCGATGCACGAGGGTCGCGCTGATGTGATCGGCGGCGGCGCGATCGTGGTGCAGGAGCTGGCCCGTGAATTGCGCGCCCGGGCCGGTATCGACGAGTTGACGGTCAGCGAGCATGACATCCTCGACGGCATCGTGCTCTCGATCGCCGGGTAAGTTCACACCAGTCACCCCCGCCCCTGGAATTCGGCACACTTTTTGCCCGCCTCACAGCGACAACTGTGGCGGGTGTGAGACCGGTGTGGCACTGTTCCGCTTCAAGGAATCAAACTCCGCTATGTGCTCACGTGGCAGCTGGCGCTTGCGTGGCGGGCAGCGGCGAAGTTGTCGCTATGAGGCGGGCAAAACGCTTATTCCTCGGGCGGCGTGTGACAGATTCGGCTTAGGCCTCGAAGCGGTAGCCCATGCCCGATTCGGTCAGCAGGTGTTTGGGATGCGACGGGTCGTCTTCGAGTTTGCGCCGCAACTGAGCGAGATATACACGCAGGTAATGGGTTTCGGTGGCGTACGCCGGGCCCCACACCTCTTTGAGTAATTCCTCGCGGCCGACCAGCTTCCCGCGATTGCGCACCAGCACCTCGAGCATGCCCCATTCGGTCGGGGTGAGGTGCACCTCGGCGCCGTTCTTGGTCACCTTCTTAGCGGCCAGGTCGACGGTGAACGTGTCGGTTTCGACCACCGGCTCGTCCAACTCGGAGGCTGCGGCGTTGCGGCGCACCGCGGCCCGCAGCCGAGCCAGAAATTCGTCCATCCCAAAGGGTTTCGTGACGTAGTCGTCAGCACCGGCGTCCAGCGCCTCGACCTTGTCGGAAGAGTCGGTGCGCGCGGACAACACGATCACCGGCGCCGTCAGCCACCCGCGCAGACCGGCGAGCACTTCGATACCCGAGACGTCGGGCAGGCCGAGATCGAGGATCACCACGTCGGGTTTGTGTTCGGCCGCGGCGCGCAGGGCGCCGGCACCGGTCGCCGCGGTGACGACCTCGTAACCACGCACCGACAAGTTGATGCGCAGCGCACGCAGAATGTGCGGCTCGTCGTCGATCACCAGGACCCGGGTCATCAGCGCCGCTCCTCCTCATCGCTGCGCTCTGCATCGTCGCCGGCGCGGGTCATCAGCGCCGCTCCTCCTCATCGCTGCGCTCTGCATCGTCGCCGGCGCGGGTCATCGGACACCAATCGGTTGTGGCGGTGCAGCCAATTCTACGACGACGGTGAGTCCACCCCCAGGAGTGTCGCCCGCCGCGATGCTGCCTCCCATGGCTTCCACGAAGCCGCGTGCCACCGACATCCCCAGTCCCACACCGGTGGTGTTGTCGTGATCGCCCAGCCGCTGGAACGCCTCGAAGATCTGATCCTCGGCTCCGTGCGGGATTCCGGGGCCCTCGTCGATCACGTTGATCAGCACCCGATCTGCGACCCGCCCGGCGTTGACCCGGACCACGCAGTTGGGCGCGTAGCGCAGCGCGTTGTCGATCAGGTTGGCGAGCACCCGTTCCAATAGTCCGGGATCCGCCATCGCCACCGCGTCGCCCACGTCGACCTTGACCCGGTCGATCGCGGATCGGTAGAAGCCGGTGGCGCCCTTGCCGATACTGACCAGCGCACGTTGCACGGTTTCCTCGAGATAGACCATCCGCAGGTCCGGGCGGACCACACCCGCTGCCAGACGCGAAGAATCAAGCAGGTTTCCGACCAAGGCGGTCAGCTGGTCGATGGATTCCTCGATGGTGGCCAGCAATTCGGCGGTGTCCTGGGCGGAGAACGCGACATCTTCGGCGCGCAGACTGGACACCGCGACCTTGGCCGCCGCCAGCGGGGTACGCAGGTCGTGGCTGACCGCCGAGAGCAGCGAGCGCCGCAGCTCGTCGGCCCGCACGATGGCCTCGGCTCGGCTGGCCTCCTCGGCCAGCTCGCCCTGACGGATCAGGCCGGCGGCCTGCTTGGCCACCGCGGTCAGCACCCTGCGGTCGCGGGCGGACAGCTTGCGTCCCGCCATCAGCATCCAGAACTCGTCGTCACCGACCTCGATCGCGGTATCCGCGGAATCGACGGTCACACAAGGATCTTTGCCCACGCAGGCGACGATGTAACTCTTCTTGCCGGCGGCGCGGTCTTCCTCACCGGGCTCGCGCAGCATGCTCACCGCGCGCTGCGAGTAGGTCTCGCGCACCCGTTCCAGCAAGGTCTCGAGGTCCGCGCCGCGCAGCACCGAACCCGCGAACAGCGTCAGCAGCTCGGCTTCCTGAGCCGCCAGCCGGGCTTCGCGGGTGCGCTTGTTGGCGAAGTCGACGAGCACCGCGACCGCGACGGCGATCAGCAACAGCACCAATTCGGTGATGGCACTGTTGGGTTCGGCGATCGTGAAGCTGTGCCGGGGAGCAATGAGGAAGTAATTCAGCAGCAGCCCGGACAGCACCGCCGAAAGGGCCGCCGGCGCAACGCCTCCCAGCAGACCCACCAGCAGCACCCCGACGAAGAACAACGCACTTTCCCCGCCGGTGTCCAGATAGGGGTCCAGCATCGTCACCGTGACGGCACAAATGAGCGACGGCACGATGATCGCGGCCAGCCAAGAGGCGATGCGTCGCTCACGAGGGGCAAACGACGCGAAATGAAAGCCCCGCTTGGATTCCTCGTGGGTGACGATGTGCACGTCGATCTTGCCCGACTGCTGGACGACGGTCGTGCCGATACCCTCCTCGAAGATGCGGGCCCATCGGGACCGTCGTGAGGTGCCGATCACCAACTGGGTGGCGTTCATCTCGCGGGCGAAATCCAATAGCGCGGTGGGGACGTCGTCACCGATCACGGTGTGCACCGACGCGTCCAGACTGTTGGCAAGTTCGCGGATCTTGTGCATCCGGGTTTCCGACAGACCGGCCAGCCCGTCGCCCCGGATGACATGCACGACCATCAACTCGGCACTGGATTTCGATGCGATGCGCGAGGCCCGCCGAACCAAAGTTTCCGATTCCGGACCACCGGTGACCGCCACGACGACGCGCTCGCGTGCCTCCCACATGTCGGTGATCTTGTTCTCCGCGCGGTACTTCGCCAGGGCGGTATCCACCTGATCGGCCAGCCACAACAGCGCTAATTCCCTTAGGGCCGTGAGATTTCCGCGACGGAAGTAGTTAGAAAGCGCCGCGTCGATCCTGGCTGGGGCGTAGACATTGCCGTGAGATAACCTGCGCCGCAGTGCTTCCGGCGTGATATCGATGAGCTCGACCTGCGAGGCTTCTCGGACGATGGAGTCCGGAATCGTTTCTTGTTGTTCGATGCCCGTGATTTGGGCGACGACGTCGTTGAGGCTTTCCAAGTGCTGGACGTTGACGGTAGAGATCACCGCGATACCGGCATCGAGAAGTTCTTCGACGTCCTGCCAGCGTTTGTGATTCTTGCTGCCCGGCGTATTGGTATGGGCGAGCTCGTCGACCAGCACGACCTGCGGATGTCGCGCCAGAACGGCGGGCACGTCGAGCTCCGGGAACCTGCTACCGCGGTAATCGATATAACGCGGTGGAATCGTCTCGATGCCCTCAAGCATCGCAGCGGTTTTCGCGCGCCCATGAGTCTCCACCACGGCCGCGACCAGGTCGGTGCCGCGTTCCAGCCGCCGGTGTGCCTCACCCAGCATCGCGTACGTCTTACCTACCCCCGGCGCCGCACCGAGGTAGATGCGGAGCTCGCCCCGCTTGGGACGGTGGTCGTGGAGGGAGACGTCGCTCACGTCAACCATCATCCCCCTGTGCGGTCAGCTCGATACCGGATATTTGCGGTCGAGTTCCAGGTTGAGCTGCAACACGTTTACCGTCGGCTCCCCGAAGAATCCAAGGTCACGGCCGCTGCGGTACTGGGCTAGCACCGCCTTGATCTGATCCGGGCTGACATGGCGAGCTTTGGCCACCCGGGCGACCTGGATGCCGGCGTAGGCCGGCGAGATGTCGGGGTCCAGGCCACTGCCGCTGGCGGTGACCGCATCGGCGGGTACCGCAGGGTTGGCGGGCGCGCTGCCGCGAACGGGCACGACCTGGCCCATCGAGTAGTCGTCGCCGTATTTCGCGCACTCGACGCGCACTCCCTCGTAAAGGGTCAGAAACGGCGTCTGCGTCGTCTGGCATGGCTCGTTGACGCTGACCACGCGGGAGGGGTGCACGACGTTTCCGCGGGTGTCGCGGGAGCCGATCACGGAGAGCACCGCGCCCACCCCGCCACCGGTGCAGAACGGACGCGAACCGTCGACACCCTCCAGTCGGCCCACGGTGGCGCTGCGTGTGCATACCTGCGTCAGCAGGCTCGGCTTGAAGCCTGCGTCGGAAGCGGACTTGCCGACGGCCAATTGCGTAGGATCGGCCGGTGTGTCGACGATGCTTTCCGGCCCGAGGTTGCTCGCGCCGGAGGACGTCGGGTCGTAACCGGTGCCTGCCGCCGAGGGCCGGCTCTGGAAGTACTGCGGCAGAGCGTTGCCGTCCTTGTCGGTGAACAGCTGACCGATCAGCCGGCTGCCGATCGGCTTGCCGTTCACCGTCAGAATTGATCCTTCGGCCTTGTCGTGCAATCCGGGGATCTGCGCGACCAGCCAAACGAACACGGGATAGGCCAAGCCGGTGATCACGGTCAGCACCAGCAGCGCACGGAAGGCCGCCCAGTGCACGCGTACGAAATTCGAAAACTTCATGTCAGGACATCCCTGGGACGAATTGGATAATCAGGTCGATCAGCTTGATCCCGATGAACGGGGCGATGATTCCGCCGAGCCCGTAAATATAGAGGTTGCGGCTCAACAGTTTTGACGCGCTGCTCGGCGTGTAGCGCACACCCCGCAGCGACAGCGGGATCAGCGCCACGATGACGACCGCGTTGAAAATCACCGCGGACAGGATCGCCGACTGCGGGCTGTGCAGCCGCATGATGTTGATCAGATCCAGCCCGGGAAACAGTGCGACGAACATGGCCGGGATGATCGCGAAGTACTTCGCGATGTCGTTTGCGATCGAGAAGGTGGTCAGTGCTCCACGGGTGATGAGCAGCTGCTTGCCGATTTCCACGATCTCGATGAGTTTGGTCGGGTCGGAGTCCAGATCGACCATGTTGCCGGCCTCTTTTGCGGCCGAGGTGCCGGTGTTCATTGCCACACCCACATCGGCCTGAGCAAGAGCCGGTGCGTCATTGGTGCCGTCACCGGTCATCGCGACCAGTTTGCCGCCGGCTTGCTCGCGTTTGATCAGCGCGAGCTTGTCTTCCGGCGTGGCTTCAGCGAGGAAGTCGTCAACACCGGCCTCATCGGCAATCGCCTTGGCGGTCAACGGGTTGTCGCCGGTGATCATCACCGTGCGAATGCCCATCTTGCGCATCTCGTCGAATCGATCCCGCATGCCTTGTTTGACAACGTCTTTGAGATGGATGACTCCCAGCACCGCGGCCTCGCCGTCGCGGGTCTCACCGACGACCAGGGGGGTGCCGCCGCCAGCGGAGATGCCGTCGACGATCTCGCCAAGCTGATGCGGTACGTCGCCGCCTTGGCCGCTTACCCATTCGGCGACCGAGCTCGCCGCGCCCTTGCGGAGCAGATGGCCGTCAAGGTCGACGCCGGACATCCTTGTGGTAGCCGAGAATTCGACCCACTGAGCATGTGCAAGCTCGCCCGGTGTGCGTGCCCGCAGCCCGAAGTGTTGTTTGGCGAACACGACGACCGAGCGGCCTTCCGGCGTTTCGTCGGCCAGGCTGGACAGCTGCGCGGCGTCGGCCAGTTGCTCATCGGTGACGCCGTCGAGCGGGATGAAGGCAGCGGCCTGCCGGTTACCCAGGGTGATGGTGCCGGTCTTGTCGAGCAGCAGGGTGTTCACGTCGCCGGCGGCTTCCACCGCCCGGCCCGACATCGCCAGCACATTGCGTTGCACCAGCCGGTCCATGCCCGCGATGCCGATCGCGGACAGCAGCGCACCGATAGTCGTCGGGATCAGGCAGACCAGCAGCGCCACCATCACGATCCCGGTAACGCCGCTCGCGTTGAGCGCCTCGCTGTTTGGGACGCCCGGGTTGTTCATCTTGGAGTAGATCGCGAGCGGCTGCAGTGTGGCGACAGCGAAGACGAAGATGATCGTCAACGCGGCCAGCAGGATGTTCAGCGCGATCTCGTTGGGGGTTTTCTGCCGGTTGGCACCCTCGACCAGCGCGATCATCCGGTCGATGAAGCTTTCCCCGGGCTTTTGCGTGATCTGCACGACGATGCGGTCGCTTAGCACGGTGGTACCGCCGGTGACCGCCGAGCGGTCGCCGCCGGACTCTCGGATCACTGGTGCCGACTCTCCGGTGATCGCCGATTCGTCCACCGACGCAATGCCTTCCACGACATCGCCGTCACCCGGTATCACCTGCCCGGCTTCGACCACGACGACATCGCCTTGTTGCAGTAGCGGCGCGGCGACTTCCTCTTCCCCGGCGGAGGCGCCCGGCGCCCAGTCCTTGAGGCGCCGCGCCATGGTGGAGGTCTTCGCTTTGCGCAGGGTTTCGGCCTGGGCCTTGCCGCGACCCTCGGCCACCGCCTCAGCGACATTGGCGAACACTACGGTCAGCCAGAGCCAGACCACGGTCAGCCACGCGAACCAGGTCGGGTCGATGATCGCCAACACGGTGCTCCATGCGGCGCCGATCTCGACGATGAACATGACGGGGTTGCGCCACAGCGTGCGGGGATCGAGTTTGCGCAACGCATCCGGCGTCGACTTCCACAACATCTTCGGGTCGAGCAGACCGCCCTGTACCCGTTTCGTGGTGTCGGGGGTCGCGGACTGCGACTGCGCAGTCGAATCGACGGTCGCGGTCATCAGTGAATTCCTTCAGCGAGAGGCCCAAGCGCGAGCATAGGCAGGAAAGTAAGGGCAACGAGAATCAGCGTGACGCCGGCGACCATTCCTACGAATTGCGGCCTATGGGTGGGCAAGGTTCCCGCCGATTCGGGTGTGGCACCCTGCTTGGCCAGCGACCCGGCCAAGGCCAGCACCAGCACGATAGGCAGGAATCTGCCGAAGACCATCGCCAGTCCGAGGGCGGTGTTGTACCAGTCGGTGTTGACGCTGATTCCGGCGAATGCCGATCCATTGTTGTTGGCGGCGGAGGTGAACGCGTACAACACTTCCGAGAGTCCATGCGGGCCGGTATTCAGCATGCCGGCGCGTTCGCCGGGCAGCGCCATCGCGATCGCGGTTCCGGTCAGCACGATCAGCGGTGTGACAAGGAAATAGCTTGCCGCCAACTTGATTTCGCGCGGGTTGATCTTCTTGCCGAGGTATTCCGGGGTGCGTCCGACCATCAGGCCTGCGATGAATACGGTGATCACGGCCAGAATCAACATGCCATAAAGGCCAGAGCCGGTCCCCCCGGGAGCGACCTCACCGAGCTGCATGTTGAACATCGCCATCATGCCGCCGAGGCTGGTGTAGGAGTCGTGGAACGAGTCAACGGCACCGGTAGAGGTCAGTGTGGTCGAGTCGGCGAATACCGCCGAGTCGGCGATGCCGAACCGTTGCTCCACACCTTCGGCCGCCGCGCCCGTCGCGGTCGGTACCGTGCCGTGATGCTGCAACTGGAACCAGAGCATCAACGACACGCTGATGAGATACAGCGTCCCCATGACCGCGGCGATCGCATAGCCCTGCTTGGTGCTGCCGACCATCCGCCCGAATGTGCGCGGGAGCGAAAAGCTGATCACCAGTAGCAGGAAGATCTCCAGCCAGTTCGTCCACGCGTTCGGGTTCTCGAACGGGTGCGCGGAGTTGGCGTTGTAGAAGCCACCGCCATTGGTGCCAAGCTCTTTGATTACTTCCTGGCTGGCCACCGGGCCGCCGGTGATGGTCTGTTGGGTGCCGGCAAGCGTGTTGACCACCTGGTCGTTGAGGTGGAAGTTCTGGATCGCCCCGCCCGCGATCAACACGATCGCCCCGATGACCGCGATCGGCAGCAGGATGCGCAGCGTGCCGCGGACCAGGTCGACCCAGAAGTTCCCCAGATCACCGGTGCGCCTGCGGGCGAAGCCGCGCACCAGCGCAACCGCCACTGCCATGCCGACGGCGGCCGAGACGAAGTTCTGCACCGCCAGCCCGGCCATCTGTACCAGGTGGCCCTGCGTCGATTCGCCGGAGTAGGCCTGCCAGTTGGTGTTGGTGACGAAGCTGACCGCGGTGTTCCACGCCAGCGCCGGCGTCATCTTGGTGGCCGGATCATGCAGGTGCAACGGCAATTTGCCCTGCACGAGCTGGAACACGAACAGGAAGAGGACGCTGATCGAGGAGAACGCCAACACACTGCGGGCGTAGGCGCCCCAGGTCTGCTCGGAGCGTGAGTCGACACCGATCAGCCGGTAGATCACGCGCTCGACCGACGAGCTCTTCTCCGATGTGTAAACCCGATACATGTAGTCGCCCAACGGCACATGCACCGCAACCAGAGCCGCGACGAGAAGTACGAGGAAAATGATTCCCGCGGACGTTGTGCTCACTAGAACCTCTCCGGGAACAGCAGGGCGCACCCGAGAAACAGGGCGAGAACGATGGAAAGTACTAGACCGACGACGTTTTCGTAGTTCACAGCCGTTCGACCAACTTCTGCACGAGGCCTAGCACGGCGAACACCGCCACCGTGAGCACGACGAAAGCCAACACGCCCATCTTGTCTCCGTTCCGCGCCGAACGCGTGCATACGAAAGGACCTCATCGAGTCAGCCACACCGCAGTCCTCGGAGGCAAGGTCAGCTTGAAATTAATCGGGGCCAATGCGATAGGGCCTTTGGTTGATGCTTTCCTAACGGCGCCGCAGTGCACCTTTGCGGTTTCTTTACGCCACTGTGTTCGAACCGGACGGTTCTGTTCAAGCGTGTGATCGCGTTTCCCGACGAGCCCGGTAAACCGCTCCCCGGTCGACCGTCGGCAGATCAAACCGAGTGATCGGTTCGGCGTAGCCAATCACGAGTTGCGACAGAGCTTTTCGTGAAGGGTGCGCTGGGGGTCGGTCGAAAGTGTTCCGTAAATGTTTGGGCAGTGCGCGTATGGATGCTGTTCGGACCCAAGCCCGCTTGGTGCCGAGGGCGTCAATCTGGCTTCATGAACGACACGCGCGACCGAGTTACTCAACCCGCCGTGGTCCCGACGACACGCGCGGCACTTTCCGCGCGGGGAGGGTGGTCGCGACTGCTCGACGGCGCCCACCCGTGGGGATCATTTGTTGCCACGGTCGGACGCTACGGGGTTCAACGCTTCCAGTTGGTCGTCTATCCGCCCGGAAGCAGCGTCGCCGATCGGCAACTGGCGCGGCTATGGCGCGGATGGCCGATGAGTGGCGCCGCGCTCGGGTTGATCGCGATGGTGGTGCTCGGCGAGGTGGCGGCCTCACCCGACACCGTGCTGGCCTTCGCCGTTGTCTGCTATGTAATCATCGGCGCTCTGCTCTTCCTGACGGCCGGGCCCACCCGCGTGCAAGTGAGGTCTGTGTCGATCGCCCTGATGCCCCAGGGCGCCGACTCTCGCGAATTAACTAGGTACGTAGAAGGTCTCAGCTTGGCCACCATGCTGACCCGCGCCGACCGGTTGCTCAAGGCGGGTGCGCTCTCATCTGGCGAGCATGAGGCGATTTGGCGAGAAGCCTACGATCGTCTCGCCGCGATTCAAGTCTGATGTGGGGTCGCGGTCCCGGGCTACCCGCTCGGGCCGTCGATCATCGGCAGCCGCACCCGGAAGACCGTTCGGCCGTGGGCGGATTCGGCACTGACCGAGCCGTGATGGGCTTTGACGATCGAACTGACGATGGCCAGGCCCAGCCCGATGCCCGACCCGTCGGAGCGGGAGGTGTTCGCGCGGACGAATCGCTCGAACAGCCGGGGGAGCAGATCCACGTCGATGCCGGGACCGTTATCGGCCACGGTCAGCTCGGCGTACGGAGCGCCGGAATCGCCGCGTTGGCAGGTGATTGCGGTGGTGACCGTGACGCCGGGCGGTGTGTGCAGGCGGGCGTTGCTGTGCAGATTGCTGACGGCTTGATGCAGCCGGGCATGGTCGCCCCGCACCCAGACCGCGCCTTCGGGCAGGTCCTTGAGCCAAATGTGCGTCGGTGCCGCGGCGGCCGCGTCGTTCACCGCGTTGACGACCAGTTCGGCCAGGTCCACGTCTTCGTTCTGCAGGTCCTCGCCCTCGCCCAGGCGTGAGAGCAACAGCAGCTCCTCGACGAGCAAGGACATCCGCTGCGCCTCCGACTCGATGCGCGCCAGCGCGTACTCGGTGGTCGGTGGTAGCGCCGAACTGTCCTGACGGGTCAGCTCCGCGTAGCCCTGAATCGCCGCCAGCGGTGTTCTCAGCTCGTGGCTGGCGTCGGTGAGGAATTGCCGCATCCGCATGTCGGAGTCGACGCGATGCGCCAGCGCACTATCCACGTTGTCCAGCAACCGGTTCAGCGTGTGTCCGACGATGCCGACCTCGTTGTCGGGATCGGTGTCTTCCTGCCGGACCCGGACGCTGATCCGGTGGTCGTCGCCGGTAAGGGGCATGCCGGCGACTTCCGCGGCGGTCGCCGCGACCCGGCGCAGCGGGCGGAGTGTGTAGCCGACCACCCAGACGGTGAGCCCGGCGGTGATCACCAGGGCGGCCGCGATCAGCAGGCTGGTGGTGATGTACTTGCGGGCCATGATCTGGTCGGCCAGCTTCACCGACATCCCGACGATCAGCAGATCGGATCCCTCGCGCCGGCTGTCGACGCGGTAGGCGCCCAGGCTGCCCAGCCGCACGGTCCTGGGTGGCGCGTCGGCCCAGGACAGTGACTCGATCGCGCGAATCACGTCGGGCGGGGCGGGTTTTGGTTCGTCCTCGGAAAACACCGCGGAGCCGATCACGGTGCCGTCGTGCACCACGGCGATCAGGTTGCCCGGTGTTTGTCCGGTGAATTCCAGCATCGCCTGGTCCACCGGCGGGGTGCGGCGGTGCGCCGAGGTGTGCTCGCCGTTTCGGTACCGGGTGTAGGAGTTGCTCAGCGCATCGAGCGATTCGGCGACATCGGCGTCGCTGATCGCGGTGACGTAGCCGCGAAGGCTGAGCACCGAGACCACCCCGACAGACACCAAAACCACTGTGACAACGGCTAATACGCCTATCAGCAATTGGCGGCGCAGCGACCGGGGCAACCAGAAAGGGGTATTGCGCCGGCCCGTCATTCCAGGGGTCGCAGCATGTATCCGACACCTCGCACGGTGTGGATCATCGGCTCGCGGCCAGAGTCGATTTTCTTTCGCAGATACGAGATGTAGAGGTCGACGATGCTGGTGCGCCCGGCGAAGTCGTAGTTCCAGACGCGGTCCAGAATTTCGGTACGGCTCAGCGCGCGGCGCGGGTTGCGCATCAGGAAACGCAGCAATTCGAACTCGGTAGACGACAGCGATATCGGTGTGCCGTCGCGGGTGACTTCGCGGCTGGCGGTGTCCAGCCGAAGATCGCCGACCTTGAGCGCTTCGGCGGCCGGCGGGGACAGCTGGCTGGACCTGCGCAGCAACCCGCGCAGACGTGCGACCAGTTCCTCGAGGCTGAACGGCTTGGTCATATAGTCGTCGGCGCCCGCGGTGAGGCCGGTGACCCGGTCCATGACCGAATCGCGTGCGGTCAAGAACAGTGTGGGGGTGTAAACGTCGGATTCGCGGATCCGCTGCAGAATGCGCAGGCCATCCATGTCCGGAAGCATGATGTCGAGAACGAGGACATCCGGCGTCACCCGGTCGAACTTGGCCAGTGCTTCACGTCCGTTGTGGGCGATCTCCACCACCCAGCCCTCGTAGTGCAGGGCCATTTTGACGAGGTTGGTGAGCGCCGGCTCGTCGTCCACCAGCAAAACCCGGATCGGTGAACCGTCGGCACGATAGATCCTCGGCAGCTGTCCAAGGATGGCTTGACGTGGGCGCTGGCTACCCGCGTATCCGGACGTTACGGCGGTCATGTCCTTGAATTCTCGCAAAGCGCATAAGCGCTTGTCACGGAGTTCATAGACTTCTCAAATCTTACGAAGCCCCGGATCGAGTGCGGTGCGAACATCGTGGCAAACGACGCTGTGCTGCAACGAGTTTCGCTGACGGCTCACCCGGGCCGTCCAACACAGCGCCGGCGCACATGAAACGGGGCCGCACACCGATTGGTGTGCGGCCCCGGGTGAAGCGAAGGGTGTCAGGCCCAGCTGGACCCGACGGCGCTGTCGGTGCTGGCCATGTTGTTGCCCGCGGTCTGCACCTTCTGCCCGTGCTGGTTGGCCTGCTCGTAGATGACCTGGAAGTTGCGACCCAACTGGGTGATGAACTCCTGGCACGCCACCGAACCGGCGCCACCCCAGAAGTCGCCGGCAGCCAGCACATCGCGAACGATGGCCTGGTGCTCGGCCTCCAACGAAGCGGCCTGCGCGCGGATGAGGGCGCCGTGCGCGTCCACATCTCCGAACTGGTAGTTAATGCTCATAGCGTTTTTCTCCTAATGTCTGAAGGTTACGCAGCCGTAGTTGCTACGACTAGTGGCCGAGGGCCTGCTGCGAGGCCTGCTCTTGCGTCTCGTAGTTGTTGGCGTCACGGATCAGTCCGTCACGCACGCCGTGGAGCATGTTGACAATGTTGTTGAACGCCTGGTTCATCTGACCCATCGTGTCGTACGACGTGGCCTGGGCCTGACCGCTCCAGCCCGCACCGGCGATGTTCATCGACGACGCCCACATCTTGCGAGCCTCATCCGACACCGTCTGCGCGTGCATCTCAAAACGGCCCGCCATCGCACGCATCGCGTGCGGGTCGGTCATAAAACGTGTTGCCATGTTGCCTTTCTCCTTAATATTGCGACTCGAGATTTTGTTGTGTTGGACAGTGGCTGGGTCCGGTCAGTTACAACCGTGACGTAATGGCCGGACCGAACACCTAAGGATGATCCCCCTCCTGACCAGCACCCCTCGGACCGTCTACTCGTAGACGGCTTGCCCGACCGCTGGGTGGCTGGCGTGACCCACTCCGATGTGGGTGTCCTTAGCCTCAAATGAAGAAACCAGTTAGCCGGCAGCGGCTGCGTTGGCTGCTTCAGTAGCGGCGTACGAGCCCGAACTCATCGACAGCGTGTTCACGAACTGCTCGTGAATCGCCGTGGCCTGAGCGCTGACGGCCTGGTACATCTGCGCGTGCGCGGCGAACTGAGCCGCAGTGAGCGCTGAAACTTCGTCGGCAGCCGCCGGCACCACCCCGGTCGTCGGGGCCGCCGCAGCCGCGTTTTGGGCGCTAAGAGCAGATCCGATACCCTGCAGGGTCCCGGCTGCCGCGGCCAAAGCCTCCGGCTGTGTCGTCACGAACGACATGATTTTTCCTCCTCCATAATCCCCAAACTCTCTGATGAGAGTAGATGACCGTGATCCGTAAAGCCTGATCCGTGGACCGCCCGTTCGCAATTGTTCACGGAACGGTACGGCGAATTCACTTTTAGTAACGACACAGTAACAGCGTAAGGCCTAGTTTGGGGCCCCTGAGCAGCGAAATCACCAGACTGACACTGTCTGACCTCCCTCGTTGTCGATAGCCTGCCGGCAGGGGCGTTGCCGGAGAGCCGCGCGGGCAACCGCGGGGATGAGATCCCATCGCCGGTCGCGCACCCTGGCCGCATCGACTTAGCTAACTGTTCTTCGCGGCCCGAGCTGCGGCGCTTCCTCAGCCGGCGAACGGTGGGCGGGCCATCACGGTGGGGCGGAAACCGTACCGCGGCCCGGCGGCGCCGATGCCGCCCTGGCCGCCCATGCCGGCCAGTGGCACGCCACCGAGCAGGTTGCCCGAGCCGGCGGCTTCGGGCGCTGCGGTGATGGCGCTGACGGGCACCGCGGCGGCGTGGCTGACCGCCGGAGCGGCCCCGGACCAGACGGCCGGGACCGACAGGCGACCGACCGAGCCCGCGTTGCCCAGACCCGCCGCGACCGCCGGCGCCGCGTGGGCGCCGCCGCCGAGCATGCCGCCCAGACCGGCCAGGCCCTTGGGAGCCGCGGACGCCGCGCTGGCGGCCGCGCCTCCCAGGGCGCCGGTACTTTTGGCGATCTGCACACCACTGTTACCCATACCGACGGAGAAGTACGGCAGACCCTCGGTGTTATACGCGAACCCGACGAACGGGCTCAAACCGTTCACGAAGGTGGCGAAACTGCTCGGCAGAATGGTCTGCCCGGTCAGCAGGAACCACGCCTGGGTGAACGGATCCGTGGTGGTGGTGGCGGCGGCTGCGGCCGCGGCGGGTGTCGCCGCGGCTTGCAGGGTGCTGGGTGTCTGAGTGATCGCGTTGGCTGTCGTCTGCGCGGCGTTGCCGGCCGCGGAGCTCGAGGCCGACGAGGTCGCCGCGGCCTGCTTGGCCCCGGCGTCCTGAGTGGACACCTCGGGCGCCGACTTGAACGGGGTTACCTTGGTCGCCGACGACGACTGCCCGGCGTAGTTGTACATCGTGCTGGCGTCCTGGGCCCAGAACTGACTGTATTGGGCTTCGAGTTGCGCGATCACGCCGGTGTTTTGTCCCAGCACGTTGGTTTCCATGGCCTGGGTCAGCAGTGCCCGGTTCTGCGCGATCACCGGCGGCGGTACCACCGAGGCGAACGCGGTCTCGAACGCCGCCGAGGCTGAGGACAGCTGCTGGGCGGCCTCTTCGGCTTGGGCCGCAGTGGTTTTCACCCACGTCACATACGGCGTCAGCGCCTGGACGGCGGCGGCCGAAGCCGGCCCCAGCCACTCCTCGCTAGACAATTGGGAAATCACGCTCTCATAACCCAGCGCAGCCGAATTCAGCTCGGCAGCAAGGGAATTCCATGCCGAGGCCGCCGCGATCAACGACGTCGAGCCGGCGCCCGCGTATAGACGCGCAGAGTTGACCTCTGGCGGCAACGCTCCAAAATCAATCGACATAGCTGAGCCTCCTGGATGCTGAGCGGACTGCACGGTGGTGTGAATCGCTGACGGGTGACTGCACGACGGTGGATCGAGTGGGCACGGGTCATCCAGCCGATGGTGGTCGGATAAGGACGTTGCGTTTGAAGCCGTATTTGTGGGTGAAGCCGGTGGCGGCCCGTCGCCCCGCGCCGGTCATCGGCATGCCTTGCAGGACACCGTTGTTGGCGGGTCCGGTGGCGCTGGTGGCGTAGTTGACGGTGGTGGCCTGGATGGCTCGCTCTTCGAGCGCAGCGGGTGCGGCGTTGCCCCACGCGTTGGGGACCGAGAGTCCGCCGACCTTGGCCGAGGAGGCCAGGTGTGCGGTGGCCGCGAGGCCGCCGGGGTGGCCACCGCCCAGCGCGGCCAGGCCGGAAAACTGCGGCGTCGGATACCACGCGCCACTGGCGCCGGCCGTCGACCCCAAGCCGAACGTCGTCTGCTGCTGGATGGAATAACCGAAGGCGCCCAAACCCGTCCCGAAGTAGGGAAGGCCGCTGAGCTGTTTGAAGATAGTCTGCGGGACGCTGGGACCCCATCCCATCGGGTTGTCCGGAGTGGGGATGGTGAACCAATTGGACCACCACGGTGGATCGGTCGCCGTGGCCGAAGGACTGGCAGCCGCCGTTACGTTGGTCGAAAGTTGTTGCGCTGCTTGCGGAACGGCATTGGTGGCGGCCGCTTGCGTGGTGGCGTTGGCTGCGGGCTGACCCGACTGGCTCGCCGGCTCGGAGACCGCTTTTGCCACCGCTTGCGCCTGGTCCGTCGTCCCCTCCGGGTCGGTGGTTCGGGGGGAGGGCGTAAACGGGGTCAGTTCCGTCGCGAGCGTCGATGCGGCCGCATAGCCGAACATGGCGGCGGCGTCCTGGGCCCACATCTCCATGTACTGGGCTTCGGTCGCCGCGATCGCCGGGGTGTTCTGGCCGAAGAAGTTGGTCGCGATCAGGGTCGCCAACAACACGCGGTTGGCCGCGATCACCGGCGGTGGCACCGTCGCCATGAACGCCGCCTCGAACGCGGCGGCGGCGGCCCGGGCCTGCGTGCCGGTCTCCTCGGCTTGGGCGCCTGCCGCACCGAGCCAACTCACGAATGGTGACACCGCCGAAATCATTGACGCCGACGCCGGCCCGATCCATGGCCCGCTGCTCAGTTCGGAGATCACCGAGCTGTAGCCGCTGGCCGCGGTTGCCAGCTCGGTTGCCAGCCCATCCCATCCAGCGGCCGCGGCCATCAGCGGCCCCGACCCGGGACCCGTGTACATCAGGGCCGAGGTGATCTCTGGCGGTACGGCGCCGTAGTCCATCGACGCAGCGCCCGGTTCGAACGGCATGTGTTCCTCGCAACTGGAATTTGTCGATGACCTTGACCGAAATGGTTGGTTGCGAGGCTAAGGCGCGGCCCCGGCGGTTGTGGCCGGGCGAGTCCGCGGGTCAGGCGAAGGCTGCGCGGGCGCGTGGCGCTATCCGACAGGAGTACAAGATCCCACCGGTGGCTTACCGCGTCGCGAATGCGGGCTGCCACCTGGGCGAATGCGAGATGCCGTCGCGTCGCGGCACCCGGCGCGCGCGGAGGTTAGGGGTGCCATCAATAGGGAGAGAACTTGACCGACGGATAAAAATCCGCCCGCGGATAAAACCCACGGAGCATCGCTGCTCGGTGGCGCTTCAGGGGCCGCAAACGTGCAGTTTGCAGCGGATAACCGCTAGCCGGCGAAGGGCGGGCGGGCCATGACGGTGGGTTTGAAGCCGTAGCGGGGTCCCGCGCCGCCGACGCCATGGGCGCCGCCCATGCCGGCCAGGGGCATGCCACCGAGCAGGTTGCCCGAGCCAGCGGCTTCGGGAGCCGCGCTGATCGCGCTGACCGGCACGGCCGTCGCGTGGCCGATCGCCGGCGCGGCGCCGTTCCAGACGGCTGGGACCGACAGGCGGCCCACCGAGCCCGCGTTGCCCAGACCCGCGGCGACCGCAGGCGCCGCATGGGTCGCGCCGCCGCCGAGCATGCCGCCCAGACCGGCCAATCCCTTGGGGGCTGCCGACGCCGCGCTCGCGGTGGCCGAGACGATGCCCCCGGTACTTTTGGCGATCTGTACACCGCTGTTGCCCATACCAACGGAGAAGTAGGGCAGACCCTCGGTGTTATAGGCGAAACCGGCGAACGGGCTCAGGCCGTTGACGAACGTGGCGAAGCTGGTGGGCAACGTCGTCTGCCCGGTCAACAGGAACCACAGTTCGGTGAACGGGTCCGTGGGCGTGGCCGCTGCGGCAGCCGCCGCCGCGGGCGTAGCCGCCGACTGCAGCGTGCTCGGTGTCTGGGTGATCGCATTGGCCGTCGAATTCGCGGCATTGCCGGCTCCGGTGGCCGCCGCCGACGAAGTCGCCTCGCCCTGCTTGGCCTGCCCGGAGGGGTCGGTGACCTCTGGTGCCGATTTGAACGGGGTCACCTTGGTCGCCGATGCGGACTGGGCCGCGTAGTTGTACATCGTGGTGGCGTCCTGGGCCCACATCTTTGCGTATTCCGCCTCGAGCTGGGCGATCAAACCGCCGTTTTGGCCCAGCGCGTTGGTTGCCATCGCCTGGGCCAGCAAGGCGCGATTTTGCGCGACGACCGGTGGCGGTACCACCGAGGCGAACGCGGTCTCGAACGCCGCCGAGGCCGCGGAGAGCTGCTGGGACGCGTGCTCGGCCTGGGCCGCAGTGGTTTTCACCCATGTCACATACGGATTCAGAGCTTGGACGGCCTTGGCCGAGGCCGGCCCCAGCCACTCCTCACTCGATAGCTGAGTGATCACGTTTTGGTAGCCCATCGCAGCCGAGTTCAGCTCGGCCGCAAGGGAATTCCACGCCGAGGCTGCCGTGATCAACGACGTCGCGCCTGCGCCCCCATATAGGCGCGCAGAGGTGACCTCTGGCGGCAACGCCCCAAAATCAATCGACATGACTGAGCCTCCTGGATCCCGGTCGGATTGCGCGTGGTGCTTAGATTCCATCGCGAATAGCCCAGCGGATCTACGAGATTCGACCCTTGACGACAGGCGTTGTCGGGTGCCTACATCCGTTGCCGAGGTGCGCGACGCGCTGGCAGTCTGGGACCTGTGACTCGGAGCGTGACAGAACTAGGGCACGTGAAACCCGTTCAACTGCAACGGGTTTCGGCCGCTCACATCGAGTCGGGACAAACAAAATGCACGCATGACGGCCATGCGGCCGTCATGCGTGCATTCGCAGTGAATCGAATGGCTACCCGGCGAAGGGCGGGCGGGCCATCACGGTGGGGCGGAATCCGTAGCGCGGACCGGAGGCACCGAAGCCTTGGCCGGCGCCCATGCCCGCCAGTGGCATACCACCGAGCAGGTTGCCCGAGCCCGCGGCTTCGGGGGCCGCGGTGATGGCGCTGACGGGTACGGCGGCGGCGTGGCTGACCGCCGGAGCGGCTCCAGACCACACGGCCGGCACCGACAGCCGACCGACGGAGGCCGCGTTGCCCAGACCGGCTGCCACCGCCGGCGCCGCGTGGGCACCGCCGCCGAGCATGCCGCCCAGACCGGCCAGGCCCTTGGGTGCCGCGGAGGCCGCGCTGGCGGCCGCACCGCCGAGGGCCCCGGTACTTTTGGCGATCTGCACACCACTGTTACCCATACCGACGGAGAAGTACGGCAGACCCTCGGTGTTATAGGCGAAACCGACGAACGGGCTCAGACCGTTGACGAAGGTCGCGAAGCTGCTGGGCAGGACGGTCTGCCCGGTCAGCAGGAACCACCCCTGCGTGAGCAGGTCCGCGTTGTTGGTGGCTTGAGCGGGCGTGGTGATCGCCGCCAACGTTTGGGGCGTCTGCTGGATTGCCTGCGCCGTGGTAGTGGCGGCGTTGCCGGTGCCGGTCGCCGACGCGGCTGAGGTCGCTGCGGCTTGCTTGGCCCCCGCATCTTGGGTGGATACCTCGGGCGCCGCAGCAAACGGGGTTACCTTCGTTGCCGACGACGATTGCCCGGCATAGTTGTACATGGTGCTGGCGTCCTGAGCCCACATCTGCCCGTACTGCGACTCGAGCTGGGCGATCACACCGGTGTTCTGACCTAACACGTTGGTTTGCAGAGCCTGGGTCAGCAGGGCGCGGTTCTGGGCGATCAGTGGCGGAGGCACCACCGAGGCGAACGCCGTCTCGAACGCCACGGAGGCCGCATCGAGCTGCTGGGCAGCCTCTTCGGCCTGAGTGGCGGTGGTCTTCATCCACGTCACATACGGCGTCAGCGCCTGGACCGCGGCGGCCGAGGCCGGCCCCAGCCACTCCTCGCTGGACAACTGAGTGATCACGTTGTCGTAGCCCAACGCGGCCGCATTCAGCTCCGCGGCAAGCGAACGCCAGGCCGAAGCCGCCGTCGTCATCGACGTCGAACCCGCGCCCGAATACATGCGGGCGGAGTTCACTTCTGGAGGGAGAGCCCCAAAATCAATCATCGTGATCCCCTTAGCCGGCCGCGGCCGCGTTGGCCGCCTCTGTCAGCGCATATGACCCCGAGCTCATGCTCAAGGTGTTGACGAATTGCTCGTGGATGGCGGTGGCCTGTGCACTGACCGCCTGGTACATCTGCGCGTGTGCAGCGAACTGTGCCGCGGTCAGCGCCGACACCTCATCGGCGGCGGCCGGTACCACACCCGTCGTCGGAGCAGCGGCCGCAGCATTCTGGGCGGTCAGCGCCGAACCGATCCCCTGCAATGTGCTCGCCGCCGCCGCCAACGCTTCTGGCTGCGTTGTCACAAACGACATGTGATTCCCTCCTCAGTAACCGTCCGGTGCGCGCACCGACGGGTTTTCCCGATAATGACGTTAGTTCGCCCGCTGTTGGACTTGCCCTGTCCATGCGAACTGTTCAGACCCGGACAATCTCTGTTCATCTGGCCGTCACTTCTGTTCCTCGAGATTCGAATTCGTCATGGCCGTTATCCCGCGGACGGTGGACGGACAAGCACGTTGCGCTTGAACCCGTATTTGTGGGTGAAGCCGGTGGCGGCGCGTCGTCCGGTACCGGTCATGGGCATGCCCTGCAGGACGCCGTTGTTGGCGGGTCCGGCGGCGCTGGTGGCGTAGTTGACGGTGGTGGCATGGATGGCCGGTTCCTCGACGGCGGTGGGTGCCGCACCGGCCCAGGCGTTGGGGACCGAGAGTCCGCCGACCTTGACCGAGGTGGCCAGGTGCGCGGTGGCCGCGAGGCCGCCGGGGTGGCCACCGCCCAGCGCGGCCAGACCGGCGAACTGCGGCGTCGGGTACCACGCACCACTACCACCGGCCGTGGTACCGATACCGAAGGTCAACTGCTGCTGCATCTGGTAGCCGAAGGCTCCAAGACCAACGCCGAAGTAGGCCTGCAGGCCCTGGCGCAGCGTGTTGAAGAAGCCTGGGGTCCAGCCATTGGGATTGTCCGGCGTCGGGATCGTGAACCACCCCTGCCACCAGGGCGGATCCTGCGCGGCGGCGAGCTGCTGGGGCGCCGCGGCCGGGGCGTTTACCGAGGCTTGCTGCAGCATCTGCGGCACCGTGCTGTTGGAGGCCATTTGCGTGCCGGCGTTGGTCACGGTCTGACCCGACTGGCTCGCCGGCTCGGAAGCGGCCTTTGCCACTGCTTGCGCCTGGTTGTTCGTCCCGTCCGGGGTGGTGGTCTGCGGCGACGACGTGATCGGAGGCACCTCCGCCTCGATCGCCGATGCGGCCGCGTAGCTGTACATGGTGACGGCGTCCTGCGCCCACATCTCCATGTACTGGGCCTCGGTGACCGCGATCGCCGGGGTGTTCTGGCCGAAGAAGTTGGTCGCGATCAGGGTCGCCAACAACACGCGGTTGGCCGCGATCACCGGCGGTGGCACCGTCGCCATGAACGCCGCCTCGAACGCGGCGGCCGCCCCCCGGGCTTGCATCGCGGTCTGCTCCGTATCGGCCGCCATCGAGCTGAGCCAGGTCATATACGGCAGGACCGCGGCGAGCATCCGCTGCGACACGGGCCCCATCCACGGTCCGCTGGTCAGCTCGGAAATCACCGAGTTGTATCCGCTGGCCGCTATGGCCAGCTCGGCCGACAGCGCGTCCCAGCCTGCGGCAGCGGCCATCATTGGCCCCGATCCCGGGCCCACATACATGCGACCGGAATTGATTTCGGGCGGTAACGCTCCGAAGTCCAACACCGTGTCCTCCTCAATTGGCCGGGATTGCGGTGGCAATCTCGGCTATCGCGTAAGAACCTGTACTAACCATTAGCGGCTGCCTCGGCACCTGCTATCCCCGGACCGCCGACCCGTTGAAAGCCAGACGTGTCCGCGGGTTGGCAAACCCGTTGAGCCGGCAATCCGGTAGGTTTAGGTGCATCCGCCCGCCATCGCCGACACGGTGTTCTACCACCATGTTTCCCGGACAGTTGGTCAGCAGCGTCATGCCCATCCTGCCTCGATTACCCCCCACTACCAGCAACCAAGCGACAGCTCGCTTGGGCTGAACTGCCGCTCGTGAAAGACACTAATGGCTTATACCCTGGCCACCGACTTGCGATGCCAACTATTCACACCAGGCCAACCATTGTTCACTCCCGGCCAACTGGCGTTCATTTGCGGCGGTTGGCTGTTCACCCGGGGTTCGCCTGCCTGTTTAGGACCGGACGCCGCCGGCGCCGTTGGTCCTCGTCACTCCTCGTCGAGGATGAGCGCCATCTCCGGGCAGGAGGCCACCCCGTCGCGGGTCAGCTCCGCTTCCTCGGGTGGCACCTCGTGTTCTTCGAGGATCGAATAGCCCGACTCGTCGATGGGGAACAGATCGGGATCGACGGCGTAGCACTGGGCGTGGCCCACGCATTTCGACTTCTCGAGACGAACCCTCACCAGGTCCCCTCTCCCGCCGCGTCCACGGATCGCGCCAGATCGGATTTGACGAATCGATAGGTAAATCGACCGCTTTCGAATTCTAGAAGATGCTGACACGCTCGAGGTCGGCCAGTTCCGCGGCCCACCAGCCGGATTGGAGCATGTGCGACACACGTGCGATATTGATGTGCCGCCGAAAACGGCGACGGCGTCGTTCCAGGCGCGGCCTGGCCGAGCCGGGCACCAGGAACGAAATAGCTGACAACAAGCGGAGATAGAGCGCATGAGCATCTCTGGCGATTACGAGCCAGGCGACTTCTACCTACCGCGGCTCGAATACGCCAAATTGCCCATGGCCCTCGACCGTGGTGTCGGATGGAAGGTGCTCCGGGACGCGGGCCCGGTCGTCTTCATGAACGGCTTCTACTACATAACCCGGCGCGACGACGTACTGGCCGCGCTGCGAAATCCCAAGGTCTTCTCGTCGCGGCTCGCGCTGCAGCCTCCCGGCTACCCGTTGCCGGTGGTGCCGTTGGCATTCGACCCGCCCGAGCACACCCGATACCGCAAAATCCTGCAGCCGTACTTCAGCCCGCACGCCCTGAGCAAGTCACGGCCGGTGCTCGAGCGGCACGCCGCCGAGATGATCGCGGAGTTCGCCGGCCGCGGCAACTGCGAGGTGATGGCGGATTTCGCGAACCTGTATCCGTTCCAAGTGTTCCTTGACCTCTATGGTCTCCCGCTGGAAGACCGCGACCTGCTGATCGGCTGGAAAGACGCCCTGATCGCGGACAACCCCTACCTGAGCCAGGAGGACCTCAACAAGGGCCACCTGCTGCTGAACTATCTGACCGACGTGATCGCCCAACGCCGGCAGAACCCGGGCACCGACATGCTGTCCCAGGTCATGACGGGCGACGGCGACTTCACCGATCTCGAACTGCTGGGAATGAGCCATCTGTTGATCCTGGCCGGCTTGGACACGGTGACTGCGGCGATCGGATACGCCATCTACGAACTGGCGCGCAGACCGCAGCTACGCGACATGCTTCGCGACAACCCAAGGCAGACAAGGGTTTTCATTGAAGAGATCGTCAGGCTCGAGCCGTCGGCGCCGGTCGCTCCCCGAGTCACCACGGAGTTCGTCGAAATCGGCGGCATGACGCTTCCCCCCGGCACTTCGGTGCGGTTGTGCATGGCGGCGATCAATCGCGATGGCACCGACTCGGTTTCGACCGACGACATCGTGATGGACGGAAAGGTGCACCGGCACTGGGGATTCGGCGGTGGACCGCACCGCTGCCTGGGCTCTCATCTGGCGCGCATCGAGCTGACCGTGATCGTCGCCGAGTGGCTCAAACAGATCCCCGACTTCGACGTGCCCCCGGACTACACGCCCGAAATCAGGTTTCCGTCAAAGACATTCGCGCTCAAAGCATTGCCGCTGAGTTGGGACTGACCGCGGTCGACCCGCG
Source organism: Mycobacterium sp. NGS40 (assembly GCF_059812735.1). Taxonomy (NCBI): domain Bacteria; kingdom Bacillati; phylum Actinomycetota; class Actinomycetes; order Mycobacteriales; family Mycobacteriaceae; genus Mycobacterium; species Mycobacterium sp. NGS40. The sequence goes on from NZ_JCALDG010000006.1 coordinate 84,184, forward strand.
GCAATCCCAACTCAGCGGCTGCTGCCCTACTTGTTGACCTCGGTTGCCGCCACCTGGACGAACACACCGGTGTCCTCGGCCATCAGCAGGCCTCGACCACGGGGCAGCGGGCCGCCCTTCATCTTGCCGCGGATGAAGCCTTCGTCCGGGTCGGCGTCCATCACCAACAGCGGCGTGTTCGCCTGGTGCAGAGCCCGCAGAATCGGGTCGCTGCCCGCCGACGACCAACCACCGAACGTCCGGGTGACCAGGACATGCAGGCCGACGTCGGCGGCCCGGGTCACCCACGGAGCGATCTGGTGCAGCGGCGAATCGAAGCCCGGCGGCAGCTGCTGGACGTCGTCGACGATCAGGAAGATCTCCGGACCGCTCCACCACGACCGCGACAACAACTCCTGGGCGGATAGCCCCGGCGGAGGCTGGCGAGCGGCCAGGACCGCGGCCAGCTCGCCCACCAGCGCCTGCACACCGTCGAGGTTGTAGGCGAACTTCTCCACATACTCGGTGCCCAGGACCGTCAGCAGCTGACGACGCGGGTCGACCAGCCAGACCTGCGCCGAGGGCTTGCCCTCCGGGGGCGTCGGTGCGGTGCTCGAGCCCGGGGCATACAGCCGGCCGATCTCGGACATGATCGTGGCCAGCGTCGTGGTACGCCCACATTCGCGTCGGCCCGTCACCATCAAGTGCGCGTTCTCGTTGAAGTTCAGGTAGACCGGCGCCAGGTCCAATTCGGAGATGGCCCAAGCGATTCCGCCGACGCCAACACCCTGGCGGTGGTCGCGGGCAGCCAGCTCCCGCACCTGCTCCACGCCGAACCGCGCCGGCAGACGGCGCACCGGCGGCGCCTGGCCGCTCGCGAGCCTGCTGACGGCCGCGACGACGCTGTCGGACTCGAAGATCTTGTCGGGGGTGTTGGCCAGCGCGGGCCGGGCCACCAACGTGTGCAGGCCCGCTTGCGGGTCGCTGTCGAGTCGGACGTAGTTGACGGCGACCATGCCGCGCCCGGGCTTGACCGGGACGTCCTTGGCGAAGCGGGACCGCACCAGCTTGGCGTCTTCGACCGCGGCCAGGCGCAGCTCGACGCGGGACCCGAACCCGCTACGCACCGGCGGCCGCAGCTCGGATTCGCGATCGGCGGTGACCACAACGTGCACGCCGAACGAGGGGCCCTGGTTGATGATCTGGTTCACCTGCTCGATCAGGACCTCGTTCTCCTCGGCCAGCGCCCGGTAGTTGTCGATCACCAGGTAGACGTCGCCGAAGCCGTCGTTGGGCACCGGCCCGGCCTCGCCACCGAACTTGCGGCGCCGGAACACGTCCATCGACGCGATCCCGTACTCGAGGAAGCTGCGCTTGCGTTCGCGCACCAGGGCCAACAGTTCGGCCACCGTCCGGCGCACACCGTAAGGGTCGGTCGGGCCGGCCACCTCACCCACGTGCGGCAGGCGCGCGACCGTGGTCAGCGCGGTACTGCTGTAGGCCAGGCAGTAGAACTGGATCTGCTCGGGGGTGTGGGTCAGCGCGGCCGAGCAGATCAGCGTCTGCAGGGCCGTGGTCTTGCCCGCACCACCGGCGCCCAGGATCAGCACGTTGGCGCCCGGCCCGGAGGTGTCCACCGTCCACGGCGGCTGGTCGTGCTTGAACGGCCGGTCGATGATCCCGATCGGGAACACCAGGTCCTTCGACGAGCCGTAGTCCTGGTCCCAGGGGTGGCCGAGGAACCGGTTGACCAATTCGTCGATCGCGACGGGCTGGGTCAGCGGCGGCTGCCACAACCGGTAAGGCTCGAAGTCGATCTTGCGGAGCTGGTTGATGATCTCCGTGCCGACCTTCGGCGTCCTGATGCCTTCGTTGTCGTCGTCTTCGCTCTCGGCGCCGTCGACCTCGAGCACCTCGCCGTTGCCCAGAATCGGCGACGGCTCGATGTCCGGCCCGGCCTCGGTGACCTCGAGCGGGGTGAACGAGTTGGTAAACAGCTGCGGGCGAATGTAATCGATACTGTGCACCAGCACCGGCGCGTCGTCGCCGTCGATGGTGATCCCGCGGGAGTAGTAGTCACGCCACAGGAACTCCGCCTGGAACCGGACGATGTCCTCGAGGCTGCGACGGAAGTAACCCAGACCGGCTTGCGCGGGCAGGTTTACGGCGTTGGGCACACCAGCGGCCTGCGCCGCACCGGCGGTACGCGCTTTCAGCACCAACCGGTAACCCATGTTCTCCATGAGCTTTTCGGCGCGGCTCTCGATCGTCTGCGAAGCCATCATCAGGTGGATCCAGTAGGCGCGTCCCTGCCGGCCGATCGAGTCGAGGACGTCGACCGCGGTCGGCATGATGCGGAACCACTCGTAGAACTCGTCGATAACCACCACGAGCATCGGCAGCGGCGGCATGTCCTGACCGCGGGCGCGCATCCTGGACCGCACCGAGTTGTATTCCTTGGCGTCGTCGACCCCGGCGTTGTCGCACACCGCCTTGCGGCGGGCGATCTCACCCCACAGCGCGTCGAGGAAGCGCTCCATCAGCGCCTGGTCTTCCTCGAGGTCGGTGATGATCCGCGAAACATGCGGCACCCCGGCGAACGGCTTAACCGCCGATCCACCCTTGAGGTCGGCCAAGACGAACTGCAGCTCCTCGGGCGGGTGGGCGAGCATCAGCGACTCGATCACGGTGCGCACCAGTGTCGACTTACCGGAACCCGTCGTTCCGGACATGACGCCGTGGGGGCCGTCGCCGCCTTCGTCCAGTGATTTCATGTCCAGGAACAGCAGCTCGCCGTTGTCGGAGCGGTTACCGAACGGCACCCGCAACCGCGAGCGGCCCATCGTGTCGGTGCGGGCACCCCACAACGCGTCGAAGTCGATGTCACCGGGATCGTCAACCCCGTAGTAGGCGAGGATGTCCCGCGCGCCGATGTGCGCTACCCGTTGGCCGATCTCCTCGTAGGCCTCCGCGAGGCGCCAGTGCGCCAGCTTCTGACTGAACTCCTCAGCCTCAGCGGAGCTGATCTGGTCGGTCAGGGCGAAGAACCACGGCTTGTCGTCGATCACCATCCAGGTGTCGCGGTCCCGGGGCAGCGCCTCGATCACGCCCTTGTCGTCGAACCGCAGCGTCCGCTCCGGAACCGACGTCCACATCGAAGAACCGGTCAGGTCGAAGAAGGTGACGCCGTCGACACCTTCGGCGCTGATCACGTATTCCCATTGCGGGTCAACGACATCGGCGATGATCACCGTGTGCGGCGTCGGCGTCTGGGCCGACGAGCTGGCGTGGCGAGGCGTGAACGATCCACGGCCGGCGAACAATTCGGCTTGCTCGGCGGCGAACTCGCGCACCGAGCTGTAGACCATCCGGGCGTTACCCGCCGCGTCCTGGCGCCGCGAATCGCCGAAGTGCGGCAGCCACTTGACCCAATCCCATTCGTCCAGGTCCGAACTGACCACGACCATTTGCACGTGGTCGGGGCCATGGGAGAACGCCAGCTGACAGACGATCGCACGCATCAATCCCAATACCTGCGGGCGCTCACCGATCAGCGCGTACCACGGTTCCACGAGCAGCGAAACCATCTTGGGCAGGTTGTATACGACGCTTTGATAGCGACCGAATTCCTGAAGTGCCTTACCGGTAACGGGCTCCAGCTCGATATCGGTCGGCATGTTCTGGGGCTCACCCCAGGTCACCTCGGGGCGCGTCATACCCACGCCGACGCGGACCACACCGAAGTTGAGGTCCTTGCCGTCAGGCTTGCGCTCCCACATCCGCGGGGATCCCACCGCCGCCGACAGCGTGTCGGGAGCCGGGTGGAACCAGCGGTAGTTGGCGTCCATGCTGTCGGCCGACTCGTGCGCGGTCTCACGCAGCATGTCCAGCATCAGCATGAACTGGGCGCGCATCGAGTCGAGCTTCGGGCGGCTCATCTGCTGCTGGCCGCCGAACCGGCCGCCGAACATCATCATCGCCACACCGCCGATCATGAAGATCGGGAAAATCGCGCCGGCGCCACCGAATACGCGAGAGCCGCTGCTGAACACCATGGCGACCATGCCGATCATCAGGCCGATCACCAGAACGCCGACCACAACCAACCACACCGGCTTGCCCTCGGGCGGCGGAATGCTCAGCGGTGTCGGCAGGACGATGTTTTCCGGCTTGATGACCGGAGGCTTCTCCGGCGTCGGCCGGGCGAATCCACGCTTCACTTCGGTACCACCAACTCTGCAGGGGACATATCCATCGGGAGGGTGTCGTGCTCCACCAGCGCATCAGCCCGCGACAGCGTCGGGCCCTGCGGAAGGAGCCGGAGCGCGACCCACGGCGCCAGGCTCGGGTTGGTTTGCAAACCCAACGCCTCGCGCACTTCGCGGGTGTCGTCGACACCGAATCGGGCGCCGGCATCCGTCACCCACCATAGCGATTCGGTGGTTTTAGCACCCGGATCGTTGCCGGTCACGGCGACGAAGTTGGCGAAGTTAGGACCGAAGTAGACCTGGTCGGCGGTGCGGCCGGTGGTGTCCGACTTCACCAGCGAGACAATCTTTTTCGTCTCGGACTGCGACACCGGGATGGTGGGTCCGGAGATGACCTGGATGCGGGCCCGGTTCTCTCCGCTGGTCTTCTCCCACCACCAGCAGGTCGCCGGGTTCTCCCGCAAATCCGTGACATTCAGCGGGTTGTCCGGGTACGACGACAGGTCAAGCTTGTTGACCACCGGCATCTTGGCCAACGCCGCCGGCTCCACGGTCACCGGCTTGCTGTTGTTGGCACCGCCGGCGTTCTGCATGATCTGCGCGACCAACGGCGGCAGCGTCTGCACACCTTCGGGCAAGACCAGCGAATACTGTTGGGGCCCACTGATTTGCGGCGTGACGAGGATCGTTCCCACCGGGCCGGGGGCGTTGGGGAAGGTCGCCGCACTGCCCGCGTTCTGCACCTCGGGCACCGTCAACTCGGGGCCCACCGGCAACGCGTCGAACAAGGCGCGGCTCATCGGCTTTGCCATGCTGATCTGTTCCGGGGTCAAGCCGAGCGGCAACAGCACGGAGCGGTTGGCCGCGTCGATCCGCGATCGGCGTCCTTCCCGGATTACCCAGGTGTCGCCGTTGTAGCTCAGCACCACGGCGTCCGAGCCGTTCAATACGTGGCGGCGGTTACTGAGATCGGGCGTGCCGTCGATCACCGTCACGGTCACACCCGAGGGCGCACCGACGCCGGTCGAACCGGCGACGGTGTCGCAGATCAGCCACGACGACAGGGACGGGGTCTTGGGGCCGAAGGTCGACGGCGCACCGGGGATGCCCACCATCGGGCCACGCGGGACGTTGGCGATCTGGCTGGAGCGCACGAGGTGCGGGTTGTCGGGGCGTCCGGTGATCAACCTGGCCGAGGCCAGGTTCAGTGCCGGGTACAGCTTGTCGCCGACCCGGACGTAAAGCGCACCGGAGTCGCGGTCGGCGATGATCGGCGAATCCCCCACCTGACCGGCCGGGCTGATGAAGGAGTACAACAGCGCGCCCAGGCAGATCACCACCGCTGCGGAGACCGACGCCACGATGGCCAAGGTCTGGCGCCGTCCCGGCTCGACCTCCATCCGGACCCGCCAGCGGGTCAGTGCCATCGAGGTGCGCCGAGCAAGGAACTGATAGCCGGTCACCTGGGTGCGCGTCGATAGCCCGAGGCCGTACCCCGAGCCGCGCTGCCCGCGACTCTCTTCCGCCACTAATTCACCATCCGGTCTGTTAGAACGCCTGGACAACGTCCAGCACGCGAATCACATCGATAACCGTAAGCCACCCGCAATGACCTCGCCATGTAGCGCAATGTGGCGTTCACTTCAAAGCCTCGTCACGTCCATCAATCCGGCCGGCGTCAATCGGCATCGCCAACTCGCTCAGCGCCGGCAAACGCCGCTGAGCTGGCAGTTTCCCTGTTCCCCACTGGATCCCCCGGCCGGACTGCTCGTCTCTCCATTGGGATCGTAGCCGCGGACGGCCAACCCGTCCTGTCGAGCAAGCGCTGTCATTCGCCCGGCTCGCATCGTGCCGGGCGGCGTTTGGCAGCAAGATGAGCGGCATGACTGAGCTGGCACCTTCGTTGGTCGAACTGGCCGGGAGATTCGGCATTTCCACGTGGTACGAGGACTGGGCGGGCCGCCAGGCTCAGATATCGGAGCACACGCTGATCGCCGTGCTCGCGGCTCTCGGCGTCGAGGCCGGCACCGAGCAGGATCGCAACGCGGCCCTGGCCAACCAGCTGCGCACCTATTGGTCGCGTCAACTGCCGGCGACCATCGTCGCCCGCACCGGCGCCCCGACGCGGTTCTGGGTGCACGTGACCCATGGCGATCCCGCCGAAGTCTTGTTGCGGCTCGAGGACGGGACCGTGCACGGCGGCGTGCAGCAGGTCGACAACTTCACGCCGCCGTTCAATCTGGACGGGCGATGGGTCGGCGAAGCGAGCTTTGTGCTGCCGACGGATCTGCCACTGGGCTACCACCGTTTGCATCTGCGATCCAGAGGTATCGAAACCAGCGCCGCGCTGATCGTGACGCCCGACTGGCTCGGCCTACCGGAGCAACTCGGCGCGCGTCGGGCCTGGGGCCTGGCCGCCCAGCTCTACAGCGTGCGGTCCGAACAGTCGTGGGGCGTCGGCGACCTCACCGACCTGACCGACCTGGCCGTCTGGTCGGCGTCGCGGCACGGGGCCGACTACCTGTTGGTCAACCCGCTGCACGCGGCCACCCCGACGATCCCGATGGAGCCTTCTCCGTATCTTCCGACGTCACGCCGCTTCTTCAACCCGCTTTATATTCGCGTCGAGTCCATCCCCGAATTCGCCGACCTGGCCAAGCGTGGCCGGTTGCGTCGGCTTCGCGACGAGGTCCAACAGCACGCCGCCCGGCTCGATTCCATTGACCGTGACAAGGCATGGAAGGCCAAGCGGGAGGCGCTGAAGCTGATTTACCGGATACCGCGGTCCGCGGGACGGGAGCTGGCCTATGCCGCCTTCTGCGAGCGTGAAGGCGGCGCGCTCAACGACTTCGCCGTCTGGTGCGCGCTGGCCGAAAAATACGGCGGCGACTGGCATTGCTGGCCGGAATTCCTGCAGCATCCGACCGCGATCGGCGTCGCCCGGTTCGCCGAAAAACATGCGGAGGCGGTCGATTTCCACCGCTGGCTGCAATGGCAGATCGACGAACAACTCGCCGCGGCACAGTCGCAGGCGGTGCGGGCCGGCATGTCGTTGGGCATCATGCACGACCTGGCGGTCGGCGTGCACCCGAACGGGGCCGACGCCTGGGCTCTGCAAGATGTGCTGGCGCTGGGGGTGACAGCGGGCGCGCCGCCCGACGAATTCAATCAGCTCGGCCAGGATTGGTCGCAGCCGCCATGGCGCCCCGACCGACTGGAAGAGCAGGAGTACCGGCCGTTCCGCGCGCTGATCCAGGCGGTGTTGCGGCATGCCGGCGGTGTCCGGATCGACCACATCATCGGGTTGTTCCGGCTGTGGTGGATCCCCGAGGGCGCACCGCCGAATGAAGGCACCTATGTGCGCTACGACCACGAGGCGATGGTCGGCATCGTCGCATTGGAGGCGCACCGCGCCGGTGCCCTGGTGGTCGGCGAGGACCTCGGCACCGTCGAGCCGTGGGTCCGCGACTACCTCTTACTCCGGGGACTGCTGGGCACCTCGATTCTCTGGTTCGAGCTGGACCGCGACGGGACCGGCGGTCCGCTGCCGGCCGAACGCTGGCGCGAGTACTGCCTGTCGTCGGTCACCACCCACGATCTGCCGCCGACCGCCGGTTACCTGGTCGGCGACCATGTCCGGCTGCGCGAGTCGCTGGGATTGCTGACCCGACCCGTGGCCGAGGAATTGGAGTCCGATCGCGCGGAGTTGGCGGCCTGGATGGCCGAGCTGCGCCGGGTGGGGCTGCTCGGCGAGCACGATGACGAGCCCGAGCAGATCGTGCTGGCCCTCTACCGCTACCTGGGCCGGACGCCGTCTCGGTTGTTGGGCGTGGCGCTGACCGACGCGGTCGGTGATCGCCGCACCCAGAATCAGCCCGGTACCACCGATGAGTACCCAAACTGGCGGGTTCCGCTGACGGGCCCCGACGGTAAGCCGGTGATGCTCGAGGACGTATTCACCAGTCGCCGGGTCGCTACGCTGGTCGATGCGGTGCGCACCGCGCTGGCACCGCCGACCATCTGACCGCGCGCCTGTTAGCTTCGGGTGCCATGACGCTCTCCGCGAACGATCGATCCGCACTCAGCGATGTGGTACACCGCTATGCGGCCGGGGTTGACGATCGTCAATTCGATTCCGTGGCAGCACTTTTCGCGATAGACGCCGAGCTGATGGTGCCTGGGCCGCCGGCCACGTTGACGCCGCTTCATGCGCATCGGGGCCGGCCGGCCATTAGGCAGGCCGTTGCCGCGGTGGCCGCGGTGGCCCGTACCGAACACGCGATCGTCGGCGAGGTGTACGACGACGGGCCGCGTCCTGGCACTGCGCGCGGCCGGATCGCGTGCGTCGCCCATCATTGGACTCGGCGCGGCGATGAGGTATTCGACGCGGCTTGGCATTTGCGCTACGACGACGAGTACGAGTCGACGGACTCGGGGTGGCGGATCACGCGCCGACTGCTGACCGTCAATGCGATCGAGACGCGGCCGGTGCGTCGATTGCTGTCGTGGGATCCGGAATGAACGCGCTCACCGGCGGTCCGGGCGCCGAAGCCGTTTGGCCACGCGGGGTTTCGGGTAGCCGCGTCTGCATGGACCACAACAGCCACAGCTCGATTGACGAGGTTCGCTCTGGACCGCCGCAGCAATCCGTGCGGACGCCGGGCATGCTCGTTGTCGGGGCCGCGGTAATCGCACTGGTGGTATCCGTCACCGGATTTGCGTTGGGCGAGATCGGCATTGGTCTCTCGGCGGCCATTGCCGGACTGATGGCATTGGGCGTCGGGCTGGATTGGCTTGCCATGGACGGCAGGCGAATCCGCCAGGCGGAACGGGAATGGCTCGGAAGCCACCCCGCGCGGTGACGCCCGCGGCTACTGCAGCGCGGCCAGGTTTTCTACCGACGTGCGCACATCGGTGCGCAGCACGCGCGCCACAACCTTGCCGACCGGCCCGCTGAGCACCCCGCCGCCGATGTCGGCGTTCAAGTGAAAGACGGACCCCGGTTGAGTGTCGGTGACGTCCATCGCCACGGTGATCCGAATCCCACCCCGACCGCGGCCTTGCAGCTCAATCGATTTGGGTTCGTCGTAGCGGGTCACCGTCCAGTGCACGACGTTGCGGAATCCTTTGACCTTGATGCACGACGAGACTTTGGTGCCCTGCTCGATCGTCGACGGCATTTCACCGCGCCAGCCACCGAAGATGGTCATCCATTCCTCGAATCGACCCAGATCGGACGCCAGTTTCCAAGCGGCACTGGGGTCCAGATCCGACGTCGTCGAAACATCTACTTGCGCCAAAGTTTGTCGCTCCTCTTGAACCGTCCCGAGCGTTCAGTCGAGGTTCTACATACCCGCGCCGAGGGAACCGCAAAACGCGCGTTGCGTCACCGTCTCGGCCGGCCGGCAATTTGCCGGCGCATGCACTACGGCCAGGCCTCGTTCAACTTCTCTTCGACGTCGATGACCTGCGCGGCCTGCGAGTGGGGCGCATCGATCTCGTCGGCGACGTATTGGGCGATGAATCGGCGAATCTCACCGTCCACACCGGCCAGGATGCGCAGTATCTCGCCGCGGAACGACTTCGACGACACATTGACGGTGATATCGGAGGGTCGCGGCTTCGCGACGTCGACGATCAGGATCAGCGGCTCGGCCGCGCGTGCGGTCGCGCGCAACGCGATGTCACCGGAGACCTGAAAACGCTGCTTGTCGAGCCGCAGATCCAGCAGCAGATCAATCGAGAGCGGAATGTGAACGACGAAGGTGATGCTGTCCCCCAAGCGTCGCGTGACCCGCGGGTCTTGGATCTTGACGTTGGCGCTGACCTTGGCAATCCCGCCGGGTCCCTGGGCAATCGGCTCCATCGCGAATTCGTTGCCGGCGATGTCGGCGAATGCGGCGGCGACACGCTCGGGCGTGACGGCGACCTCGAAGAATCTGCGTCCGAATTCTTCGTAGGTGACGTAGTCGTGGTTTTGCATAGGCTTATACCGTCTCACGGCATTTGCCGGAAACTTCGCAGATCTGTCCGCGTCGCAGGAATTTCACCCTTCTCCGCCCCCACGGGATCGCGTTGTGAACAACGCCACACGTCGGCGCTTCGATTCGGTGTGTCGGCCGAGGGCCTGGGACGCTTGACGACGGAGGTGTTGGAGTCTGATGGGCGCCCACGAATCAATTGAGCCGCGCTCAGCCGTCTCCCGGGTCGAGGGGGTACTCGCCTGGCTTGGTGGCGGTCACTGGCGCGAGTTGAGTGAACGCCACGAGCGGTCCACCCACGCCGTCGCCGGCGCAGTGGTGCTGCTCGGAGCTGCGCTGGCCTGGCTGGTCGCGGCCTTGGCGGTCAAGGCGTCGGCACGCTGGCCGCTGATTGCTGTCGTCGCGCTGACCCTGATGTTCGGCCTGCTGGTCGGGGCTGTGACGCGCGGCATCGCCAGCGGCCCGCACCGAGGCTGGCCCGGCATCGCCGGCCGGGTGGTCGTTGCGGTGACGGTCGGCGTTGTCGTCGGCGAACTCGCCGCGCTCGTGGTGTTTTCCCGTTCGATCGACCACCATCTCGAGGACCGGGCGCTGCGTAGCGCCGACTCGGCGCCGGCTGTCGCGCAGGCGTCGGAAGCGCTGCAACGCGCCCGTGCGGCGCGCAACGGGCTCGACGACGCGGTCACCCAGGCCCGCAACGGCCAGGACAACGCCCTGGTCGTCGCGCGCTGCGAATACCACCCGAGTCCGGCGTGCCCACAGACCCACATCACCGGCGATCCCGGTGCCGGGCCCGAAACCCGAACGGCCAACCAGATTCTCGCCGATGCGCAGCGTGAGCTGGACAACGCGTTGGCGGCCCGCGAGACCCAGGCGCCCGCATTGGACGCCACGATTTCCCGCGAGGAGCAGGCCGTCAACGACGCCCGCGACCGGGTGCTTGCCGATGCCGGCCCGGGCGGCGTTGGCGTGCGCTGGATCGCGATGAACGAGCTCACCGTCGCGAGCGCCGGGGCGATGGTGTTGCGCTTGGCGACCATCGCGTTTTTCGTGTTGGTCTATTTGCTTCCCCTGATTCTGCGGGTGTGGCGCGGCGAGACCACTCACGATCGCCGCGCAACCGCCCGGGCGGAGCGTGAGCGCGCCGAACTCGACGCGGATACCGCGATCGCGATCAAGCGCGCCGAAGTCCGCCGCGAAGCCGAAATCCTATGGGCCGAGCATCAACTCACTCAGGCTCGGCTGGCCATCGAAGCACAGACCGAGATCGACCGGGAGCAGCAGCGCCGTCGAGTCACCGAAGCCATCGAGGGCCCGCGCCCCGCGCCGCCGGTGCGGACCTTCGAACCGGTGCAGGAAGACATTTACCTGCCGATCGCCGCCGAGGCGGAAGCCGCCAGTCGCGCTACCGCCGAATTGCCCGCCGGCACAGCGGATTCCCATGTCGATCTGACGCCGGCGGTGAAAAATCTGCCGGCGGAGGTCGAACCGGCCGGCGCGGTTGAAGTGCCGGACGAGCCCACCACTTCGGCCATCCCGTCGATCCCCAGGGCCGCGGCGCGCTGGATTCGTCCGCTGGTGCCGCCCTTCGTCGCGCGGGCGATCGACACCACCACGGCACCGCTGCGCACCGCGCGCCACGTGTTCGAAGAGGTCGAGGAGATCACGTTCGCGCTCAGGCGCACTCGCAAAGTCACGTTCGACGCCGAAAGCTCTGGCCCAGGCGAGCCGCGCTCGTCGACGGCCGATACGCAACGTCCCGAGCGGATCGCCTCCGCGCGCGAGCACCACGAGACTGACGACCACCCGGCCCCGCGCGTGAATCAGCACCGTGCACCGGGACTGCGCGTCAAGGACGCCGACGGGCTACCGCTGGCGCCCGCGGACAGCGATCGCACTCCGGAGTTGTCGCAGCGTGAGGGCCCGCGCCAGCTTCGCCCGCCCGAAGGGCCACGCCAACTTCCGCCCGGGAAATAGCCGCGAATCAGCCGACGGCCAGCTCGAGGCGTTCGAGACGACGCACGAGAAGACTGGGCAGCCACTGTCCAACGTCGGCTTGTGCGATCGTCGAGGTCCGATCCAGCAGCAGGCGCAATACGATCGTGGCTTCCAGGCGTGCCAGCGCGGCCCCGACGCAGAAGTGTGCGCCTTTGCCAAAACTGATGTGCCCCTTGGTTTCGGCGCGATCCAGCAGGAACTCCCCGGGCCTGTCGAAGTGGGCCGGGTCGCGGTTGGCCGCACCCCACAGCAGCAACAGGTGCGCGTCTGCGGGCAGCTCGACACCGGCCAGCACGGTGTCGTTTCGCACATGTCGGTAGTGGCCCCGAAACGGCGGCTCGTAGCGCAGTGTCTCCTCGATGAATGCCGGGAGCAGCGCCGGGTTTTCGCGCACCTGTTGCTGGATGTCGGGGCGGTTCGCCAGAATCCAGGCCGCGCTGCCCAGCAGCGACGCGGTCGACTCTCCCCCGGCGGCGAACAAGATCACCATCATCACCTGGGCGGCGAAGGTTTCCAGCTCGCCCGAGGCACAGGCAACGGCAAGCTCGCCCAGCAGGTTGTCCTGGGGATCCGCTGCGGCGAGATCGAACTGCTGGCTGATATAGCCGCCGAGTTCCAAGACCGCGATCCCCGCGGCGGCCAGTTGTTCCTCGCTGACCAGACCTTCCACTGTCTGGGTGGCCGCGTAGCCCCACTTCATCAGCTGCGCGGCATCGGTCGTGGGGACCCCGATCAGCTCTGCCACCACCATCATCGGCAGGCGGTTGGCGACGGCGTCCATCCATTCGATGCGCCCGTCGCGACAGCCCTCGTTCCATAACCGGTCCGCGGTATCGGTCGCGAATTGCTCGATTGCGCGAACTCGCCGGGCCGCCAACTGGCGCACCAGCAGCTTGCGGTGCACGGCGTGGGCGGGATCGTCCGCGGTGGCCAGCACGTGGGTCGCGCCGCCGAGCGGCTCCATCTCGAACGCCTTGATGCCGCCGTCGGGGGTGTAGGTCAACGTCGCGGTCAGGTTCGCCGAAAAGTCCTCGGGCCGGCTGATGGCGTGTTCAACGGCATCCCAGCTGCACACGGCGTAGAACTCGGAATCACCGATCCGGTGCACCGGCCCCGCGCTGCGCATGCGCTCGTACAGCGGGTAGGGATCCTGCAGAGATTCGGCACCGAGGAACGTGTCGGCCTGGGCTATGACTGTCACAGATTCAGCCTGCGAACACCGATATCACCACGTCAACGGTCATGCGAAAAGTTGAAAGCCGCCACGCGGCGCTCCCCGATCGGGCTGTCTCAGCGGTGAACCCGAACCTGCGACTATGGTGAGATAAAGGACTCCATTCGTCTCAGCATGAGATGAAAACGTTTTAAGTTCTCGCGACGAAGGTGGTAATCGATGGCGCGGGACGACTGGCTGGTCGGGGGCGACCGCCGCAAGATCGCGACCGAGCGCATCTATGCCGCCGCCACCGAGATGATCATGCGCGAGGGGCCGGACGGCTTTGACATCGACGCGCTGGCCAAGCGTGTCCATTGTTCGCGGGCCACCATCTACCGTTACGCCGGCGGCAAGGCCGAAATCCGCGATGCGGCCATCACCCGCGCCGCGTCGCGCATCGTCGAGACCGTGCGGCAGACCGTCGAGTCCATGAGTGGTCCGGAGCGGGTCGTCACCGCCATTACCGTGGCGCTCAAGCTGATCCGCGCCGATCCGCTGTATCAGCTGATGATCAGTCCGCTGCGAGCCGGCGATATGGCCTGGCTTACCGGATCACCGCTATTGGCCGGGTTCGCCACCGAGCTGACCGGCCTCACCCACGGCGATGCGCAGGGCGCCCAATGGGTAGTCCGCGTGGTGCTGTCGTTGATGTACTGGCCGGTCGGCGACGACGAGGCCGAGCGCCAGCTGGTCGAGCGTTTCGTCGCGCCCGCCTACGCCGGCTGAACGCGGTTACTCGTCGCCGAACGCCCCATGGAGCTCGGGCAGGAATCCGGCCAGGTGGTTCATCTCCTGCGCGCAATGCACGAGCAGATTCCGGGCGTTGGCTTCCGGGTTGCCCAGTATACGAGATGCGATGGGGCGCAGAGCCATTGAGGCAACCCCGGGAGCGTTGCGCACCGCGATATGCGGTCCGCCCATCCAGAACCGGGACCGCATTTCGGATCCGGTCGGCGTGGACCGGACGTGATGGATGAACCATCCGACATCCACCGGAGCGTCACTGGCGCCCAGCCGGGCGCAGATCGCCACCGCATCCTCGCTGTCGGGCGGACAGTCCATCTCCGCGGGAGCAACGAATTGGATTGCGCCATTGAGCATCGTCGAGCCGATGTACTCGCTGATCAACGACCAGCGGCCGATGTAGCGCTGGGCGCCTCGACGGGCGTCCGCATCGTCCGAGCCGTCCTTCCAGGCCGCGGACAGGTGCGCCCGTGGATGCCACAGCTTGTACCGGCGGGTGTCACTGCCATGCCAGCCGAACCACCAGGACCACATCGCCGGCGTGACACCGGGCATATCGGTGCGTACCGACACCTGATAGCTGCCGTCGTCCAGGACGCCGTAGCCGTTCTCGGTCTGCTGGTAGCCCTCCTCGGCGACGCCCGCGGCGTCTTCGAACGCCGGCATTGCCATCCCCCCTTGCGGACCGTGTTCCAGCGCCTCGACGACATGTGTTGGCAGCGAGGCCATTTCGGGATTGAAGAATTTACCGAACGGTGTGTTCGCGTCCTCGTTGCGGTAGCCGAGGTAAAGATCGCCGGCCATCAGAGTCGTCCCATCCACGCATTGAACAGACCATCCGGGTCGTAGGCCGCTCGTATCTTGTCGAGGCGGGCCATCGCTTCGTCACTGGCGAATCGGGCCGGACGCTGGCCGAGGTTCTCGTCGGCAAGCTGAATGCCCGTGGCCAGATGCGACATCGCGGCCATGTTGGAGCGCGCCCAGTCGCCGTACTTCGCGTCGTCGGACTCGTTCTTCCAAGCCCCGTACAGGGCGAGGTAAACCTCGTCTTCGATGCTGTAGGCCATGTCGGGGCGGGCCGGCGACGGCCCCCAGTTCAGCCACAGGAAGTGCGACGGGTGGTCGGGAATCGTGTCGATGATGTTGTGAATGCCCGGCAGCAGATCCTCGGCGGAGGCCGACGTCCACATGTTGTCGGCGGCGTAGCGGTGGTCGGACAGGTAGTTGCTCATCACGGCGGTGTACCAGGTGGGCATGTCGGTGGCCAGGTAAGGAATTGCGACCAGCGCCTTATCCACAACCGGCACCGTACCGAAGATGGCCAGGGCCTCCTGGGCTTGTTTCTCGGTGTCGGCGAATGCCGGCGACGCGAAGGTGATGGCCGGCGTTTCGATGTTCATGTTGGGGACGCTTCTGCTTGCCACGATTTGCATTTCGACGCGGCGGTCCACCTCGGCGCTGACGTTGCGCGCCCACGTGTATATCTCGTCGGCGAGCTCGATGGGATAGACGTAGACGCTGGTGCCGCAGGCGCCGGGGCGTGGGTACAGCTTCAGGTAGAAGGAGGTGACCACGCCGAAGAAGCCCGGGCCGGCGCCGCGCGCGGCCCAGTACAGATCGGCGTGATTGTCTGCGTCGCAATGGATTTGCTCGCCCTCGGCAGTGATCACATCCAGGCCGATGACGTTCTCACACGCCAGGCCCCAGACCCGGCTGTTCCAGCCGTATCCGCCCTGCAGTAGGTAACCGCCGACGCACACACCCTTGCAGTGTCCGGCGGGAAAGAACAGATTCTGCGCTTCCAGCTCGGCCATCAGGATGCTGCCGCCCTTGCCGGGGCCGACCACGGCGACGCCCTTTTCGGCATCGATACTCGCGTGATTGATCCGGTTGACGTCGACCAGCACGGCGCCGTCGCGCAAGTGATTGGCCGCCCAGCTGTGGCCGCCCGAGCGGATGTTCACCTTGAGCCCGTTGGCCTTGGCATAGCGCAGGGCGCTGACGATGTCGTCGGTGTCGACCGCCGCAACGATCAGCTCCGGGTAGCGCGCGGGGACTCGTTGGTTCCATACCGTGCCGCGGCGAGCATCTTCGTATCCGGCGTCGCTGCGAAAAAAGTGCCGCCCTGCGGGTAGCGAACTCATCTGGAGCTCCTTAGATCCATATTGCGGGTCTTGGTAGTCCGCATTGCGGAACACTATAGTGGAAGTGTGGCACCCACGGAACCCGCTTCGCCCACGAATCGCGACGAAGGCATCCAGGTGCTGCGCCGGGCCGCCGCGGCGTTGGACGAGATCGCCGCCGAGCCGGGACGGCTGCGGCTGGTCGACCTCGGTGAGCGGCTCGGACTGGCCAAATCGACGGCGCGGCGCCTTCTGGTCGGTCTGGTGGAAGTCGGGTTGGCCGGGGTGGATTCACAAGGCCACTTCTCGCTGGGCGAGCGATTGCTGGGGTTCGGCAGCGCCGCGGGACCGCACGTCTCGGCGATCTTCCGGCCGACCATCGAACGGGTAGCGCGGGCGACCGACGGTGAAACCGTCGATTTGTCCTTGTTGCGTGGCCAGCGGATGTGGTTCGTCGACCAGATCGAATCCTCACACCGGCTCCGCGCGGTCTCTGCCGTCGGTGTCCGATTCCCGCTGGAAGTGACCGCCAATGGCAAGGCGGCGCTCGCGGCGCTGGACGACACCGAGGCGGAGGCGATGATCTCCAGGTTCAGTGCCGGCGTGGCCGAGCGGCTTCGCCGCGAGCTCACCGAGATCCGGCGTAGCGGGATCGCATTCGACCGGGGCGAGCACACCCCGGGAATTTCGGCGGCCTCCATCGCGCGACGGACGTTGGGCGACAACGTCGTCGCCATCTCGGTGCCGGCTCCCACCGAGCGCTTCCTGGAAAAGGAGCAGCGCATCATCGCAGCATTGCGCACCGCGGCCGACTCACCGGCCTGGAGTCGTTGACGAGGCGTGAAGGGGCGGTGAAGACTCGCCGACGGACCGCCGCTAGTGCCCGATCGTCGGCGTCAGTCCCGTGAATTCTTGACGTGGGTTGGCACGGCCGTGGTACCCCCCAGGGACCCCGGCCGCGCCAAGATCGTGATCACGTCTCAGCAGCTCAGTGCTGCTGCTCCGCTGAACAGTTGACCCCACTCGTGGCGCGCAGCCGACTGCGCCTCGATGAAGCTCGATGTCTTTTCGCCCTCGCCGGCCAGGTGCACGAGCGCCCATGCCATCGCGAATACCGGAACCTTGTGACGCAGTGCCGCAGTGTGCAATTCGTCGAACGCCGTCTCCGAACGGCACCGGCGAAGGCCGATGATGATCCCCCGCGCGGTGTCGAGAATGCGGCTGGAGTTCGGTCCGCACGAGGAAGGTGCGGGAACCCAGTTCGCCATGCTCTTCATACCTCCTGTCGCCCCCAACGAAAATCCGCTACTCGGCATAGCGAACAAGAATCCGTGCCAGAACGCATGACTCGCGATCGGGATTCTCAAAGGCGCACTGTGCCATGATTTGTCGAATGGCACCGTTATGCCATACCGCCGCCGATACTGATATGTGGTCGTGATCGTGTCGGTATGCGCCGGTAGTCACGTCGGCGGCATCTCAGTTCCGAATTAGGTTGCGAGCGAGGTCAACTCGTCAAACCCCGCGACGATGGCGTCGTAGAAGACATCATAGTCGGGTATCGCGACGGTATCGACGTTGATGCCGATCGCGCAGGTGTCGACGTAGGTCAGCAACGTAACATTGACCGACGCTCCGATCGTCGGACCGAATGCGTATTGGGCGCGTACCGCCGCCCCGCCCAGGTAGACCCGCACCGGCACTCCCGGCACGTCGCTGGCCACGAAGTCGACGTGACGCAGTACCGAACCGATGTACCAGCGCGGCATCAGGTTCAGCGCGCCGGCGATCAACTGCGTATAGGGCAGCGATCTCTCATCGCGCACCGCGCCGGTGCGCTGGTGTATCGCCTTGATTCGTGCGGCCGGGTCGGCCTCGCTCACCGGCACGTCAAAGCGCATCAGCGTGATCCGGTTTCCTCCCATCTCGTCGGCGGCTGTGCGCAGACTGATCGGCATGGAAAGGTGCAGATCGCCGATCTCGACCCCGTGTTTCTCGTGGTATTGCCGCAACCCACCGGCTACGCCGGCGACGAACGCGTCGTTCAGCGCGCCCCCGCATCGGTGCGCTGCTTCCCGAAGGAGCGACTTCGGCACCTCATGGACACCGAGTCGCCGGATCAGGCCACGCTCGGTGATCAGCGGTGACCCGGTCCGGGCTATCGGCCGCACCGTCCGGTAGACCGATGCCGTGGTCGCCGCCGCGGATCGGACCGTCGAGATTGGCCGCCGAACACTGTCGATCAGCAACCGTGGAGCCGTCTTGACGACACCGATCAACGCCTTGCCCATCAGGTCGGCGTCGTATCGCCAGGAGTCGCGGTAGTCCCCCAGCAACGACGGGTCGTATCCCTGCGGCTCGGGCGGCAGGGACTCGTGCGGATAGATCTCTTCGGACAGGTTGAACAGGTTCATCGCGATCTGGACGCCCCCGACTCCATCGGTGAGCGCATGGTGGAACTTGCAGATCATCGCCGCGCCACCGTCTTTGAGGCCATCGATCAGCGTTACCTCCCAGAGCGCCCGCGCCCGGTCGAAGTCCTGCATCTCGGCCAACCGGGCCACCTCGAGTACGTCCTCGATCCCACCGGCCCCCGGGCAGGAGGTTCGGCGAATGTGGTAGCCGAGGTCGAAGTCCCGCACGTACTCCCACCGCGGTGGGGCCGGCGGTGGTGACGCCACCACCCGCTGCCGAAACATCGGTAGTTTCCTGCTGATCAGGTCGAGTCGGTCACGCACCTCATCCCAGTCCGGGGATCGGTCCAGCAACACGATGCTGACCACAGTTGACCGCAGCCGTGGATCGGCTTCCATTGCCCACGTGAAGGCATCGCTGTTGCGCATGAAGGTGGCCATGATGTACCTCGGGCACAAACCTACGACTCGTAGCCGCCGTCGTCATCAGTTTGTTGGCAGACAATGACTTTGGTCCCTCGGATAGGAGCCGTTTGTCAACTGTCGGGCCGGTGGCGTGGTCCGCCGGTATCAGAGGATCGAGTTGAGATCCTTCGCTTTTGCGATGTCGTCCCACTCGACGCCGAGCTCGAGCAGAATCTCCTCGGTGTGCTGACCATGTTCTGGAGCCCGCGCCGGAAGTGGGGGCGTTTCGTTGAATTGGACCGGCGCAGCGACGATTCGATATTCCTCGCCGTAATCGTCGACGTTTGTCACCACGTAACCGTTGGGTTCCACTTGCGGGTCGTTGAGTGTCTCCCTCGGTGTGGCAAGTGCGCCCCACACGCCCGGTTCGCTTGCGAGCACCTGCTGCCAGTGCGCGAGGTCCTGGCCGGCGAAAGTCTTCGCGACGATCTCGGTCGCCGCGGCCGCGTTCGCGATCAGATTGCTCGACGGCACGAAGCGCTCGTCGGTGGCCAACTCCGCAAGTCCGATGCGCTCACAGAAGCCGGCCCAGAATTTGTCGGGTTGCAGGAAGACCAGCTGGATCCATCTGCCGTCCTTGGTCTGGTACCGGTTCACCAGCGGATTGATGGCCAATCCCGGTGGGGCCCCGGGAATTCCGTCGATATCAAAGAAATCGGCGGCACAGATTGACGGCGCGATGGACCACATCGCCTGGGCCAGGAGGGAGGAGTCGACGATTGTCGGCTCGCCGGTGCGTTCCCGGTGGAACAGCGCCGCGCACACGCCACCGGCCAGCGTGGCCCCGCCTTGCAGGTCCCCGAAGCCGGGGCCCTGAACCGCCGGCGTATCGATCCCGAACGGGGTCAGGGTATAGGCGACCCCGCCGCGCGCCAGGTAGGTGGCCGCATCGAAGCCGCCGCGATCGCGGTCCGGGCCGCGGACCCCGAGGCCGGTGCCCCGCGCGATGATGATCTTCGGGTTGAACGCGCGAATGTCGTCGACCGTAAGCCGCGCGCGCTCCAGTGCGCCGGGCAGCCAATTCGTCAGGAATACATCCGCAGTGGCCAACAGACGGCCGAACAATTCGCGGCCCGTCTCGGATTTGATGTCGATGCCGATGCTGCGCTTGCCGCGGTTGCCCAACTCGAGGATGAAGTCGGCATCCGGGCGGGCCGCTTGGCGGGTGAAGCCGCCGACGACCAGCGCGCGGCCGGGATCGCCGAACGCCACGCCCTCGACCTTGATGACGTCCGCGCCCCAGTCGGCCAGCGCCGCTCCGGCCGAGGGGACATATGTCCAGGACGCCAACTCGACGACTCGCACCCCTTGCAGAACGCCTGACATCGCCAACCCCCTCGTCTCCGTCTGTTCTTGCTATTTTAGATATTCTAGTTACTCTAAGGGATATTGATAGCCCGGCCACTGCCACGTGCAGGTTTACGTGGAGAAGATGCGATGGAGCCGATCGTTGGTAACGAGCCGCCACGCGGGCCCCAACTCGGGTCGTTGGAAGTAGCCACCGGGACAAAGGATCAGCGATGGGCAGGGTAACGGGCAAGGTCGCCGTGATCAGCGGCGCCGCGCGGGGTCAGGGACGATCGCATGCGCGGATGCTGGCCGCCGAAGGTGCCGACATCATCGCGGTCGATCTGTGCGAGGACATCGACACGAACGAGTACCCGTTGGCCCGGCCGGAGGATCTGGACGAGACAGCACGGCTGGTCGAAAAGGAGGGACAGCGCGCGTTCACCGCGATCGCCGACGTCCGCGACCGGGTGGCCCTGTCCGCTGCGATCGATGAGGGTGTCGCCGAACTCGGGCACCTCGACATCGTGGTCGCCAACGCGGGTATCTGCCCGCTCACCGCGGGTCTGCCCCCGAAGGCGTTCGCCGACGCCGTGGACGTGGATCTGGTCGGCGTGCTCAATCTCGTACACGCGAGCCTCAAACACTTACAGGCCGGCGCGTCGATCATCGTGATCGGTTCCAACGCGGCATTCATGTCGTCGATGAACACCACCGGCATCGACGGCGGTCCCGGCGGTGCTGGCTATGCTTTCGCGAAACTGGCTGCGGCGCACTATGTTAACGACTTCGCACGGGCGCTGGCACCGTTCTCCATCCGGATGAACGCGGTACATCCGACCAACGTCAACACCGACATGTTGCACAGCCCGCCGATGTATCGCGCCTTTCGGCCCGACTTGAAAGAGCCGACGCGCGAGGACGCCGAACCGATTTTCCCGTTCGTCCAGGCGATGCCTATCCCCTATGTCGAACCCGAGGACATCAGCGAGGCGGTGCTGTTCCTCGCCTCCGACGCCGCGCGCTATATCACCGGACAGCAGTTGCGCGTCGACGGCGGCGGCTTCCTCAAGGTCAAGCCATGGTCGGGCGCATGACGGTGCTCGCACCAATCAGACTGCACCACAACGGAACAACGCGATGACCGCTACCGAATCCCGCGACGTCAACCGCCTCTACGCCTTGATGGTGCTGATGAAGGCGGCCGACGACCGGCTGTCCAAGGGCATCGGCACCGGCGAGTTCATGTGCGTGTACTGGCCGTCGCGTGGCCAGGAGGCGATCGCCGCCGCGATGGGTATCGCGCTGCGGCCCGACGACCAGCTGGTGACCACCTACCGCGGGCTGCACGATCTGATCGGCAAAGGTGTCCCGCTCGAGGAGATCTACGGCGAGATGATGGGACGCACGGTCGGTGCCGGTCGCGGCAAGGGCGGAACCATGCACATCGCCAAACCCGAGGTGGGAGTGATGCTTTCGACCGGTATCGTCGGTGCGGGACCGCCGGTGGCCGTGGGGCTGGCGATGGCCGCCAAACGCAAGGGGCTCGATCGCGTCACCGTGGTCAGCTTTGGCGACGGCGCCACCAATACGGGGTCCTTTCACGAGGCAGCCAACATGGCCGCGCTCTGGGATCTGCCGATGGTGTTCGTCTGCCAGAACAACCAGTACGCCGAAATGACGCCGACGCACGACACGATGAAGCTCGAGCGGGTCGCCGACCGGGCCGCCGGATACGGAATGCCGGGCGTTCGGGTCGACGGCAACGACCCGCTCGCGGTGCGCGCCGCGCTGGACGAGGCACTGCGGCGGGCGCGCGGCGGCGAGGGCCCCACCTTCATCGAGTGCGTGACATTCCGCTTCCGGGGCCACTATTTCGGCGATCGAATGCCCTACATCCCGAAGGAACAACTGGAAGCGGCGATGGCCGCCGATCCGGTGCCGCGCTTCCGGAGGCATCTCGCCGACGCCGGCATCGCCGACGAGCAGGAGCTCGCGCGCATTGACAACGAAGCGCTGGCCGCAGTGGAAGCCGCCCTGCAGACGGTGATGAGTGCGGAGTCCCCCACGGCCGACGAACTCGACCGCGACGTGTACGCAACTGCGATCAAGTTCCCGGTGTAAAGACATGGATGAAAAAGAGATGACGATGCGCGAGGCGCTGAACCTCGCGCTGGATCAGGCGCTGCAGGCCGACGACCGAGTGTTCCTGCTGGGTGAGGACATTGCGGATCCCGGTGCGTCCGGACCGACGGCGGGGTTGTCGACGAAATACGGTCACGACCGGGTGTTGGACACGCCGATCTCGGAGGCCGCGATCGTCGGTGCGGCGATCGGCGCCGCGATCGACGGACTGTTGCCGGTGGCCGAAATCATGATCATGGACTTCATCGGCATCGCCGCCGACCAGCTGATCAACAACGCCGCCAAGCTGCGGTTCATGACCGCCGGCCGCACCACGGCGCCGATCACCATTCGCACCCAGGTCTATGCGGGGCTGGCCACCGGCGCCACGCATTCGCAGAGTCTGGAGGCGTGGTTCATGCACATCCCGGGGATGAAGGTGATCGTGCCGTCCACCCCGCGAGACGGTAAAGGCCTGCTGGCCTCGGCGATCTTCGACCCCGACCCGTGCCTGTTCGTCGAGACGATCCGGCTGCAGGGCAAAAAGGGGCCGGTTCCCGTTGATCCCGGGTTCTCGATTCCCCTGGGCCAGGCCGACATCAAGCGGCCGGGCACCGATGTGAGTCTGATCGGCTACGGCCGCAGTGTGCACGAGTGCCTCGCGGCAGCGACTACCCTCGCCGACCACGACGTCAGCGCCGAGGTCGTCGACCTGCGCACCCTGGTGCCGCTCGACGTCGACACCATCGTCGAGTCCGTGCGGCGTACCCGCAGGGCCGTAATCGTCCACGACGCAGTGCAATTCGCCGGCCCCGGGGCAGAGATCGCCGCGATCCTGCAATCAGAGTTGTTCGGCGAGCTCGCCGCACCCGTGGAGCGGGTAGGCGCGCGGTTCGTGCCCAACCCGGCCGCCGCCGCGCTCGAGGCGCAGGTGTACCCGTCGGCGACCGGAGTCGTCGAAGCGGCCCAGCGCACGGTTGCGAAGGCGAATGCGCATGGCTGACTTCGTTATTCGCATCCCCCGGGTATCGGTTGCGGTGTCCGAAGCCGAACTCACCGGGCTGCTGGTCGGCGCCGGCGAGCACGTCGAGGCGGGCACACCGATCTACGTGATCGCCACCGAGAAGGTGGAGCAGGAAATCGAAGCGGGAGCATCCGGCACCGTCCAGTGGACGGGCCAGGTCGGGACCATCTACGACATCGGCGCCGAAATCGGCGTCATCTCGTCATAACGGAAGGGCAAAGCATATGGACCTCAACGAGACTCGCGAACGCATCATCTACCAGAAGAATGGACCGATCGCGAAGATCATCCTCAACTGGCCAGAGAAGGCCAATGCGCAGGACCAGAAGCTGGCCGAAGAGGTCGACGCCGCACTACTGGACGCCGACCGCGACTACGACATCAAGGTCCTGGTGCTCAAGGCCAACGGCAAGGGTTTCTGCTCCGGGCATGCGATCGGCAACAATGCCGTCGACTACCCGTCGTTCGTGGAGAACGCGATGGTGACGGGCCACCCGTGGAAGGCGCAGTCGGATCTGTTCGTCAAGCCGACCCTGAACCTGTGGGAGTTCTCCAAGCCCACCATCGCGCAGGTCCACGGCTACTGCGTGGGCGGCGGGACGCACATGGGCCTGACCACCGACATCGTCATCGCCTCCGACGACGCCTACTTCTCTTACCCGCCGCTGCAGGGGTTCGGCATGCCGTCGGGTGAATGTTCGATCGAGCCTTGGGTGTTCATGAACTGGCGCCGTGCGGCCTACTACCTGTTCACCGCTGAGGTGATCGACGCGCGCAAGGCGCTGGAGGTCGGCCTGGTCAACGAGGTGGTCAAGCGCGAGGATCTCGACGATCGGGTGGACGCGATCGCCCGCCACATCGCCCAGGCGCCGCTGACGACGTTGATGCTCACCAAGGCCAATCTGAAGCGGGCCTGGGAGCTGATGGGCATGCGGGTGCACTGGCAGAGCTCCAACGATCTCGTCGCACTCGCCTCGATCAGCAAGGACGTACAGCAGCTGATCCAGACCGTCTTCAAGGACAAGGTGCTGCCGTCCGAACACGCGCGGCGTCAGGCCGCGGCCGCCGCACAGACCGACGGCGCCGCGGCGACGTAGGCCCGCTGGTGAACATCGCCGACCACGCGATCGCGCACGCACAGTCGCCGGCTTTGATTGCCGACGGCGGCGTGATCTCGTTCGGCGAGCTCTACGAGCGCAGCCGACGGGTCGCCGCGGCGCTGCACGATGCGGGGTTGCGGCGCGGCGACGGTGTGGCCCTGGTGTTGCCGAATCGACCGGAGTTCTTCGAAATCACCTGGGGGTGCCAGCTTTCCGGGCTCTACTACACCGCCGTCAACACCCATTTCACGCCCGACGAGGTTGCCTACGTGATCGGCGACTCGGATGCCAAGGCGGTGTTCGTCGACGCGTCGATGCCCGAAATCGCGTCCCACGTAGGCGATGTCAACCCAACGGTCGGCGTCCACATCGGCGTCGGCGGCGAGCTGCCCGGTTGGACCCGATACGAGGACGCGCTGGCGGCGGCGGGTGCCGGCCCACCGTTGTCGGACGGATCCGAGATGCTCTACTCGTCGGGAACCACGGGCCGGCCCAAGGCGGTCCGCCGGCCGCTGCCGGTTGACGGCAACGGCTCCTGGGCGCAGTCGGTGCTCGAGCTGGCACTGATCCACAAGTACGGCATGGACCAATCGAGTGTGTACCTGTCCCCGGCGCCGCTGTATCACGCCGCCGGCGTGAACTACACGATGGCGGCCAGCCGGGTGGGTGCGGCGTCGATCATCATGAAAAAGTTCGACCCCGAGGCGGTCTTGCGACTGATCGAGACACACCGGGTGACGCACGCCCAGTTCGTTCCGACGATGTTCGTCCGGATGCTCAAACTGCCCGAGGCGGTGCGGCGCGGCTACGACGTCTCCAGCCTGCGCTGCGTCATCCATGCCGCCGCCCCCTGCCCGGTGGACGTCAAGCACCAGATGATGGATTGGCTTGGGCCGATCATTCACGAATATTACGGCGGCACAGAAGGATTCGCGGGTACCGTGATCGGCCCCGAGGAGTGGCTTGCCCATCCCGGCTCGGTCGGGATCCCGATGGCCCCGGTGCATGTGGTCGGCGACGACGGTCAAGAGCTTCCCATCGGCCAGGCTGGAGAGCTTTACTTCGAAGGTGGACCCGAATTCGAGTACTTCAAGGATCCCGTCAAGACCGCGTCGGTGTACAACGACCGCGGCTGGCGCTCCTTGGGGGACATGGGATACGTCGACGAGGACGGGTACATGTACTTGACCGATCGGTCGACGTTCACGATTGTCTCCGGCGGGGTGAACATCTACCCGCAGGAGGCGGAGAACCTTCTGGTGATGCATCCCAAGCTGGTTGATGCCGCAGTCTTCGGCGTTCCCAACGACGAGTTCGGCGAAGAGGTCAAGGCCGTCGTGCAGCCCGTTGCCGACGTGGACGCCGGGCCTGACCTGGAGGCAGAGCTGATCGCGTATTGCCGGGCCCACCTGGCCGGCTACAAGTGCCCGCGCACAGTCGAATTCGACCCGGAATTGCCTCGCGATCCGAACGGAAAGCTCTACAAAAGGCGCATTCGCGAGCGTTACTGGCAGGGGCGGGCATCACGAATCGTGTGACGCTGACACAAGGGATGACGAGATGGCTGTAGAAGCAGGTTCGAGACGCGCGAACTGGACGGCGTTACCGGTGCCATGGGCGGTGGCGGCCGTCGATCGAATTCCCAAGCAGCGCTACTACGACGCGGATTTCTACGCGCTGGAGGCCGAGATGTTGTGGCCCCGAGTGTGGCAGATGGCCTGCCGGCTCGAGGAGATACCCAAGCCCGGCGACTACGTCGAGTACGAGATTCTCGACGAGTCGATCATCGTGGTCCGGGTCGACGGCGAGACGGTGCGGGCTTATCACAACGCCTGCCGCCATCGCGGGGTAAAGCTGGTGGAAGGCAACGGGAATCGGCGTACCTTCGTGTGTCCGTTTCACGGCTGGTGCTGGGGCTTAGACGGCCGCAACACCTTCGTACTGCGGCCCGAGGCGTTCGCCGCGAACAACATGCGCCGAGATGACCTCGCACTCGTGCCGGTCCGCTGTGAGCTCTGGGGTGGTTGCGCGTGGATCAACCTCGACAACGGTGCGCCGGCGTTGCGGGAGTGCATCGAACCGTTCGCGTCGATCTATGACGCATGGCAGGTGGAAACGCTGCGCACCGAGTGGTGGCAATCCTGCCGACTTCCGGTGAACTGGAAATTGGCGACGGCGGCATTCATGGAGGGTTACCACGTTCCGCAGACGCACCCGCAACTGCTGCCGTCGAGCATGCCCACCACCACCGCGAAGCCCGGCCTGGCACAGACCAACCTGTATTTCATGCGGACGCTCGGCGAAGGCATGGCGGGCATGACGCATGAGAACGACGTCCGGATCGCCGAGGGCTTGCAGAACATCGACCTGCCGGTTGATCCCGCCGAGGCCATGGTCACCTGGCGCAGGACACTCAACGACGCCATCGTCGGCTGGCATCGGGCGCGGGGCTGCGATATGCCCGATCTCAACGAGTTGGAGCGGCGCGGCATCACCGAGGCAATCAATTTCGCTTTCCCCCACTACTTTTTGCTGCCGCAATACAGCAGCGCCTCGTCGTACCGGATCAGGCCGTTGGGGCCCGAGGAGACCCTGTTCGAGATCTGGTCGCTGACGCGGATCCCGCCGGACCAGGTCACCGGCAAGCCCACCCCACCGGAACCCATGGCACCCGACGACCCGCGCTGGCCGCCGATCCCCGCCCAGGACTTCTCCAACTTGCCGCGCCAGCAAAAAGGATTGCATTCCAAGGGCTTTGAGTTCATGCGGCTGTCCGACCAGATCGAAGGGTTGATCTCGAACTTCGAGCGGGTAATCGACGGGTTCCTCGCCGGCCTACCCCACGACGCGCTGGTTCCCGCGATCCAGAAGACCAACACCACGATCGACGTCCCAATCGCCGATCTCGGGTTCAGCTCATGACCACGCAGTGGGACCGCTCGGTGGACCTGCTGATCGCGGGCAGCGGCGGGGGCGGCATGGTGGCGGGCCTGGCGGCGCTGGACAGCGGACTGGAACCCCTGATCGTCGAAAAGCAGGCTCTGGTCGGCGGATCGACCGGGCTTTCCGGCGGGATTGTCTGGCTGCCCAACAATCCGTTGATGCGTGCCGACGGCATCGCCGATTCGCACGAAGACGGCCTGGCCTATCTGGCCGACGTGGTCGGCGATATCGGTCCGGCTTCCTCGCCGGCGCGCCGGGAGATGTTCCTGACCGCGGGCTACGAGATGATCAATTTTCTCAGCCGCAAAGGCGTTCGGTTGATCCGCTGTGCCGGCTGGAGCGACTACTACCCGAATCACAAGGGCGGCAACGAGTCCGGCCGCGCCGTCGAGGGAATCCCGTTCGACGCCGCCGAACTCGGCAGCTGGTACGACAAGGTTCAGCCGCCGCTGGCCAAGAGTTACGGGTACGTGGTACTCACCAACGAGCTTCGTTCGGTTCAGTACTTCAACCGTGCGCCCCGCGCATTCGCGGTCGCCACCAAGGTGTTCCTGCGCACCGCCGCGGCGCGTGCAAGGCGCGCACAGATCCTCACCAACGGCGCCTCGCTGATCGCGCAGATGCTCAAGGTGCTGATCGACCTGGGCGGTAATCAACCGCCACTGTGGACGGGCACCGCGATGGAAGACCTGATCGTCGAGGACGGCCGGGTCGTCGGCGCTCGCGTCAACCGGGACGGCGTCGCGCTGAACATCGAGGCGCGCAAGGGAGTTCTGCTGGCCGCCGGCGGCTTCGGCCACAACAAGGAGATGCGCCGCCGGTACAGCGGCGACCAACCCAATGAAGGCCAGTGGTCGATCGCCAACGCCGGTGACACCGGCGAAGTGCTGGAAACGGCAATGCGGCTCGGCGCCAAGACCGATCTGCTGGACGAAGCATGGTGGCTTCCTTCGGTTTTCATCGCAAACGGAGGAGCAGTCGCCGCATCTCTGGGCTCGGGACGGCAGCGTCCCGGCGCCATCTACGTCGATTCGACCGGCCGTCGGTTCTGCAACGAATCGAACTCCTACGTCGAAGTGGGCAAGGCGATGTACGCCAACAAGGCGGTCCCCTGCTGGATGATCTTCGACGACGGATACGTGCGTCGGTATGTCACCAGCTCCAATCCGCTGAAACGCAACCAGCACCTGCCGCCCGAGCTGATCGAGAAAGGCGCCGTCAAACGCGGCGCCACGATCGCCGACCTGGCCCGCCAGATCGACCTGCCGGCCGATGAGTTGTCGCGCACCATCGAACGGTTCAACCGTTTCTCCGCCAAGGGATTGGATCCCGACTTCGGACGTGGGCAGTCCGCCTACAACGACTGTCTCGGTGATCCGGGATATCGACCGAACGCCGCGATCGGGCCGCTCGACCGTGCGCCGTATTACGCGACGCGTGTTCTGCCATCCGACGTCGGAACATGTGGCGGTGTGATCACCAACGAGCACGCCCAAGTGCTGGATCAGCAGGACCAGGTGATCGACGGCCTGTACGCGACGGGCAACACCACCGCGACGGTAATGGGCCGCACGTATCCGGGTGCGGGCGCGAGCATTGCCAGCTCGATGGTGTTCGGTTACGTCGCGGCACGGCATGCGGCCGGGCGCAAAATCGCCGGCGAGCAAAGCCGCTAGGAATTCTTGTCGTCGCGGTCGACGAAATCGCGTGGCTTCATGCCTGATTGCATCAGTTCGGCTCGGCGTGCCTGGACGTCGGTCGCGGCGCCGACCATGTTGGTCAGGATGTGGCTGACCTGAAGGTGCACCCGCATGCCCATCAGTTCCCATGCGCGCTTGACGTTGTTCTTCACCGCCATCAGTGTGGTCAAAGGGATTTGGGCGATTTTGCGCGCCATCTCCTCGACCGTGTCCTCGAGGTCGTCGCGCGGCACCACCCTGTTCAGCAGCCCCCACTCGAGAGCCTGCTGGGCGGACAGCGTCGGCGCCAGCAACAGCCAGTCCATGGTGCGATGCCAGTTCATCAGCAACCACGGCTCAATCATGGTGTGGCCGCCGGGTTCTCCGAGGCTTTGGGCAAGCGGCATCTGGAAATACGCGTCATCGGACGCCACGCAGAAGTCGGTCAGCAGCCCGAGGTAGATTCCGCCGCCCATGCAATAGCCGTGAATCTGCGAGATCGTCGGCTTCGGGAATTCCCACAAATACAGCGTGGGCCACAGAAATAGATCGGCGGTCCCTTTGTACAGGTCCTCGAAGGTGTTTCCGAAATCGGGATAGGGGTTTTCGTCCGGCCCCCAGCGGGCGACGTGGCCGCCGCAGAACCCCTTGCCGTTGGCTTTGAGGATGACGACCTTGATCTCGCTGTCGCGGTCCGCCTCGTGCAGGCAATTGTCGACTTCGGTGACGAGCACGGCATCCTTGGTATTGGCCTTGTCGACCCGATTCAGAATGATC
Source organism: Mycobacterium sp. NGS40 (assembly GCF_059812735.1). Taxonomy (NCBI): domain Bacteria; kingdom Bacillati; phylum Actinomycetota; class Actinomycetes; order Mycobacteriales; family Mycobacteriaceae; genus Mycobacterium; species Mycobacterium sp. NGS40. The sequence continues at coordinate 114,246 of NZ_JCALDG010000006.1, forward strand.
CGCGCGATCGGCGGCTCGCGTTCGTAGATGATCGCTTCGAGGACGCGACGCTCCATCGGTTCGACATTACCCTGCGCGCAATTGGTTTTGCGGTTGCGTGATCTTGACGAGTGGAGTGAGCTGTATTGGGTGCGCACCGGGCTGTGCACAGGCCTAGATCGCGACGCATGAATGGAGCCGAGATGGCGACTCCTTATGACCGCGCGGAGCGCCTGGATCTAGTCGCCAGGCTCAAGTCCTCTTACCCGGAACTCCCCGACGCACCCACCCCCGATCTGATCGATCACGATCGTTTCGCCGCGTACGTCAAGACACCGCACGACGTCGGCGGCGAGCCGGATGCCCCGATCGAATACGAGAACAAGCAGTACGAGATCTGGGAAGAGAACACCTACATCATGTGCGAGGTTCTCGGCTGGCGCGGTATCTGGTTGTCGGAGGAGCGGCGGCGGATGGGCAATGTCGACCTGGGCCGCGCGATCTATCTTGGTCTCCCCTATTACGTGCGCTGGCTGCTCGCCGTCGTGCGCGTGCTGGTCGAGAAACACCACATCGGGCTCAGCGAATTAGCCGAGCGCATGATCGAGGTGAAGGCCCGATACGAAGGGGGTCTGCAGGGCAAGGCATTGGAGGCCAAGCCCAAATTCGAGGGCGATCCCGCCAAGGTCGAACGCAACGAACACCACCTTCGCGCCGTCGGCACTGGCGACCCGCAGATATTCGCCGGTCAGGCCGGCGAGCCGAAGTTTCGGGTCGGAGACCGGATCGTGGTGAAGGAGCTGCCCATTCTGCTCTATACCCGAACCCAGGAGTATGTGCGGGGCGCGACGGGTGAAATCGCCGCCGTCACCTATGAAAGCCCCGCCGCCGAAGACGAGACCTGGGCCGGCCCCGATCAAAAACCCGAGTGGTTCTACATCGTTCGGTTCAACCTCGCCGAACTTTGGCATGCCTACACCGGTCCCAGCAAGGACACCCTGCAAACCGAGATCCCCGAGCGATGGCTCGAAGCGGCCGGATCCGAGAGGGCATCGGCATGACCGATCACGATCACGATCGCACCGCCGCGCCGATGGTGGACGAGATCACCGACTTCGAGGTCCTTGAGATCGCCCTTCGCGAATTGTGTATCGAGAAAGGGATTTTCACCGCGGCCGAACACCGGCTGATGACCGAGTACGCCGAACAGATCGGTCCCACGCCCGCCGCGCGCCTGGTGGCTAGGGCGTGGCTTCAGCCAGCGTTCAAAGACTTGGTCGTTGCCGACCCGCTCGCAGCCAGCAAGGAAGTCGGCGTCGACTGGCTGCAACCGACGGGGTTCGGAACGCCCAGCGATTTCACGGCGTTTCACGTTCTTGTAGACACGCCCGTGCTGCCCCACGTGATCGTGTGCACGCTGTGTTCGTGTTATCCCCGTCCGATCCTGGGCAATTCGCCCGAGTGGTACCGCACACCCAACTTCCGGCGGCGCATCGTGCGCTGGCCGCGCCAGGTACTCGCGGAGTTCGGGCTCTATCTTTCCGAGGACGTCGAGATCCGGGTGGAGGATTCCAATCAGAAACATCGCTTCATGGTGATGCCCGTACGCCCCGAAGGAACCGACGGCTGGACCGAGGACCAGCTGGTCGAGATCCTTACTCGCGATTGTCTGATCGGCGTCGCGCTGCCCAAGGCGGGGGTGACGACGAACGCGATCACCGCGACACGGCCCGCCACCCATCCGGTCAGCGACTGATCACCGCGGGTGGCCAGGTGAACAGTTCCGACCCGTCCACGATCGCGCCGTTGGCGAAAATTGTTGAACGCAACCAGATATGGGCCCGAATGGCCGCGAAGTACGGCGTCGAAAATCCGGTGCCGCCCTGGAAGACCAGCCTGGACGGCATCTGCGACGCACTTGACCAAAGTGCTTGTGGCTCAGAGGTACTCAACTTCGTCGAACGCCGCAACGAAGAGGACGCGCTGTCGGCGACGATCTACGCCGACCTGCCCTACCCGGAAACCGGCTGGTCGCCCTGGCGCACTCGCTGGTGGCCCGCGGCGTCATCGGTGAAGTCGAGCTGGCCGAGCGACTGGCGGCAGTCCGGGCCCGGCTGGAAGCCTGACCACACGTGCAGCGACGAACATCACAACCCTCCAGCGTCGTCTTTTTCGTCGCGTGCGCTAGGCTGTGAACAACGTTGGTCTCATCTACCTCGAATACCGACGACGTCGTGGAACGCTTCCTCATCCTCCGGTGCCAGCTCAAAGTCTGAGCCCAACACCGCATCCAGATGACGTGCATCCGCACTAGCTTGTCTCGCGGCGATCGATTTTGCCGACCGGCAATCTCGCCACCATAGTGCTGATGGCCGCACGATGTACTCGTCGCCGGCTCGGCACCGATGCCTGAAAGGCACCGAAAAGTGACTACCGACAAAACATTTGCCGATCTCGGCGTGCCACGACCGATCGTCGGCGCACTCGCCAAGCGCGGCATCGAACATCCATTTCCGATTCAGGTCGAAACCCTTCCGGACACGCTGGCCGGCAGGGACGTGCTGGGCCGCGGGAAGACCGGCAGCGGCAAGACCCTTGCCTTCTCGATCCCGTTGGTCAGCCGACTCTCCGACGGAAACCGGCGCCCCTCGCGGCCATCGGGTTTGGTGCTCGCGCCGACCCGTGAGCTGGCGAGCCAGATCACCGCGACGCTGGAACCGCTGGCAACCGCATGCGGTCTGCGCGTCACGACGATCTTCGGCGGCGTTTCGCAATCTCGTCAGGTGAGCGCGCTGAGGGCCGGCGCCGACATCGTGGTGGCCTGCCCGGGCCGGCTCGAGGATCTGATGAAGCAACGGCTGATCAGCCTCGAGGCGGTCGAGATCACTGTGATCGACGAAGCCGATCACATGGCCGATCTCGGCTTCCTGCCCGGCGTCACCCGAATTCTGGCCGCGACGCCCAACGGCGGCCAGCGGATGCTGTTTTCGGCGACCCTGGACAACGGCGTGGACAAGCTCGTCAAGCGGTTCCTCCGCGATGAGGTGTCACACGCCGTCGACAGTGCCGACTCGCCGGTATCCGCGATGACCCATCACGTGTTCCACGTCGCCAACGCCGAAGCCAAGAAGGAAGTCGTGCACCGGCTCGCGTCCGGCACCGGGCGCCGGATTCTGTTCATGCGCACCAAGCATCAGGCCCGCAAGCTCGCCAAGCAGCTCACCGAATCGGGAGTTCCGTCAGTCGACCTGCACGGCAACCTGTCTCAGCCCGCCCGCGAGCGCAACCTGGCGATGTTCGCCTCCGGTGGCGCCCGGGTGCTGGTAGCAACCGATATCGCCGCCCGCGGCGTGCACGTCGACGAGGTCGAACTCGTCGTGCACATCGACCCGCCCGCCGAGCACAAGTCCTATCTGCACAGGTCCGGGCGCACGGCACGGGCCGGCAGCGCCGGTGACGTCGTCACCGTGGTGTTGCCCGAGCAGCGACATGACACGCAGACATTGATGCGCAAGGCCGGTATCAAAGTCGCCCCTCAGCAGGTGACCGCGACATCGGAGGCGGTGCAAGCGCTCGTCGGCGAGGTCGCGCCCTACCAGGCGCCGGCGCCCGCCGCTGCGCCATCGCGCCCGCCCCGGCAGCACCGACCGAACGAGGGCGGCCACCGCCGCCGTCAGGGTGGCACTCGATCCGCGAAAGCCAATACCGCGCGCACCGAATCGGGGGCGCCGCACCGCACCGCGACACCGACCCGGCGGGTCGAACATCGCCGGCGATCCAGCCGCGCGCAGGGGTGATTCGCGGGGCTCAAGCCCGGGCCAGCAGCCAGGCTAGGCCCTGGCTCTCGCCTGCGGCGATGACGCCCAGTGCGCCGAAGGCCGACGCTAGCTCGCCCGGAGCCGCGCGAAACGGTCCCGGTTCGGCCCCGACTTCGCTGAGCGCCGCCGTGGCCAGCAGGCCGCCCGGCGCCAGGCGATCGATGAGCGCCTGGTCGAGGCGCCGGTCGCGGAATCTGTGGCAGACGATGACGTCGACGGGTGGGCCGTCCGGCAGCCCGTCGTCGAGGTCCACAACATCGAAACGGCAGCGTGCGTCAACTCCGCTGTGCCGGGCCAGTTCCCGGGCTTGGCCAATGCCGACCGCGGAGACGTCGAACCCGACGACCTGCAGGCCCCGCTGCGCCAGCCAGACGCTGGCGAGCCCCCGGCCGCAGGCGACGTCGAGCGCCCGCCCGGTTGTCGGGAAAATATCCGCATAGGTGGCGAAGGCAGCAGGAGGCCCGACCGCCGCGCCGGACGCCGGTTCCTTACTCGTGTACCGCTCGTCCCAACGGCGCTGGTCCTCCCGGGTCACAGCCGTCACCTTACGACTCCTACGGCACGCGAACCGCAGAGTCGAAAGTTCTGGACAACTGTCTGCGTTTGACGCTACGGGTCGGCGCTCGCGTATCCACCGATCGAGGCGAAACAGACGCCGTCGACGCAGTACCGGGACGTTTAACCGTCCTGGGACGCGGTGGTGGGCCGGGGGTGGCCGTTTTCTACAGTGGACGGGTGTCTAGAGAAGTGGCGCCTGCCGCCCGGTCGGCGGACGGTGCCGCAGGTGCGCGCCGCTCGGATCGCCGGCCAGGACAGACGATCCGCAAGGTCCTCGACGCCGGCCTGGCCGAACTGCGCGAATCGTCGTACGCCAACCTGACGATGCGGGCCGTCGCGGCGCGGGCCGGGGTGTCGCCGGCCAGCGCCTACACCTACTTCCCGTCGAAAAGCGCTCTGGTGGCGGCCGTCTATCTGCGCTTTCTGCGTGCGCTGCCGCTGCATACCGACGTCAACAACACCACCAAGACCAGGGTGAGCGCGACACTGCGGGACATGGCGGTGGCCGTGGCCGACGAGCCCGAGCTGAGTGCCGCCTGCGGAACGGCCTTGATGGCCGACGATCCGGCCGTTGCGCCGCTGCGCGAACAGATCGGCGAAGAAGTGTCCAAGCGGATCGCCGCCGCGCTGGGCCCGGGCTGGCCGCGCGCCGTGAAAACCACCCTCCAGATGACGTTCGCCGGCGCGCTGATGACGGCGCGATTCGTCAGCTACGAGGAGATCGCCGGGCAACTCGACGAGGCGGTCAACCTCATCCTGGGAGCCTCAGTTGCCTGATGAGCCTGCCGCACAAGTGGATTGACTGTTCAGGCCCACCGGTGTCAGCGTCCGGGCCGGCTCGCCGGCCCGCAGGAACTGGCCGAACCGCTGCTTGCCCAGCACCGGCGAGGCCTGTCCCGCGTTGAACACGGATTGCCCGGACACGAACACGTGCGTGACGGTGTCGTCGTTGCGGTTCACCATGCGCGACAGCCCGCCGTAGGACTCGACCGGTTGCTCGGCATACGCATCCAGCGATTCGTCGAGCTTGTCCGGGTCGATCACCACGATGTCCGCCCGGTCGCCTTCACGCAAGGTGCCCGCGTCGATCCCGTACCAGGCTCCGAGCTCGCCGGTGAGCCGGTGCACTGCCCGCTCGACCGACAGGAACGGTGTGCCGCGCTTCGCGGCGTCGTTCACGTGGCGCAACAGCCGCAGGCCGGAGTTGTAGAACGCCATGTTGCGCAGGTGCGCGCCCGCGTCCGAGAACCCCATCTGGACGCATGCGCTTTGCGCCAGCTTCCTGAGCAATTCGGGCCGGTGGTTGGAAATCGTGGTACGCCAGCGCAGCGCCTCGCCGTGCTCGAGCACCAGATCGAGGAACGCGTCGACCGGGTGCAGGCCGCCGCGATCCAGCCCGACCTGCCCGAAAGACTTGCCCACCACCGATTCGTCGGGGCACGCCACGATGTCGGCGTCGAAGAAGTCACGGTGCCACACGCGCGGTCCGTATTTCTGGTCGTAGTCCTTGCGGAACTGGCGCCGGTAGTCCTCGTCGCGGATCAGCTCGTTGCGGGCAAGCTCGTCCTGCAGATGCAGCGCGGCGGCGCCGGAGCCGAATTCTTCGAAGATCACCAGCGAAATCCCGTCGGCATACACTTCGAACGGCACCGGCAGATGTTGCCACCGAAAGTCACCGCCGAGTCGATTAACGACCCGCGCCGCGGCTTCCATCAGGTAGATGACCGGTGGCAAGGCCTTCACGTCGGCGGCCGACAGCAGACTGGTTTTGAGGCGACGGCGGCCCACCCCGAGCGAGGTCGCCAGCTGGGAGAAGATCGACAGCGGATTCTTGATGTCGGGACCGGACTGCAGGATCTTGTTGCGCCGCCGCAGAATAGCGTTGAGCCGACGCAGTTCGCGTGGCGTGGCGTAGGTCGACGGCAGGGTGCGCGACCTGCACACCTCACCGTCGAGCTTGTCGAAGAGCAATTGCTGAGAGGACATCCCGACGAAACCCTCGTCGAGCGCCTCGGTCAGCATCGACTCCATCCGCGCCAGTTCGCCCGCCGACGGCCGGATGTCCTTGCGGGTCGCCCGGTCGAGCCCCATCGTCGCGGCCCGCATATCGGAATGGCCGATGAACGCGGCCACGTTGGGGCCCAGGTTCAGCTCCTCGAGGGCGGCTACATACTCCTTCGGGCTGCGCCACGACCGGGCCTTGTCGAGCTGCTCGATGACGTAGCGGCGCGGAATCGCCTCGACGCGGCCGAAGATGTCGCCCGCGTCGACGTTGTCCAGGTACACCGTGGACAGCGAGCAGGAGCCCAGCAGCACGGTGGTGACACCGTGTCTCAGTGACTCGGAAAGCGCTGGTTCACAGAGTGTTTCGATGTCGTAGTGGGTATGGATGTCGATGATCCCGGGGATCACCCACTGTCCCGTTGCGTCGATGACATCGGCGCCGGTCGTGTCCAGCGCCTCGCCGGTGATGGTGGCGACGCGGCCGTCGCGCACCCCGATGTTGCGAACAGCCGACGGCGCGCCGGTTCCGTCGAACCAGCGTCCATTCATGATCACGGTGTCGTACTGCATGTTTCAGGCCTCCCGATTAGGAGTGAGCATACACACCGCCGATAGTGTCTTGTCATTGGTTGGCGGGTCGGCTGAGCGCGTCAGCAACGATCGTCTAGCTGCGACGATATGATCTAGCGGTGATGAGCACCGACAACATGTTTGCCGCTCGCTAGCTATGCGCAGTCACGGTTGGGCCGGGAACACGCCCGCCTCCGATGAGGAAGCGATCGAGCGAATCCTGGACGCGGCGGACAAGATCATCGACGAGCGCGGCTCGGCGATGCGGATCGCCGATGTCGCCCGAGCTCTGGGTGTGACCCGGCAAACCGTGTACCGGTACTTCCCCGGGACTCAGGCATTGCTGGTGGCGAGCGCGATGCGATCGGCAGACGGCTTCCTCGATCATCTGGCGGCTCACCTCAAAGGCATCACCGATCCCGTCCTGGCGGTGACAGAGAGTTTTGCGTTCTGCGTCGAGCAGCTGGCTTCCGACAATCAGCTGGAGTTGGTGCTGAACCGGCGCCACCGCGGAGGTCAGGCGATTTCCATCGTGTCGGATACCGCGCTGGCCTTCGGGCGATCGATGCTGCACCGCTTCGATATCGATTGGGAGCAGCACGGTTTCGACGACGCGGGCCTGGACGAGTTGAACGAGTTCACCCTTCGGCTGCTGCACTCGTTCCTCGCAGACCCCGGCCGGCCCGCCCGCAGCGGCGCGGATCTTCGGCGCTACCTGGTCCGCTGGATCGGACCGGCGATCGCCTACCCGCAAATCGCCCAGGCGATGGACCCGCTGCGGACTCCTGAGCCGCGCGCGCGGCGGCGGCCATCGGCGGCGTCCTGATCCGGGATCAGCCACTCAAAGAGGAGTGACCATGGTCGGACTTGGACAGCTCGCGTTGGACAGCGCACCGGCTTTCGGCGGTGTCTTACTGGCGCTGGCGGCCGTGCAATTCCGGGGTCCCGACTATCGGCAATTGATCCAGCAGGACATGGATCTGCTGGATCGCCTGCCACCCGAGGCCAGCGAGAGACGCGATGCGCTGCGCCGCTCGATCGATGCCAGGGTTGACGACTTGGTCGACGCAGCGAACCGGAGCCGTGCATTGCGCCGGGCCGCGATGTCGTACCAGGGCAACTGGCGCGATGTGGTGGTGATGTTGTGCGCGGTGCTCTTCACAATCGTCTGGTGGGGCGTCGACCACAGCCGGGGCAACTGGTTGCCGATGTTCATCCTGCTGATCCTGCTGTGCGTGGTGGCGGCCGGCTACGCGTTTCGTGGCGTGCTGCGTGCGGGCAGCGCTTTTCTGCACCGGCATAAAGGTGATCAGGACACACCAAAGTAACTGCGCGACAACGACTTCACTAGTGCCCGGCCCGGCGCGGGCGACTTACCGGCAGATACGAAAATGAGCAGGCGCTGGCGGCGAAAATGTGACAAAATCAACGCGTGAAGGCGTACGCCCTCCCCGTTTTGCTTTGTGCCGCTACAACGTCCACGTGGGCGGCGCTGCTGACTGCCCCCACTCCCGCTGTGTCCGCCGAACCGTGCCCCGATGTCGAGGTCGTGTTCGCCCGAGGAACCGACGAGGCGCCCGGACTGGGCGATGTCGGGGAGAATTTCGTCGATGCGCTGCGCGCGCGACTTGGCTCGAAGTCGCTTGCCGTGTATCCGGTCGACTACCCCGCGACCATGAGCTTCCCTAGAGCCGTCGACGGCATAAGCGACGCGGGCGCTCACATCGAACAGACGGCGGCGGCGTGTCCTAAGACCCAAATGGTGCTCGGCGGATACTCGCAGGGCGCGGCCGTAATGGGGTTCGTCACTGCTAACCAGGTGCCGGAAGGTGCCCGCATCGGGCAGGACCTGCAGCCCATGCCGGCCGAAGTCGCCAACCACGTTGCCGCCGTAGCGCTGTTCGGAAAGCCGGCGAGCCAGTTCATGAGCATGATCAACCAGCCGGCGGTGACAATCGGCCCGCTGTACGCGCCCAAAGCCATTGAGATGTGTGTCCCGAACGATCCCATCTGCGCGGGCTCGGGTGACTTCTCGGCGCATAGGCAGTACCAGCAGATCGGGATGATCGACCAGGCAGCCGATTTCAGCGCGAACCGCATTGCCGCGGCTACTCCCCCGACTCCGTCACCGGCGCCGGGATCGACACCGGGGCCGGGACACCCGCCGACGGCGACACCGGCACCGGTGCATTCGACTGCACCGTCGACCTCGCAGTCGCCGACGCCCGCGGCATCGCATCACCCCGGCCCGCCCCCGGGGCCTGCATCGGAGTTATCGACTCAGTAGCGGGGTGCGGCCTCGAGAACCTCAACGGCCGCGTCGACGTTGGGAATGATGGTCGGACCGTAGTGGCCCACCAGCTGCCCCAGCGCGCGGGCGATATGCGGGCCGACGATGCCGGCAGCCAGGATTTCTTCGGCCAACACAATGCCGTTGACGACGTGACCGGCGCTCAGTCGACCATCGGCAGTGACTTCGTAGCGCCATTCGCCGATCTGCACTCGCTCCGGTGCGGACCGGAAAAGGCCGCGCCGCGCCGGCGTCAGAATGACGCCGGGAACGCCGCAAAACACCCTGATCACTTGTCCGACTCCGCCGGGGCCGGCCAAGGCTGATCCGATCGCGCGGCTGGCGCGCTCAGGGTCGTAACTCGTCATCAATCACTCATCGGCAGCACGAACGAGGGTGTGATGGTCTGCGGCTCACTGGTGCGCCGAACCGCGGTGCCGGCCACGTAGAACTCGACGGTGTGATGCCCCCAGGCGTAGTTCGAGATGGCGAAATGCACTCCCACGACGCCGTTTGCGCCGTCGCGCTCGGCCTCGCTCTGCATGCGCGACATGGCCAGCTCCCGGGCCTGATAGCTGCCCTGCGTCCACTGCGGCATCTCGGCGTTGCGCCCGACCTGGCTGAGCGTCCGCAGAAAGCCTTGTACGGCGATGTGAAACACGCAGTTGCCCATCACGAATGCGACCGGTGCGAACCCGGAGCGCAGCAGGGTGGTCAGATCCTGGCCGGACAGGTGGCTGCTGAAGGCCTGCCCGTTGGGCCTGCGAAACGCTCCCGGCTTGGCGGCATATCGCACGGCGGTTCCGACCGCGATGAATTCGAGGTGTTCGCCTTCGCCCTGATGACGCCAATCGAGCCGCACACCCACCACGCCATCGGCGCCCAGCGCATCGGCCTCGGCCTGCATGCGCGACATCGCGTTCCAGCGCGCCCGGTAGGTCGCGTCGGTCAGCACAGGCAACTCCGACTGCTGGCGGATGCCGGTGAACTGATAGCCGACGTGATAGACGGAAACCCCCATCACGAGCTCCATCGGCTCGAATCCGGCGCCGTGCAGCAGTGCGAATTCGTTGATCGAAAGATCGGAAGTCCATAACTTGCCCGCATGCGACAGACGTTCGCTGGCGACGGGGTCGAGCTGGTTCGGTTCCATTGTCAAAGACCCTCCTGCGGTTCGCAGCCAGCGTAGCCCGGCGACGGCGAGCGCTGGCACGGCGCGAATAACGAGCCGGGCAATCCAGCGCCGCCTCGGCTACCGGGACTCGGCAACCGACGGAGTGCTCGCGGCCTCACGCATCCGGCGAGTAGCTGTCGTCGGCCTGGCACTCCAGCAGCTCTTTGAGCGCATCGGGAAATGCGTCGGCCATGCCCCACAGGTCGGGCAACAGATCGGGGCAGCCGATCAGGCCGATGCCGAGTTCTCCGTTGAGCGACATCACGGTGATGTTGAGTCCGGCGTCGCCGATGATCGGCCCGAGCGGGTACATCGTGGCGACGCGGCACCCCAGGAAATACAGCTGGTCCCGCGGCCCCGGCACGTTTGACAGGACCAGGTTGAATGCACTGCGGTTGATCGGAATGCGCGGCAGCAGGCGCATCGCCGCACCGAACATCGTCGGGCCGCCAAACTGTGTCCAGTCGTGCAGCAGGGTTGGACCGAGTGCCGCGGTGTGCTCTTTGGCGGCCTTGTTTCCGGCGGCGATCGCGCGGATACGTTCGGCCGGATCGCTGATCTGGCTTTCCACCCGGCAGAACATCCACGTGGTCTGGTTGCGCCCGGGACGATCGGACTTGCCGTGCACCGACACCGGCACGGTGGCCACCAGCGGGTTCTCGGGCAGCTCACCGCGCTCGAGCAGGAAACGCCGCAACACCCCGGCGCACAACGCCACAACGACGTCGTTGACGGTTACCCCGAAGCGGTCCTTGACTCGTTTGACGTCGCGCATGTCCAGCTGGGTGTAGGCGATGTTGCGGTAACGCGTGACGGAGCCGTTGAGCGGGGACGACGGGGCCGAGAACGGCGCAGCCATCGTGCGGCCCTCGCGCGCCCGCAGCACGGTCTGCGCCACCGTCAGCATGGTCGCGGGCACCACGGTCGCCAACCGCAATGGCCGGCGGGCAAAACCGAGCAGTCCGCTCACCGCGATCTGCAGGGCGTTACCGCCGCCCGCACCGGTGGCCGCCCTCGGGGCCGGCGCATCGGGCTCCGCGCTGCACAGGTGGCCCAGCAAGTTGGCGCCCGCGACCCCGTCGACGAGTGCGTGATGAACCTTCAGCATCACCACGACCGCGTCACTGTTCGCCCCGCCCTGCAGCACCCACATCTCCCACAGCGGTCGGTCCCGGTCCAGCGGCAGCCCCGCGATATACCCGCAGATCTCGGCCAGCTCTCGGCGCCCACCGGGTGCCGGCACACCGACGTGCTGCAAATGGTGCTCCAGCTGGAAATCGTCGTCGTCCACCCACACCGGGTGATCGAAATTCAGCTGGTTGTCGGCGAGTTTCATCCGGAATTCCGGCACCGCCGCGATGCTCTTCGCGAGCGCGGCGCGGAAACCGCCGTAGGTGTAGCCCCCCGGCATTGTCGACGTGTCCAACTCCAACACGCAGCACACATTCAATGGCTGGGTCGGCGTCTCCAAGTAGAGAAAAAACGCGTCCAGCCCGCTCAGTCGTTCCATAGCCGCCTGCTCGACTAGTGACCTCAGAAAACCCCCCGAACCTCTAGGAGTTTAGGTAGCTGACCAGCGGTCAGCTACCTCTCACCCAGGCGCACTCGGTTAAATTTTGACGACATACCGCCGCGGTATTCAACGCGGCAACCGGCGACGTGTCCGCGGGCCTCGCCGCTGGATGAACTCATCACGATCGGGTCTCGTTAACCGGCTCCCGGCGCCTTGGGCGCCGTGGGGTTAGCGGCAGACACGCGCGCTGTTTAGGTGCGGCGGCGCAGGAGGATCATGTTCAGACGAGTCGATACCTGCGATGCACCCAAGCACAAGCTGCTGACCATCGAATTGCGAGATGTGGTGCGCGAATACCGGATTGGCGGACAAACCGTTCGCGCACTCGACGAGATCAGGCTGCGGTAGGAGGGCGGCCAATTCGTCTCGATGGTCGGGCCGTCCGGTGCCGGCAAGAGTACGTTGCTGCATCTGCTCGGCGCGCTGGACTCCCCCGATTCCGGCTCGATCGAATTCGACGGCGACGAGATCGGGCGTCTCAATGACCAACAGCAGTCGCAGTTTCGCCATCGTCGCGTCGGCTTCATCTTCCAGTTCTTCAATCTCTTACCGACCTCTAACCGACGTTGTCGGCATGGACCGCGCCTTCGAGGACGGCAGCCAGCTGACACGGCTGCCGGCGCCCGGGCGACCACGCTGTTGTTTGCGCCTGCTGGTCCTGCGTGCCCGACACGTAAGTGCGCGCGAATCGGTTCAGGGGAATGGGCCGCGCACACCAATCATCTTGTGCAAGTCCTCAATCCCCCACGGCGCGGCGTCATGGTGGTCGCGATAGCCGAGCAGGGACGGGGTTGGGCGCTCAAACCGCCCGACGAATCCGCCTGCGGCAACAAGGATCTGACCCGTCACGTCGCGCGACAGGTCGCTGGCGAGATACGCGTAGAGCGGTGCCACAAACGCGGGCGGGGCACTATCCAGCGAGGCGTGCATCGTCACGTCGTCGAGCAATCCGCGGCGGTGCAAATCCGCGATGTGCTTTTCATAGTCGTCTCCGGTGGAAAGCCGCGTCCGCGCGCCGGGGCACACCACGTTGGCCCGCACGCCTTTGGCTTTGAGTTCAGCGGCAATGGCCACCGTCAAGCCGTTGACGGCGCCCTTGCCCGCTGGGTAGCCGGTGCCCCCGTAGTCGCCGAGAAAGGCCACCGAGCTGGTGTTGACGATCGTCCCGTGCCCCTGCTCGACCATCGCGCGAGCCGCGACCCGACAGGTGTGGAAGACCGTGCCGATATGGGCGCTCAACAATCGATTGAAGTCGTCGGCCGAGATGTCCAGGATCGAGGAGCCGGGCGGCTCGGCAATACCGGCGCAGTTGATCAGGATGTCGAACCGTCCGAACGTGTCACGGCAAGTGTCCACCAGCGCAGTGGCGACGGCCTCGTCGTCGGCGGGTCCGATCATCGCGGTCGCTCGACCGCCCTTCGCTGTGACCGCCGTGACGGTTTCGGTCACGGCATCGGCATCGCGGCCGTTGACCACGACTGCGGCGCCCAAGTCGGCAAGCAGTTCGACGACCGCGCGGCCAATCCCGCGGCTTCCGCCGGACACCACCGCACCGCGTCCGGCCAGCAGATCCCGGTTCTTCATGGGCACCGCCTCCAACCAGCGTGTTCCCGACAATGCCCCGAGGTGCCGCGGGTGGCGCAGGACACCGACATTTGCCGAACAGTACGCGTGCGGTGTTGACCTCCGTCGACGGTGCCGGTTCGGGCCAGACGAGGTTGCTCAGCAGCCGGTACCGGCGGATGGTCGCCGATCCGGGCTCAGGGGGCGTAGGATCGGGAATTGAGTCCGCTCTGGACACGTCGCCGTTTAGCTAAAAGCGGTCAGCAAGCCGCACGGCTGCTGGGCTCTGGCTCCGGCGATCGACATCTTCCGGGCCCTTACCTCGGTGCCCCGTGCGCTGCGAACAACCGATCCGTGTCCACCGGACGGTTGCAGCGGGGTGTCGGCATATGCCGCGAATCCTCACTGCACGCGACTTCGTAAGGAAGTACCGCAATGCACATCCGTTTATGCACGGCTGTTTCCACACGTGTGGTTGCGAGGGGTGGGTTGAGCAGATGACCGAAGTCCTTGCTGCACCCAGGCCCACCCGGCCGGCTACCACTCGCAACGACGATTCCTACGACGACGTCATCGACATGTTTCTGGTGTTGAGCACCCTGCCAGCCGAGTCGCATGAGTACCACCGTCAGCGCGAGTGCATCGTGAGCAGGTGTCTTCCGCTGGCTGACCATGTCGCTCGTCACTTCGGACGACGCGGTGAGAGTCTCGACGACCTGACCCAAGTCGCGCGGCTGGGCCTGATGAACGCCATCAACCGGTTCGACCCCGACAAGGGGCCCAGTTTCATCGGCTTCGCGATTCCCACCATGATGGGCGAGGTTCGGCGCCACTTCCGCGACTACAGCTGGGGAATGCGGGTGCCGCGCCGGCTGCGTGAGCTTCATGTCCAAATCAGCAGAGCGACAGCAGATTTGGTCCAGAGGCTAGGTCGCGCACCGACGGCCCGCGAGCTGTCGGAAGAGCTCGGGGTCTCGCACGACGAGATCGTCGAATGCCTTGTTGCCGGTGATGCCTACCAGCTGGAGTCCCTGGACGCACCGGTCGGCGCCGACGCATCCGGGCGGAGTCGTCTGGTCGCCGACGCGGTCGGTGCAGTCGACCCCCAGATCGACCACATCACCAACCGCGAAGCGGTCCGCTCGCTGATCGCCGCGCTCCCCGAGCGTGAACAAGACGTGCTGCACATGCGGTTCTTCGAATCGATGACGCAGAGCCAGATCGCGAAGCGAATCGGGGTGTCACAGATGCAGGTGTCGCGCATTCTGGCGAATACCTTGGCATCCCTGCGCGACCAGCTGGAATAGCCCGCGACATCGGTGTCCAGCCGATCTGACGAAACGCGCACTGTACTGTGCCTTTGGGGTGAAATCGACCCCGCTGCCAGATCGAGCCTAAAAGGAGCACGATGCGATGAGGCTTTCACGACCCGTAGTCGCGGGGATCGTTGCGGCGACAACGCTGGCGTTGACCGTGGCCGGTTGCGGCGGCAGTCAGAAGCCTTCGCCGACGACATCGGGATCGGCTACCTCGTCGACCAGCAAGAGCAGCGCCGCGCCGACCTCCTCGGCGCCCGCGGCGCCGGCCGCCGATTACACCGAATGGTTGATCCAGGTGACCGATATCGACGCGCCGGTGCCGTTCACGGGCACGCCGCCGACGAACAACCCGAACGGCCAGCCCGGCGCCGCGACGACCTTCAACACCCAAGACAACAGCCACACCATCAAAGTCACCATCCAGGTGCTGCCGGACCCAGGTGCGGCAACCAGCGCACTGAACGCCGCGAAATCGGCACAGGGTGGCGCGATCAAGCATCCGACCACGGACGCGGTCAAGATCGGCACCGACGGAACCGTGGTGTCGGGTAATTCGCCCGACAACTCCAAGGGCATCGCGGTCTTGCTGTTCACCGAGGGCAAGGCCTTTGTGACGCTGGAATTCGACGGTCCGCCTGACACGCTGCCGCCACCGGACTTCATCAACGACATCGGCCAAAAGCAGGATGCGGCGGTGAAGAAGGGGCTCGGCGGCTAGCCAAGGCTGCCGGCTACCCGACGGCGCCACCCGCAGCGGTGCACATGGCAACGATCAGAGCGGTAACGACATCGATCGCTGCGGCGTGTGCAGCGCTGCTCTGCACGGTCGGGTGTGGCGGATCCAAAAGCCAACAGGCCGAATCCAATTCGCCCGCTGCGCAGACACCGACCGAGTCCCCGCAACCGAAGCAACCGGGTGAGCCGACGCCTCCCGGGGCAGGGACGGTGAAGATCCGCTACGAAGACGCCACGACACCGCAGGCACAGCGTGGCCGCCAGCTCATGCAGGACGCAAAGGTGCTGGAGGACCTCGCGCGACACATCCAGGACACCTTGGTGCTGCCGTCCGACTTGGGCGTGGTCGGTAAGCAATGCGATGCGGACAACGATTTCTACCTTCCCGACGCCAACGAGATACAGCTCTGCTACGAGGCCAGGGAGCACGCCGAAAAGCTGGCCGCGGGCAGCTCAATTCCCGATCCGGTAACCCCCGCGATCGACGAGACGATCTCTGCCGCTTACCACGAGCTCGGGCACGCCACCCTCGCGATCTATCAGCTCGCGTTCACCGGGCGCGAGGAGGACGTGGCCGATCAACTCTCCGCGTTCATGCTTCTCAACCCCGGCGCGGACGGAAAACCTTATCCGGACGGGGTGCGTATCGCCACCAACACCGCCACCGAATGGAAATTGAGCGCAAAGGAAGCCGGCGACGCCAACGAGCTTCCGTTCTGGGATGGGCATTCCATGGACATCACCCGCATGTACAACTGGGAGTGCTGGATTTACGGCTCCGATCCGCAGGCCAACGCCGGCATCGTCTCCTCCGGAGACCTGCCGGAGAGTCGAGCCGGCAACTGCGAGGAGGAGTTTCAGAACATGCAGCGCGGCTGGCAGTCGCTGCTGGGGCCGCATCTCAGGAAGCCCAGCTAGCACCCGCTCGCGCACGGGATCCCGACGGACAACATGGCTTGCCGCCTGTGACACGCTTTAAATAAATTGCTTGATTTAATCCGCCGCGCGGTGTTCACTGAGGCGGTGAAAGCCGAGCGGACGGCGCGTTCTGACCGGTCGATAAGTACGCGCGAGGCGATCTTGTCGGCCGCCGAATGGTTGTTGGCCGAGCGCGGAATGTATGCCGTGTCCAATCGGCAGATCAGCGAAGCGGCCGGGCAGGGCAACAACGCCGCGGCGTGCTATCACTTCGGGACCCGGACCGAACTGTTGCGCGCGATCGAAAGCAAGCACCGCGAGCCGATCGAACATCTCCGCGCCCAGATGCTGGACGACATAGGCGATTCCACCGAGCTGCGCGACTGGGTGAGCACTCTGGTGCGGCCACTCACCGACCATTTGGCGGCGCTGGGCACCCCGAGCTGGTATGCGCGGTTCGCCGCTCAGGCGATGGCCGACCCGACCTATCACCATGTCGTCACCAAGGACGCCTTGATGTCGCCGAGGTTGGTGCAGACCATCGACGGCATCAACCGGTGCCTGCCCGACCTGCCCAAGCGAGTGCGATCCGAGCGGATCGTCATGGTCCGAAATCTGCTGATGCACACCTGCGCCGAGCACGAAGGCGCGTTGGCCGAGCACGGGCCGCGATCGCGTTCCAGTTGGCCGGTCGCCGGTGAGGGATTGATCGACGCGATCGTCGGGTTGTGGCGCGCGCCGGTTCATGTGAGTGCAGCGGGCGCCTGACGAACCACCGGATACAAGGAGCACGATGACCGACGTCTCAACTGATCCAGCCACCGACATCCCGGACTTCCCGATGACGCGGGCCGCGAGCTGCCCCTTCGCCCCTCCCCCGGAATCGTTGGCGCTCAACGCAACTAAGCAGCTCAGCCGGGTGCGGATCTGGGACGGCAGCACACCGTGGTTGATCCATGGCTACGACGCGATCCGCTCGCTGTTCACCGATTCGCGCACCAGCGTCGACGACCGGCTGCCGGGCTATCCGCACTGGAACGAGGGAATGCTGGCGACGGTGCACAAACGCCCGCGCTCGGTGTTCACCTCCGACGCCGAGGAGCACACGCGCTATCGCCGGATGCTGTCAAAACCCTTTACCTTCAAGCGAGTCGAAGGGTTGCGTCCCGCGGTACAGAAGATCGCCGACGAGCGCATCGACGCGTTGTTGGCCGGCCCCAACCCCGGCGACATCGTGAGCACGCTGGCGCTGCCCGTCCCGACGCTGGTCATCAGCGAGATGTTGGGCGTGCCATACGAGGACGCCGATTTCTTCCAGGAACAGGCTCAACGCGGAACCGGGCGCTACGCGACCGAAGAGGACACGGCCCAGGGCGCTGCGTCGTTGGCGAAATACCTCGCCAAGCTGATCCGGGTCAAGATGGAAAGCCCGTCGGAGGATCTGGTGTCCGATCTGGCGGAACGGGTCAACGCCGACGAGATCAGCGTGCGCGAAGCCACTCAACTGGCGGTCGGCGTTCTGATCGCGGGCCACGAGACCACCGCGAACATGATCAGTCTGAGTATCGCGGCCCTGCTCGAGCATCCCGATCAGCGGCAGTTCCTGGTCCAAACCGACGATCCGAAGGCGATCGCCAACGCGGTCGAGGAGCTGATGCGGTATCTGAGCATCATCCAAACGGGTCAACGCCGCATCGCCATCGAGGACATCGACGTCGGTGGTGAGACGATCCGCGCGGGCGAAGGCATCATTCTCGATGTCGCACCGGCGAATTGGGACGACCGTCAGTTCCCCGATGCCGACCGGCTGGACCTGACCCGCGACCAGGGTGCGCACGTCGGATTCGGTTATGGCCGTCATCAGTGCGTGGGGCAGCAGTTGGCCCGCATGGAATTACAGATCACGCTGCCCACGCTGCTGCGCCGGGTACCGACCCTGCGGCTGGCCGTTCCGGTCGAGGAGCTGCCGTTCAAGCACGACACGTTGGCCTACGGCGTCTACGAGCTTCCCGTGAGATGGTGAAGCCGGACCTGACGCTGGCCCTGCCGGATCTCGCCGGCAAGCGTGCGGTCGTCACCGGGGCCAACAGCGGTCTGGGATTCGGACTCGCGAAGCGGTTGGCGGCCGCGGACGCCGACGTCGTGATGGCCATTCGCAACAATGCCAAGGGCGAGACCGCGATCGCGCAGATACGCCGTGACGTCCCCGCCGCGAAGCTCAGCATCAGGCAGCTGGACCTGGCATCACTGGAAAGTGTTGCGGCACTGGGAGAAGAGCTGACGGCCGAGGGTCGGCCGATCGACATCTTGATCAACAACGCCGGCGTCATGACCCCGCCGGCGCTGCAGCACACCGGCGACGGTTTCGAGCTGCAATTCGGCGCCAACCACCTGGGCCACTTCGCCCTCACCGCGCACTTGCTGCCGCTGCTGCGCGCCGCGACGTCGTCGCGCGTCGTGACGGTCAGCAGCATCGCCGCCACCCAACCGAAATTGTCCTTCGAGGACCCCAACGCCCGGCACGGCTACAAACCGATGGTCTCCTACGGCATCGCCAAGCTGGCGCAGCTGATGTTCGCGGTAGAACTGAACCGGCGCAGCGGCCGAAGTGGCTGGGGCGTCATGTCCAATGCCGCACACCCGGGACTGAGCAAGACCAATCTGCTCAGCGGCGCCTCGTACGGACGGGACAAACCGACCGTGCAGGCGCGACTCACCCGATTAACCTGGCGCTTACTGCCTTTCATGTGGTTAGACATCGACGAGGGCATCAAGCCGACCCTGTACGCGGCGGTCTCGCCGGATGCCGAAGGCGGCCGTTATTACGGACCGCGCGGCTTCTACGAAACCGCCGGGGGCGGAGTCACATTCGCCGCCGTCCCACGGCTCGCACGCAGTGAAATCGAGATGCAGCGCCTGTGGCGGCTCTCCGAAGAACTCACCGGCGTCAGCTATCCGGACTGACTGGGATGGTTTCAACACATGGAAGTGGTGAAATATGGCGTTCGTCGGCCGCTCTGACGTAAAGGATCCGGGCGCCCAGCAGGACCAGTGGGAACGGTTGGCACGCCGGCGTGAGCGACTCTATGCCGAGGACGCCCAATTCAGTGCCACCCGCCCCGACGAGCACATCGCGGCCGCGGCACGCGCACCGGGGCTGCGGATCGGCGAGGTCATGGCGACCGTGTTGCAGGGTTACGCCGACCGGCCGGCGTTGGGACAGCGGGTACGCGAAGTCACCACCGATCCCGCGACCGGGCGCTCGACAGTGAACTTCCTGCCGCGCTTCGAGACTGTCAGCTACGCGGAACTGTGGGCGCGTGTCCAAGCGGTGGCCGGGGATTGGCATCATCACGGTCGGCATCCGCTGCGGACGGGCGATTTCGTGTGCGTGCTCGGTTTCGCCAGTATCGACTACACCGCCATCGAATGCGCCTGCATCCACCTCGGTGCGGTGGTGGTGCCGTTACAGACCAGCGCACCGGCCGCGCAACATGCGCCGATCCTCGACGAGACCCAACCGCGAATCTTCGCCGTCGGGATCGACAACCTCGAGATCGCCGTGGAAGCAGTCTTAGCGGCAAGCCGGACCGGCACCGCACCGCAGCGGCTGATCGTGTTCGACTACGAACCCCGCGACGACGATCAGCGTGCCAGCTACGAGGCGGCGCGGGACCGGCTGGCCGCGACGGGCACCGGGCTGACCATCGAAACACTCGATAATGTTGTCGCGCAGGGTCAATCGTTGCCTGCCCCGCCACTGCACGTGGCAGCGGCCGACGAGGACCCGCTGGCATGGGTTTTCTACACCTCCGGGAGTACCGGCACACCCAAGGGCGCGATGTTCACCGAGAGTCTGTGTATCGGCACCTGGCTCGCGCAGTCGGATCAACCGGTCATCACGTTGAGCTACATGCCGATGAGTCACCTGATCGGGTACGGCTACGTGATCTTGACCTTGGCCAACGGCGGCACCAGCTATTTCGCGGCCAGGAGCGATCTGTCGACGCTGTTCGACGATTTGGCGCTGGTACGTCCGACGTCGATGAGTTTGGTGCCGCGGGTTTGCGAGATGTTCTACCACCACTATCAGCGCGAGCTGGACCGGCGCAGCCTGACCGGGGAGGCCTCCGACGAGGCCGCCGACGAACTGACCACCGCTATCCGCGAGCAGATTCTGGGCGGCCGCGTGCTGGCGGTGGGCTGTGGATCGGCGGCGCTGTCTCCGGAAATCAAGGAGTTCATGGAAGTCGTGCTCGACCAGCACCTGCTGATCGGCTATTCGTCCACGGAGATCGCCGGCGGGATGATCGTGGCCGACGAACATGTGCTGCGACCGCCGGTAATCGACTACAAGCTGCTCGACGTGCCCGAGCTCGGCTACTTCAGTACCGACAAGCCATATCCCCGTGGGGAATTGGCAGTCAAGTCGGCTCGCTTCATGGCCGGCTACTACAACCGTCCCGACCTGACGGCCACGATGTTCGACGCGGACGGCTATTACAAGACCGGCGACATCATGGCCGAAGTCGGGCCGGACCGATTGCGCTACGTCGACCGCCGCAACAACGTCATCAAGTTGGCGCAGGGTGAATTCGTCGCTGTTTCGCGGTTGGAGGCGCTGTACTCGACCAGCTCGTTGATTCACCAGATCTACATCTATGGCAACAGCGAGCGTTCCTTCCTGCTTGCCGTGATCGTGCCGATCGACACCGGTGTCGGCACCTCGCTGATCGCCGACTCGCTGCGCCAGATCGCGCGGGACAACGGGCTCAACGGCTACGAGATCCCCCGCGATTTCCTAATCGAGACCGAGCCGTTCAGCTTAACCAATGGCCTGTTGTCCGGTGTCGGCAAGTTCTTGCGACCCAGGCTCAAAGAGCGCTATGGCGAACGCCTGGAGCAGCTCTATGCGGCTATGGCCGATGACCAACTGGGGCAGCTGCGCGCATTGCGCACCGGCGGTGCCGACCAGCCGGTGCTGGCGACCGTAAGCAAGGCCGTCCAGGCCACCCTCGGGGTGCCGGCGGCCGATGTCTCGCCGGAGGCCAGGTTCATCGATCTCGGCGGCGATTCGCTGTCCGCGTTGACGTTTTCGACGCTGCTGGCCGACATCTACGGTGTTGAGGTTCCGGTGGGCGTGGTGATCGACCCGACCGGTGATCTGCTTCGTATCACCGATCACATTGAACGGCAACGTAATTCCGACGTGCCGCGGCCCACCTTCGGCTCCGTGCACGACACCGCCGGCCGCGAGGTCTCGGCCTGCGACCTGCGCCTGGACAAGTTCATCGACGACGACATCCTGAAGAACGCCATGTTGTTGCCCGCCCCCACCAGTGAGATCCGCACCGTGCTGCTCACCGGCTCGACGGGCTTCCTGGGGCGGTTCCTCGGGCTGGAATGGTTGCAACGACTGGCGGATTCGGGCGGCACGCTGGTGTGCCTGACCCGCGGCGCCGACGCCGCACATGCGCGCCGGCGCATCGAGGCCGCTTTGGATTCCGATCCCAAGCTGCTCGACCGCTTCCGGAGCCTGGCTGAGGGCCATCTGGAAGTCGTGGCCGGCGACATCGGCGAAGCCGGCTTCGGTATCGACGACGCGACCTGGCGGCGCATGAGCGAGACGGTCGACCTGATCGTGCACCCGGCCGCTCACGTCAACCACGTCCTGCCCTATCGGCAATTGTTCGGCCCCAATGTCGTCGGTACCGCCGAGGTGATCCGATTGGCGATCACCACCAAACTCAAACCGGTCCACTACATCTCCACCTTGGGCGTCAGTGCCGTGGCCCATCAGCTGGTGGATGAAGACACCGACATCCGCCGCTCGGTCCCCGAGTGTGTGGCCGATGACAGCTACGCCAACGGGTACGGGATCAGCAAGTGGGCCGGCGAGGTGTTGATGCGCGAGGCCCACGACCTGTGCGGGCTGCCGGTGGCGGTATTCCGGCCGGGCATGATCCTGGCCGACAGCCGCTATGCGGGACAACTCAACGTGCCCGACATCTTCACCCGGCTGTTGTTCAGCCTGGTGACCACCGGTGTCGCGCCGAGGTCGTTCTACCGGACCGGCGCCGCCAGGCCGCACTACGAGGGCTTGCCGGTCGACTTCCTCGCCGAGTCGATCGCCGCGATCGGACCGCGGCACGGCAGCGGTTTCGCCACGTACAACACCACCAACCCGTATGACGACGGCATCTCGATGGACACGTTCGTCGACTGGATCATCGCCGCGGGTTATCCGGTCGAAAGGATCGACGACTACTCGAGTTGGCTCACACGCTTCGAGACCGCGATGGGGGCTCTGCCCGAGCGCCAGCGCGCCCAGTCGGTGCTGACCGTGCTGGACGTCTACCGTGAACCCATGCTCGCTATCGCCGGTTCACCGGTACCCGGCGCGCAATTTCAGTCCGCGGTCGCACACTCGGGCCGCGCGATCCCGCACGTCACGCAGCAGCTGATCGAGAAGTACCTCGCCGACCTGGAACAGATCGGCATCCTCAGCAGGTGATCGCAACGAAGGGACGATGATGTCCAGCGCAACCCACACCCTCTACCCCGAAGGCATGATCGGCGCGCCCAAGCACCGGCACGGCCGGGCCGCGGAATTTCGCACCGGCCTGCCGGCCGGCACCGAGGTGTTCTCCGCCGACAACCACATCTCGGTGGCCGACGACATCTTCTACGAACAGTTTCCCGACGATCTGAAGGACCAGGCGCCGCGGATCTGGTACGAGGATGGCGCGTATCTGCTTGGCCGGCCCGGACAGTCCATGGTGGTGGGCGATTTCAGCGCGGTGCTGATGCAATACGACGACCTCGCCGGCGCGGCCACCAACAACGTCGAAGCCAGGATTCGCGAGCTCGCCGAGGACGGCGTCGATAAGGAACTGGCCTTCCCCAACGCGGTGCTGGCGCTGTTCCACCACCCGAACCACGAGATCCGCGAGCGCATCTTCCGCGTCTACAACGAACACATCGCCGGGGTCCAGGAGCGCTCTGATGGCCATTGCTACGGGGTCGGGCTGATCAATTGGTGGGATCCGCGCGGGGCCCGTCGGACGTTGACAGAACTGAAATCGTTGGGGCTGAAGACATTTCTGATGCCGATCAGCCCGGGCAACGACGAAAACGGGCAGCCCATCGACTACTCCAGCACAGCGATGAGTGGGGTCTGGGACGAGATCGAAGAAGCCGGCCTGCCCCTCACGCACCACATCGGCGAGAGTCAGCCGAAGTTTCCCAGCGAGGTCAACAGCGTTGCGGTGGCCATGATGGTCAACATCGACTCGTTCCGGGAGATGTTCTCCAAGTACATCTTCGGCGGCATCCTGGACCGGCACCGACGCCTGCGCATCGGCTGGTTCGAGGGCGGAATAGCCTGGGTACCAACCGCTCTACAGGACGCCGAGCACGTGCTGGCCTCCTATCAGCACATGCTGCGGCACCAGCCTGAGCACGGCATCCGCTATTACTGGGACACACACATGTGCGCCTCGTTCATGGTCGACGGACTTGGTCTGCGACAGATCGACGAGATCGGCATCGACAAGGTGATGTGGTCGTCCGACTATCCGCACAACGAAAGCACTTTCGGCTATTCTGAGCGCTCGCTGGCCGCTGTGGTCGACGCCGTAGGACCCGAGGACGCCGTGCGTGTCGTCGGCGGCAACATCAAGACATTCCTGGGGATTCCGGCATGACGAACACACTGTCTGCCCGACGCTCGGTCCTCGACGCCCCGGCTGAGCCGGACTGGGCCCGCATGCGCACCGAGGTCGGTGCCCGACTGCGCTCCGCGATGGCCGAGCACGGGGTCGACGCGCTGATCCTGCTGATGAACGGCTACGTCGGTTACGCGACGGGAGCCAGCTGGCCGCTGCTGGACGCCGGCCTCTCGCATGTGGAGCGCCCGGTCGCGGTCGTGCTCGCCGACGACGAGCATCCGCACCTGTTCATGCCGTTGCGCAGCGGATCATCGGCGGAGGCGCCGGTGCCCGACGACCATCTGCACGGTCCCGCCTACCTCGAATTCGACCACGGTGTAAAGGAATTCGTACGGCAGCTGGCTGGTTTGATCCCGCCGGGAGCGCATATCGCCGTCGACGAGCTCACCGGAGCAATGCGGCGAGCGGCGGCTGAACTCTTTCCGGCGGGACCGCCGGCAGATGCCGCGATCGTGATCGGCACCGCGCAACTGGTGAAGACCCGCGACGAGCTGTCCTGTCTGCGCAGGGCGGCCCGCATCACCGAAGATGCCATTGTCGACGTGCAGAAGGCCCTGGTGCCGGGCGTGCGGCAGATCGATCTCTCGGCCACCTTCGTGCGCCGCGCATTCGAGCTCGGGGCCACCACCAACATGCTCGAGGCGATCTGGCAGGTGATGCCGAGTTCACGGGAAGCCGGTGTCTGGACCACGCATGGCGATCTGGCGCTGCCGCTACTGCCGACCGACCGCGAACTGGCCGCCGGCGATGTGTTGTGGACCGATATCAGCATCACCTACCACGGCTACTGTTCAGACTTCGGCCGTACGTGGGTGGTCGGTCAGGAACCGACCCGTGCGCAGCAGGATCAATTCCGGCAATGGCGGGCCGTCCTTGACGCGGTGCTCGCGGTGACCAAAGCCGGTGCGACGTCGGGTGATTTGGCACGCGCGGCGATCGCGGCCAACGGGGGCCGCAAACCGTGGCTGCCGCATTTCTATCTGGGCCACGGCATCGGCACCTACCCGGCCGAAGCGCCGATGATCGGAACTGATCTCGGCGAGGAATTCGACGACAACTTCGTCTTTCCGCCGGGCATGGTTCTGGTTCTCGAACCGGTCATGTGGGAAGACGGAACGGGAGGCTATCGCAGTGAGGAGATCGTGGTGATCACCGAGGACGGCTACGCGCCGATTACCGACTACCCCTATACGCCCTATGGCGACTGAGGTTCTGCCCGACAGCCGGGCGCTGCGCATCGGCAGGCGGGATCGGGCCCTGGCCGAGATGGACAAACACGGCCTCGACATCCTGGTGCTGGGCCGGCAGGCCAACATCCGCTATGTGACTGGCGCGCCCCAGCTTTGGATCGCCGGGACGCGGCCGTTCGGCCCCATGTGCGTATTGGTGCGCTCCACCGGAGACATCTACCTCAACAGCACCGACGATGAGGGCGTACCCGAGGAGATCGACCACGATCACCTGTACGGGCTGGCCTGGAACCCGATGACGCTCATCGACGTGCTCAAGAAGGTCGACGGGGCCGATGCCGCGCGGCGGGTCGGAACTGACGCGATCACACCGACTTTCGCCGCGTTGCTGCCCGACGCGTTCCCGAACGCGGAACTCGTCGATGCCGAGCCCGCCATGCGCGCGGCGCGGCGCATCAAGACAGCCGACGAGATCGCGACGATGGATAGCGCACTGCGGATCGCCGAGCACGGACTCGCCACTGCCGTAAGCCAACTGGCGCCGGGTGTGTCGGAACAGACGCTGGCCGGGGTGATGATGGAGGCGATGGCCGCGGGCGGGGTCTCCACGCCGGCTACCCAGGACGCGGCATGGGTGACCTCGCGGGAACGGCCGTGGCATCGCGGCCAGGCTTCGGCGCAGCCGGGTGATCTTGTCGCGTTCGCCGCCGGCGCCCTGGCCAACGGCTATGTCGCCGAGGTAGGCCGCACCTGGCAGGTGGGCGATTTTGATGCTCGTGCGCTTTTCGAACGGTCGAATACGTTGTACGACAATATGCTTGCCGCCTGTCGCCCGGGTGTGTCCATCCGCGAGCTGCTGGCCGCCTACGAGGCGGCCGGTGAGCCGATACCGCCGATGCCGATCGCACATGGATTGGGTCTGGGTTTCGATCCCCCAGTGGTATCCGAGACGCTGGTGGCCGCCGGGGAAGACGACCAACTCGAGGCCGGCATGGTGCTGGCGATCACTGGTTATGTGTGGCAGCAAGGCGTTGGGGCGGTGTTTCGCCGCGACACCGTTCACATCACCGAGGTCGGTGTCGACGTGCTGACGCACAGTCCGTCGTGGCTTGAGAGTTAGGCGTGCGGTTTCGTAATCTGTGGCATCTACGTCGGCGACGTGCTGGCGGCTGCGCACGCGCGGACTGACGGTCCATGCTTGGAATCCCTTGTCCCACTGTGCTTTTTTCCCTGGCGAAAGCCGTGCCGTGTGTGGCATCTACGTCGGCGACGTGCTGGCGGCTGCGCACGCGTGGACTGACGGTCCGTGCTTGGAATCCCTTGTGCCACTACTGTTTCAGTGGTAACAAATTACCAATTTTTGTCGGTGGGTCTTCATAGCATTTGAGTTGTGAGTATCGATCGGGAGGCCTTGTCGGCGGCTTTCGACACCATCGACGGCGCTTTGGACGAATTGATGACACAAGACTGCGATGCGTTACTCACCCGTGAGCAATTAGCGTTGTTGTTGCGGTGCGAAAAGATTCGTCGTCGGCTGCCGGCGGTTGAGCACCCATTGATCAATGGCCTGGCCCGCCAGGCCACGCCGCAGGAGATCGGCGGCAAACTGTCGCATGCGATTGCCGAAGCGACGTTGATCAGCCGCGCCGAGGCGGCCCGGCGCATCCGCGAGGCCGCCGATCTGGGGCCGCGCTGCGGAATAACCGGTGAACTGATTTCGCCGGTCTTGGCGGCGACGGCCGCTGAGCAGCGCCAGGGCACGCTGGGGCCGGGGCAGGTGGCCGCGATCCGAAAGTTCTATCACCAGCTGCCCGGCTGGATTGATGCCGGCACCCGCGAGCAGGCCGAAGCCAAACTAGCCTTCGAGGGCACCCACTTCCGGCCCGAACAAATCGCGGACCTGGCCGCCATCATGGCGGACTGCCTCAACCCCGATGGGATTTACTCCGACGATGACCGATCACGTCGTCGTGGATTGAGGCTCGGTAATCAGGGTTGCGACGGTATGTCGGAGTTTCACGGATGGTTGACTCCCGAGGCACGCGCGACGCTGGAAGCGGTCTGGGCCAAGCTGGGCGCTCCGGGTATGTGTAATCCCGACGATGAAAGCCCATGTGTGGACGGAAGTCCCAGCGAGCAGTCCATCGAGCGCGATTCGCGCAATGCCGCGCAACGCCAACACGACGCGCTGAACGCGGCGCTGAGAGGTTTGCTCGCCTCGGGGGAGCTAGGACAGCACAACGGGCTGCCTACCTCGATTATCGTCACTACGACACTGGCCGAGCTGGAGGTCGCCGCCGGGCGCGGCCTCACCGGCGGTGGCACCATCCTCCCGATGAGCGACGTGATCCGGTTGGCGCGTCATGCGCGTCATTACTTGGCAATCTTCGATAAGGGCAAAGCCTTAGCGTTGTATAGCACCAAACGACTGGCGTCGCCGGCGCAACGAATTATCCTGTACGCCAAGGATCGCGGGTGCTCGGCGCCGGGCTGCACCGTCCCCGGCTATTACTGCGAAGTGCATCACGTCACCGATTGGGTGACGTGCCACACCACCGACGTCGACGACTTGACCTTCGCCTGCGGCCCCCAACACCGCCTACTGCAACCCGGCGGCTGGACCACCCGCAAGAACTCCCGGGGTGAGACCGAATGGATTCCGCCGCCGCACCTCGATCATGGCCAGCCACGCGTCAATACGTTCCATCACCCCGAGAAGCTGCTGATCGACCGCGATGACGATGCGCCTTAGCGCCCGTGAGCAACAGGTGACAACCGGCTGCCGCGTGATCACCATAAACTTCGCGCGTGAAGAAGGCACGGCCCCTCTACAGCCCACAGTTTTACACAGGGCTGGCCGCGCTCTTCCTCGCGCTGTTAGTCCTGAATGCCTGCACCCACGGCACGATGCTGGGCCTGATTAGTACCGGAGGCCTTACAGTGCTGATGACCTACATCGCCTACCGAGCCTGGTCCCGGAAGCGCCGCGCGACCGATCCGTAGTGCCCCTCAGATCGATGCTGCTGGCCATTAATCGAGCATCTCCCCCACCCGATACCGCTCCCAGGCGCTTAGCAGGTTGCACAGCATCTGCAATGGCGCACGCACGCTTTCGTCCTCTCGGATCCGCGGATCCTTCCGGCTGCCGGGCGCATCGTCTCCGAATCGCTTGCGTATCAGGACCGGAACGTCCAACAACCACGCAATTCCCATCGACGCCGCATAGAGCAGGGTGTACCGACGAAGCCGTTCGGGGTCCAGGTCGGGACCGCCGCAACGCGCGACCTCGGTCACGAACAACCGCAACAGTTCATCGAGATGGCGGTTCCACAGCTCGGTCTCCGCTGCGGACAACGCACCCCAGATCGCCATGCCCAGGTTCATTTGGCTGACGCATCCCCAGTCCATCAGACCGCAGCGCAGCGTGCCGCCGGTGTCGCGCCAAAACCACGCATTGTCGATGTTGGCATTCCAATGGCACAGCGCAACATAGTCGGCATCATCGGCCAACTGAGCGGTGACCGCCTGTTCGAGAAGGGCGACCCGGGGCACGTCGTGGCGCAGCCGTGCCAGGAATTCCGGCGTGCGGACATTCGCGGGCAGTAGCCCGGGATGAGTGTCGGCGAATTCGCCCAGCTGGTCCAGCCGCCGTTCCAGCTTGTCGATGGACAGCGGCGCTCGCTCACCCACCGTCGCGGCCTGCACATCAAGTGGAAACTGCGCGGCGGGTAGTCGACCGGACCGGTGCGTTCCGGCCAGCCGGCCCAGCGCTGTGAGCAGCGCTCGGTAATGTTCCAAGGGTTCGGGCATCTCGTAGTCGAGGCACTTATGATACTGGCGCTCGATTCCGTTGTGGCCAAATCGGATTCGCTCGGTGATCAGTATTCCGGTTCCACTGTCGCGGTGATAGTCCCCGAAGAGTGCGCTGGGCACCGCGATCGGAAAGCCCGCTGTTCGCGAGAGCGAGGCGAATCGCACCTCCGGCTCCATCTGCGTCTTGCCGCGATCGCGGATCGGATTGTCGAAATCACGCGAGAATTTCACGAAGAGATCGGTGTGCAAACCGGTTGCCTCGTCGGCATATTCGATCGACAGCATGACCTTGCGGCCCGTGCTGCCCCCGCCGATCTCGGTGCAAGCCGTGACATCGACGACCGCATTGCCGTCATCGAGCACACCGGAAGCCCGGAACGCGTCGGTGAGAAACCGGGCTCCGCATTCGCGCAACGCCGCGGGGTCGGCAGGAAACGTCAGCCCGGACTGGTCACCGACGACCCACCGCGAATCCACCCGATTACCAGGTCTGTTCGGCGGCACGGACCAGCATCTGGTTGACCGCCACCCGGCGGTCGCGGGTCACCATGAACAGCACCGCGTCGGCGATGTCCTCCGGCCGCATCCTGACCATGCCGGCGGTTTGGCGTTCGAACGCCTCCCGTGAGTCCTCGGCCAGATGGCTGAAGATCTCGGTATCGACCGTACCGGGACCGACGACGCCGACCCGGACGCGCTTGCCGAGTACCTCTTGGCGCAGCCCCTCGCTGAAGGCGTTGACGCCGAACTTGGTCAACGAATAGACCGCGGTATTGGGGCGGGCCACCCAGCCCGCCGTCGAACTGATGGTGACCAGATCGGCCACGCCGCGCCGCGAATCGGCGGCCGCCTCGATCAGATGTGGCAGTGCCACCTTGGTGGCGTAAAGGACGCCCTGTACGTTGACCGACACCATCTGGTCCCAGTCCTGCAACGGCGCCTCGGTTGCTGGTGCCGACTGCATCAAACCGGCATTGTTCACCAGGATGTCCAGCCGTCCCAACTCGGCGACGGTTTGCCGCACGGCCGCGGCCACTTGTTCGGCATCGGTGACGTCGGCCGGCACGACCAGCGCTGTACCGCCGGACGATTCGATTTCGGCTTTCAGCTCGGCCAGCCGGTCGGCGCGGCGCGCGAGCAGCGCCACTGCGGCGCCCTCGGCAGCCAGCGCTTTAGCGGTCGCTTCACCGATGCCGCTGCTGGCACCGGTAACCAGTGCCGCGGTCTGTGCCAGTGTTCCAGTCATAACCCGCCCAACGTCGGTGCCCCAGCCAGTATTTCGTGGAGAACGTAGTCGGTGTCCTGGCCCAGGTCGGGCGCGCCTCGCTCGATGCGCGCCGGCTCGCGCGCCATCCGCCATGCCGGTCCTACGATCGGGCGCTGGCCTTCGCGGTGATCGGAGACGAAGCGATACAACTCGCGATCCCAGAGCTGCTGATCGCCGATCACGTCGATCGCGGTGGCGCTCTTGGTGGCCGGCACTCCCGCGGCCCGCAGTCGGTGCGCGAGGTCGTCGGCATCGAGGTCGCGGGTCAGCTCCGCAATGTCACCATCGAGCACCTCGACGTGTCCGCGCCGGCCGTCCGATGTGGCGTAGCGGGGATCGTCGGCCAGGGCGCGGGCATCGAGCACGTCGCACAGCCGGCGCCAATCGTCGTCGCCTGTGACGGCCACGCTGACCCAGGCGCCATCCGCGCAGGGATAACACCCATGCGGACACATATCGGGGTGATAATTACCATCCGGTCCGAGGCGGCGTCCGGTGAGGCTTTGTTCGAGCAGGCAGTCCCCGATCATCGAGGAGAGGGTTTCGACCGCCGAGATGTCGACGAATTGCCCTGTGCCACTGAGCTCGCGGTGCAGCAGGGCAACGACAGCGGCGTAGGCGGCCGCCGCGCCGACCGTGGAATCTCCGTACCGCATACTCGTTCCGAGCGGGGGCCCACCGGGGTAGCCGACCAGCGGTGCGAGTCCGGCCAGGGCGGCGAAACATGGCGCGTAGCCGGTCTGGTGACCGAGGGGCCCGTCGTTGCCCCACATTTTGATCGACACCGAGATGATGTCCGGTTTGATCTCGGTGAGCTCCGGATAGCCAAGGCCTTGGCGCTCCATCGCGCCCGGGCGCAGGTTGTTGATCACGATGTCACTGCGCGCGATCAGTCCACGCAGTCGCGCCATGCCTTCGGCCGATTTGATATCGAGGTCCACGCTGAGGATCTCGGGGTTGATGCTCAGGAAGAACGGTGCGTGGTTGATGTCGGTGCCGCCGTAGGCGCGCATCTCCTCGGGCAGGGCCGCCGTTTCCACCTTGATGACCTCGGCGCCCAACATCGCCAGCAGCTTGCCGGCGTAGGGGCCCGCCCATACCTTGGTGAGCTCGACGACTCGCACCCCCTCCAATGGCCCACCCCGCGGGGTCTTCGGCGGCTTCAGCTGAGGTACTCGCACCGTGGGTGGTGTGCGCGTCCTATCCAGGCCGCTCAAGATCGCGGCCGTGTGCTGACCGAGAGTCGGTGCGGCAGCGGTGAGTTCAGCCGGCGATGCGCTCAGCAGGTAGGGCACCGTGGGGTAGGCGGCGTCGCCCAGCACGGGATGGCTGACGTTGCGAAAGAAGCCGCGGTGCCGGTACTGCGGCGACTCGTGCAGATCGGCGGCGTCGTTGACCGGGACGAGTGGCACACCCATGCGCTGAGCTTCGTCGGCCGCCGTCTCCTTGGGCAGATCGCGGACCCACTCCGCGAAGCCCTGCTGGAATGCCTTGACCTTTTCCGTGGTGACCGAGAACTCGAGCCAGTCGTCGTCGAATTCGTCGAGCCAGTCAGGTTGTCCCATCAGCTTTTTGACACCGAGCCAGTGCGCGCCGCTGGTCATGTACAAGTAGACGAAGCCATCGGCGCAGGCAAAGAACGACGCCGGGCCCTGCTGGTCGTAGTCGTCGCGGGTGCCGAGGGCGGGGACTTCGCCGGTGATCAGGCGGCCCAGAATGCAATCGGCGCGTGAGACCAGCACGGCATGTTGGGAGATGTCGATGGCCTCACCCCGGCCGTGGTGTAGCCGCCCGAACAGTGTTGCGGCCACGCAGAGTGCCGCCTCGAGGCCGGCTTCGTAGTCGGCCATGAAGCGGCCCGGTCCCCGCAGCGGCGGCTTACCGGGGTCCGGATGGCTGGGAGTGTGATATCCCCACCCACTGGCATGGAATACGTTGATGCTCTTCGCATTTGCATACTCGGGCGCGGCGTTCCGGCCGAACGGCGTGATCGAGCAGAAAATCACATTCGGGTGCCGGGAAGCCACCGTGGTCGCGCCGTCGTCGATCACCGCGTCGGCGCCGGCCATCAATGCGTGCAGCCGCGGGTCGCGAGCATCAAGCTCGACGGAGTTCTTGTTCGTGTTGAGGTATGCGAACAGCGCACTGCCATCGGGCCCGTCGCCCAGGATGGGAGAAAACGCCCGGGTGGAACTGCCACACCCGGGCGCCTCGACCTTGATCACCTCGGCGCCGAAGTCGGCCAGCAGTTTTCCGCAGTACTCCCCTGCGACCGACCCCGCCAGCTCGACGACCCTGAAACCCGTCAGCGCCGACATGCGAGCTCTCCCAAGGCGGTCAGGGCTTCGCGCGGCCCGAACGGCTGAGGCGCCACTCCGGGGGGAAGTTCATGTCGTTGTCCTTGACCACGTTGTTGAGGCCCTTTTCGAAGGTGCCACCGGTGAGGTCGACTTCTTCCGCGTCGTTCTTGATCATCGGCAACATGCCCTCGACCATGCCGGTCAGCAGGCTGCCGAAGTATTCGCCCTTGTGTTGCTTGTAGAGCTCGAGGAACGTCTTCTGCACCGCGACCGTGTCGGTTGGACGCGACCGCGAACATGCCATTGCGTACTTGAGCGTCTCGGCTTCCAGCTTCTCGCGCGGCACCACGCTGTTGACGAAGCCGCATTCGTACATTTCCTTCGCGCTGAAAGGCCTTCCGGTGAAGAGCATCTCGGAGAACTTGCGTAGTCCCATCGTCTCGGCCCACCACCACAGCCGGGGCCCCCAGCCCACATACCGGAACGCCGGATGGCCGAACAGGGCATCGTCGGATGAGATCACCAGGTCTGCGTCACCGGCCTGGTAGAAGTGCCAGCCGTAGCAGTAGCCCTTGGCCTCGATGATGCTGATCTTCCGAAGCTCCTGCAGCGGCCGGTTACCGGCGCGCGCCTTCGCGTAGAAGTCGGTCACAGTAGACAGGTAACGGTACGACCCACCCGGCGGGTACTTGACGTCGTCATCGTTGATCGCGAGCTCGTGGTGCAGCGGTAGGCCGGGATTCTCCAGCATCGGCCGCTGCTCGGGCAGGTCGCCACCACTACCGAAATCCTGTCCCTCACCTCGGATTACGACGACCTTGACGTCGTCGTCGACATTGCACTTGTGGATCAGGTCGGCGTAGTTCTGCCGCATGCCCAGGCTGGTGGCATTCTGTGCGTCCGGCCGGTCAAAGGTGATGTAGGCGATCCGGTTCTTCTTGTCCTTCTCGAACTTGATGTACTGCTCGGCTTCTTTCTTCAGCTTTTCGTAGTCGAATTCCGGCATGAGATTTCTCCACTTCGTCGTGCTTAATTGAATAGTGCTTACTTGAGTAATGCGCCCGCGTCAACGGGCAGCGAAACGCCTGTGACATAACGTGATTCGTCAGAAGCGAGAAACAGGACGGCGTTGCTGATGTCGCGGGCCTCCACCCAGGGCACCGGCATCGTGTGCATCATCTGCGAGAACGGTGCGAAGTCGTCCGGTCCCGGGTTCTCCAGGTCAGGCCGAAACAGCTTGTAGGTCACCTCGTTCATCGTCATCGGCGTGTTGACCTGGCTGGGATGTACCGAGTTGACCCGGATGTTGTGCTGGCCCAACTCGACGGCGAAGGCCCGCATCAGACCGATGACGCCGTGCTTGGCGGCGATGTAATGGCCGGTGTGGGCCAACGCCTTGTGGGATCCGACCGAACCGGTCAGCACGATCGAACCGCCGCGCTCGCCGGCCAGGATATGCGGCACACCGACTTTCACGGTGTGCCACACGCCGGACAAGTTGACGTCGATCATGTCGCGCCAGATCTCCTCGCGGATCTTGTGCAACTTGTTGCCGAAGGTCCCGATACCCGCATTGGCGACGACGATGTCGAGCCGGCCGAGTTGTTCGACGCCGCTGTCCACTGCGGCCTTGAGGCCGTCGTAGTCGCGGACATCGACCTGAGTGGTTACGATGCGCCGGTCGAGGTTCTTGACCAGATCTGCGGTTTCGGCGAGATCCTCAGGGGTCGAATGCGGGTAGGCCAGGTTGTCGATCGGCCCGCAGACGTCGACCGCGATGATGTCGGCGCCCTCTTCTGCCAGGCGCACCGCATGGCTACGGCCCTGCCCGCGGGCTGCGCCGCTTATGAAGGCAACTTTGCCCTCGACGCGACCGGCCATCAGGGCACCAGTGTCGGCAGGGTTTCCCAGCCCCGCACCGACGACGTCGGGCTGAGGGTGGCGTTGGCCATGTCGGGCTCCCACTCCGGGAAGCGCTTGAGGATTTCCTCCAGGGCGACCCGACCTTCCAGTCGCGCCAGTGCCGAGCCCAGGCAGAAGTGGGCACCGACGCTGAACGTGAGGTGGGGCCGGGGGGCGCGATGGATGTTGAATTCTCCTGCATCGGGGCCGAACTGGCGCTCGTCGCGGCAGGCGGCACCGATCAGCATCAGCATCACGCTGCCTTCCGGCACCGTCCGGTCGTAGAGGCTGACGTCGCGGGTCACATACCGCGCCATGTGCGGCGCCGGCGGCTCGAAGCGAAGCAACTCCTCGATCGCCTGCGGGATCAGCGCGGGATTTTCGACGAGTTCGCGGCGCTGGTCTGGATGCTCCGCGAGAACCTTTCCGGCCCAACCGATCAGACGGGTTGTGGTCTCGTTGCCCGCTCCGGCCACCACGTTGAGATAAACGAGAATCTCCTCGCGGCGCAGCCGCCGCGTGGTCCCGGTCTCGTCGACGAACTCGACATTGAGCAGCTCGGTCATGATGTCGTCGGACGGGTTCTCGGCACGCCAGTCGATGTAGGCCTCGAACTGCTCGCCCACCGACAAGCCATGCTCGGCGGCACTCATCGGCTTGCCCGGCTCGGTGCGTAGCTGCGCGTTTCCGCGATCGCGGATGTACTCCTGATCCTCTTCGGGAATCCCGAGCAGGGCACTGATGACCTTCATCGGCATGATCGCGCCCAGGTCGGTGACGAAATCGAATCTGCCCGAACCCACCAACGGCTCCAGCGATTGCGCGCAGAAGTCGCGGATCATCGGCTCTAGCGCGGCGATCTTGCGCGGCGTGAACATCCGCGACAGCAACTTGCGGTGCACGTCGTGAATCGGCGGGTCTTCGAAGATCAGCATCCCCGATGGAATCTCGAGGTTGGCCTTGATCAGCTCCATGATGACGCCCCGCGCAGAGCTGTAGGTGCCGTGATCGATGATGCCCTTGTTGACATCGGCGAATCGGCTCAGCGCGTAAAAGTCATATTCGGAGTTGTAGTACAGCGGCGCCTCGTCACGCAAGCGCTTAAACATCGGATATGGGTCGGCAATCAGCTCGACATCATATGGATCAAAGCTGACATGGCTCTCGGTGCTCGCTGTCACGAAATCCCTCCTAGCGCTTCCGATTACAGGGAGCGACATGCCCGAGACATCGCTGTAGCCGGCCGTGGGTCAGCGCCGGATCCGGGTCGGGCAATTTGTACACTCCGCTTAAATGCGTTTGTTTCGACAAACGCACGGGCTCGGCTGATAGCGGGATCACCGACGGCCCGTGAACGCCGGTTCACTCTATTCTCGTAGAGAACCATATAGCGGATGCTGTGGCAAGACCCAAAACGCCCGGGACCCGGCGCGTGGTGCTTTTGCCGGCGGTCAGCCGGAGGTGGCGGTCAGCTGGAGGCGGCGGCCCGGCGGCCGCGACCCGGTTGCACATCGGCGGCCTCGGTGAGGGCGCCCCGGTGCGGACTCTTCAGGATTCCGGTCGCGATGGCCGTCAGGATCGCGTCGAGCTGCTCGGGGGTGTCGACAATTCGGTCGCCGTGCGCGGCGCGCATCAGCAGTCCGTTGATGAACGTCAACGTGACGTTGCTCAGATCCTCGACCACCGCCGATTCCAGTTCGGCCCCATGGGGCATCAGCTGCACGAGGATCTCGCGGTGCAGCTTGGTGAACGCGTCGGTGGCCCGCTGCAGGATCGCGGCCATCGCGGGATCCCGGGCCGCTTGCATTGTCAGCTCGTAGCGGGCCTTGGTCCACGACAGCTGCGGCTCGGTGCCGGCCTGAATCACCACCTGCGACAACAACGAGGGCGTGGGATTGTCTCCCGTGCTACCGGCGCTGTCCGCGATCGACTGCAGCCGCTCCAGATCGAGCTCGGCCAGCCGTTCGGCTACCGCGCGCAGCAGTGCGGACCGGGTCCGGAAGTAGAAGGAGGTGGTGCCGTCGGGAACGGCGGCCTTGCGGTCGACCTTGAGATGGCTCAGGCCCTTGGCCCCGTCGGCGGCCAACAACTCGATCGCCGCATCGCACAGATCGCGGCGGCGCTCCGCGGGGTTGGGCTTTCGTCTTGTTGCCGCCGCAGACGGGTATCGAGCCATGAACACAGGCTTTCGTGGCAAGGATCTAAAGTGAACATTCGCTGACGTGCAGCACGACCATACTCTATGTTCGTAGTGTCCGTAAAGCGCACGCCGCCAGCGCAACGGTGTCATCACGATTCACGCGAATTGTGCCGCAGTGGGCGACAACGGGCGCTCGACCTACTTTGCTTGAGTTCGATGCCTGCTACGACGACCGTTCGGCTGACCAGTGCCATTCTGGTCGGCGCGCTCGCGTGCGGCTGCCATTCGGCCCAGCATGCGGCGACACTCACCACGTCGACCAGTACCGCCGTGTCGGTGCCCCCGCCCGTTCCACGGATTGCGCCGTTGCCGGTCCGGCCGGTCGAGAAATCGCAGCCGACCTCGCCCGAAAAGTGTCCCGCGACCAATCCGGCGGCCCCGGCACCGCCGGACAGCGTCCTGGTCACCTGCGACCTCGCCCGGACCACGCGGTATACGTTGGGACCGGAAACGATGCGACTCGGGCTGACTCACGTGGACGCACCCAAACCACTGACAGCGGACTTCTTCCAAGTGATTCTGACGATGGACCCGGCGTCGGAGACGGCATGGGCGGCATTCACGGCGGCGCATCTGCACGCCCACATCGCCTTCATCCGCGATGATCTGGTCCTGGAGGCGCCGATGATCGAGGATCAGGTCAGCTCCGGGCAGATCGCGCTGACGACCCAAACGGCCGCGGCTGCCGCCCAATTGGCGCAATTGGCGGGCCGTCCGGCATGACCGAACTGGCTATCGGCTTTCTCAATGGATTCGGCCTTCCGCCAATAGAGTTCGTCGATCTGGCCGCGGATCTCGGCTGCCGCTACATCTCCGCGGTGGTGCGGGGCGCGCCCTTGGTGCCGCTGGGCTATCCGCCCTTTTCCCTCAAAGACGACCCGGCGCTGCGACGCGGCGTGCTCGCGAGGATGCGCCAACGTGGCGTGGCCGCCTCATTGGGCGATGGCTTCCTGGTGCTGCCAGACACCGAAATCCGGTTGTTGAGTGCAGATCTCGATGTGTTGGCCGAACTGGGTGTGCCGCGAATCAACGTCGTCAGTCTGGATCCCGATCTCGACCGCACCTTCGACCAGTTCGCGGCTCTGACCGAGCTCGCCGCCGAGCGCAGCATCCAGACCGTCGTCGAGCCGGTTCCCGGGCTGACCGTGGGTGATCTGCCCACCGCGCTGGCCGCACGAGAATACGTCGGCCGACCGGACTTTCGATTGCTGATCGACACGATGCATCTGGTGCGCTCCGGGTCGGGCGCCGCAGATCTGGCGGCCGTCGACCCCGAATACATCGGTTACGCCCAACTCAACGACACGACCCTGCAGCCGCGCCTGGCCAACTACATGGAGGAAGCCATGTTCGAGCGCATGGTCCCCGGCGAAGGCGAACTCCCGCTCATCGACCTCCTGTCCGTGCTTGCGTCCGATATCGTGCTCGAGATCGAAGTGCCCAGACGGTCGTTGGCGTTGGCCGGGGTCAGCCCGATCGACCGGGTCCGCCCATGCGTCGAGGCAGCACATCGGTTGCTGGCCGAAATCGGCCGCCAGCCTTGAGTTTCAGCTCGGTTCCCGAAGCGGCAGACCCGCCGCGCGATAGATATTGTCGATGA
The DNA here is from genome assembly GCF_059812735.1 of Mycobacterium sp. NGS40. NCBI lineage: Bacteria > Bacillati > Actinomycetota > Actinomycetes > Mycobacteriales > Mycobacteriaceae > Mycobacterium > Mycobacterium sp. NGS40. The sequence continues at coordinate 152,749 of NZ_JCALDG010000006.1, forward strand.
CGGTCATGTTCTCGATCGCGTCCTGCGCGGTGGTTTTCACGGGCTCGCCGCGAAGCACCGCCGCGGCGAACGCATCGAGCTGGTAGGCGTAGGAGGCGCGGCGCGGAAAGCTCTCCACCCGGTTGTCGTCCGCGGTTCGAACCGAGAGCCGATGGAACATCTGCGGCATTGCGGGATTGAGCAGTTGGAGCTGGCCGCGTTCGCCGATCACTTTGGCGCTGATATCGAAAAGCCGCCGCGACCACATCGAGCACCGGACCCGGCCGGTGTGTCCGCCGGCGAACCGCAGCTCTGCCGTCATCGCCCGGTCGATCTGAGGATTATGCAGCTTCGCTTGCGCCGAAACGACTTCCGGGGTCGAACCGCCGAACGTGCGAACCATGTGAACCGGATAACAGCCGGCATCCATCGTCGCACCGCCGGCCAGGGCGTAGTTGTACCGAATGTCGGAGAACCGCGGCAGCGGGAAACAGAGCGTGGCTTCGACGTGCGTGAGCTTGCCCAGTTCTCCCGAAGCGATGATCTCCTCGGCGCGCAGAGTCTGCGGATGGTAGCGATAGTGGAAGGCTTCCATCACGACGCGATCCGACTGCGTGGCCAACCCGGCGATCTCGCGGGCCTCGGCGGCGTTGGCGGTGAACGGTTTTTCACACAGCACGTGTTTACCGGCGGCCAGTGCGGCTCGGGTCCACTTGCCGTGCAACCCGTTTGGCAGCGGATTGTAGATCGCATCGAGATCCGGATCGGCGATCAGCGACGAGTAGTCATCGTGCACCCGGGCGATGCCGTGCTTGGCGGCAAACGCGCGAGCGCGCGCGCCGTCGCGTGCGGCCACCGCGGCGACCACGACCTCAGGGTTGTCCTTGGCGGGATTGATCAGCGCCATCGGCGCGATCCGGGCAGCACCCAAGATGCCGATCCGCAGGTGTTCAGCCATGGGCCCGACGCTACCGCCGGGCGAAGGCCGGGGCGCGCTCGGGCCTGACCCCGACACCGATGAAATAGGCGGGGATGAAGGACAGCCACGGCAGTCGCTGCAGCACGCCCAGGACGGCCGCCGGCGGGGTCGGGTCCGCGCCACGCAACAGCGGCCCGAGTCCGCGCTGCAGGAACCGTTGCACGCCTTGGGTGACGGCGGTGGGAAACAGCCGGCGACGGCGCACGGCCGCCAGGTCCCGATCGGTGACCCGGTGCCGGCGCAGCGGCTCGGCCAAGATGGTTGCGGCCGCCACGGCATCCTGGACCGCCAGGTTGATGCCGACACCGCCAAGCGGTGACATCGCGTGTGCGGCGTCGCCGATGCACAGCAGTCCATCGGTGTGCCAGCGGAGCAGGCGATCGACCCGGACATCGAGGTGCTTGATCTCGTCCATCGACGTCAGCGTCGCGACCGCCGCGGTCGATTCCGGCAACAGCGCGCCGACGTCGTCGCGAAACGCCTCGATGCCTTTCGCCCGCAGCTGCGTGTCCGTGCCCTTGGCCCCGATGTACGCGATCTGGTTGTAGCCCTCCCGCGGAATCACCCCGAGGACCTTGCCCGGGCCCACCCGCGGCAAAAACGAGAACTCCTGATGGCCGTCGCACGGCAACTTGAACCACCACACGTCGAAGTTCACCGGGTACTCGCGGCTCTGCAGGCCGGCCGCACGGCGCGCCATCGACCACCGGCCGTCGCACGCTACGGTCAACTCCGCCTTCAACTCGCCGGGCCCGTCCGGGCCTTCGTAGCGCACGCCGGTGACCGTGGCACCCTCTCGCAGCAGGTCGGTCGCCTCCGTATTCATCCGCAGCGTGAAGGTCGGTTCCTCCAGCGCGACATCGGCGAGCAGGTTGAGCAGATCCCACTGCGGCACCATCGCGACAAAGGGGTGGGGTTGGCGCAGCCGACTGAAGTCGACGTACGTCACCGATCGCCCGTCCGATTCGAACTTCGCGGTGTGCACCTCGCTGTGCGGAATGGCGGCGAAGCGTTCCCACAGACCCAATTCGTCCAGCAGGCGCAACGTGGTCGGGTGCACCGTGTCCCCGCGAAAGTCGCGGAGAAAGTCACCGTGCTTTTCCAGCAGCGTGACCTCCACGCCGGCCCGGGCCAGCAGCAGCCCGAGCACCATTCCGGCCGGCCCACCGCCGATCACCGCGCAGGTCGTCGTTTCAGTCATCGGCTCCCCCGAGATCCGTTGCTGCACAACGTGGTTGTCAGCCAAGCAATTGCGGGTCGACGTCGTACACCGAAATCGGCTCCGTGAGCACCCCGTTTTCCTCGACATAGCGATCCCACAACGCCAGCAGCTCGGCGAGTTTGTCGGGATGGGCGGCCGCGAGGTCATGGATCTCACCCCGGTCGCAGGAAAGGTCATAGAGCTGCCAGGCGCCCGGCCCGTATGGCGGGGGCAGATAGAGGGCTTTCCAGTCGCCTTGACGAATCGCGCGGCGGCCGAACAACTCCCAGCCGGTGCCGGTCTCACCCGAGTGGACCGCCTCGGCGTCGCACGACAGGTACGGCACCAGCGAGCGGCCGAGCATCGCCTCGACGTCGCGGCCGCGGTAGGAGGTGCCGGGATGTTCGACACCGGCCAGTTCCAGCACGGTGGGCGTGATGTCCATGACGGTCGCGAATGCGGTTCCGATCGCGTCCTGGCGCGCGAAACCCGGCCAGGTGACGAAACCCACCACCCGGATACCGCCCTCAGTGGTGAAGGCCTTGTGCAACCGCGACGGCGCCGTGGCCGCCTGGGCCCAGCGGGGTCCGTACCAGATGAATGACGTCGGCCGGCCCAGGTTCTCCAGGCTGTTATCGCAGTTCTTTTCGATCTGCGCAACGATCTGCGGTCCGCGCAGGGGCATCGCCTCGACGATCGCGCCCTCGGCCCCGTTGTCGGACATGAACATCACGACGGTGTTGTCCAGCTCGCCGGTCTCGGCCAGGTAGTCGATCACCCGGCCGATGTTCCAGTCCATTCGGTCCACCATGCCGGCGTAGACCTCCATCGCGCGGGCCGAAATCGCGCGCTCCTCGTCCGTCATGTCGGCCCACTCCGGGGCGCCGTCGGCGACGACCGGGTGCGGCTCGACGTCGGGCGCACACAGACCGAGGCGCTTGAGCGCCGCCAACCGCTCCTCGCGCAACGCATCCGGGCCCGCGTCGTAACGGCCGCGGTATTTGGCAACGGACTCGTCGGGGGCCTGCAGCGGCCAGTGCGGCGCCTGAAACGGGAGGTACGCGAAGAACGGCCGGTCGTCATCGGACCCGCGGTCGCGGAAGTAGCCGAGCAAGGTGTCGGTGTAGGAGTCCGACGAATAGAAGTCTTCGCCCACCGTGACGAACTGGTCGTCCTCGGTGTAAAGCGTTGGCACCGGCGAGAATCCGCGGCCGGCCGCGCCGCCGTAGTGACTGGCACCCGCCGGTAGTAGCGCAAACGAACGCTCGAAACCCCGCGCCCACGGCGATCTTTTAATCGTGTGGCCCAGATGCCATTTGCCCGACATCAGGGTGAAATATCCGGCGTCGCGCAACAGTTCCGGCAGCGCGACGACACGGTCGTTGAGATAACCCTCGTAGCCGGGCGCGCCCTGAAATCCGGGGATCGCGACTTCCAGCATCGTGCCGATACCGGCGACGTGGTGGTCGGTTCCGGTCATCAGCATCGCGCGGGTCGGCGAGCAGGCCGGCGCCGAATGGAAATCGGTGAGCCTGATGCCCGCGTGCGCGAGACGGTCGAGGTTGGGCGTTTCGATTTCGCTGCCGAACGCACCGATGTCGGAAAACCCGAGGTCGTCTGCCAGGATCACCAAAAAGTTAGGCCGCTTCACGGTGAAGCATCCTGTCAGGTCCGGCACCCGAATGGAACGTTCCCGCACTGACTAGGCTCGATTCGGGAAACACTGAACCCGGAGGGGCGCCCCATGTTGGCACAGTTCGAGATGTCGATTCCTCTGGTTGCCGCCCCGATGTCGGGCGGCCCGACCACGCCGGCGATGGTGTCGGCGGCCACCGGGGCAGGCGGACTGGGCATGCTCGCCGCGGGCTATAAGACGGTGCAGGCCGTCGAAGCCGAGCTCAAGAGCGTGCGTGCCGAAGGAATCCCGTTCGGCATCAACCTGTTTGCACCCAATCCGGTGCCGGTCGACCCGGACCGCTACCGGGCCTACGCAGCGATCATCCAGCAGGAGGCCGAGCAGTTCGGCCTCGCTCTGCCTGCCGACCCCATCGAGGACACCGATCGGTTCGACGAGAAGATCGCGCTGCTGCTCGATGAGCCGGTGCCGATGGTGTCGTTCACGTTCGGCATCCCGCCGGGCAACGTGATCGCCGCGCTGCAGCGGGCCAAGACCGTGGTGGTCCAAACGGTGACGACGGCGCAGGAGGCGCTGCAAGCCCGCGACGCCGGCGTGGACATGCTGGCCGTACAGGCTGCCGTCGCCGGCGGGCATTCCGGCACCCTGACACCTCTGCGACCGGTGCAGCCGGTCCCGATCGTCGACCTGGTCAAACAGGTCACCGCGACGGTGCCGCTGCCGGTGCTGGCCGCCGGTGGGCTGGCAACACCCGAAGCGGTGGCCGACGTGATCCGGGCCGGGGCCGCCGCGGCCGTCGTCGGCACCGTTCTGCTGCGCGCCGCCGAAAGCGGTGCGTCGGCAACCCACCAGGCGGCCCTGACCGATCCCGCTCGGACCGAAACGGTGCTGACCCATGCCTTCACCGGACGCCCCGCCCGCGGACTGCGCAACACGTTCATCGACAACCATGAGGACCAAGCACCGTTCGGCTACCCCGCAATCCACCACCTGACCAGTCCGCTGCGCAAAGCCGCCGCGGCGGCGGGCAAGCCCGACTACGTCCACCTGTGGGCGGGCACGGGGTACCGGCACGCCACCGCCGAACCCACCGCGGACATTCTGCGGCGGCTCGCCACCGATCTGTGACGGCCGGCGGCGGCCGGACTCAGTTGCTCAGGTAGAGGTACCAAAGGCCATCGGAATGCTGGACACACGAAAAGTGTGTCCAGGTGCCGGGATGGACGACCTCGACATGCGGGCCGTCCGCCATGCACCCAGCCTCTGTCGCATAGTTGCCTTCAACGAGGATCTCATCGGCGTTGCTGACACCCACCCCGATGGTCATCGTTGCCGAAAATACCAAGATACCTGCAGCGATCAATTTCTTCACAGAATGCCTCCTGCTCGCGCCCACCCCCTGGATCCCGAAGCCAGAGTTTGCTGAGCACCGACGTTACCGACTGGAAATCGTCCACGCAATCCCGAGGTGGTGCGGACTTGGCAGTTGTGCAGCAAAGAACTCGTATTAGCTCTGGCGGGTTGCTCGCCACGCTTATGCGCCCTAGAAGGTAAACCGGTTCAGCGTGTCATAGGGGCCGAACGGCGAGGCATTGACGAATCGGTATATCCACCGCACGACGGTGCTGTCGATCTTCTCGTAGCCGGCCTGTGCCGGTGTCTGTTCGACCAATCGCAACCGTGGATCCCAGGTTTCGATGTCGCGCGCGTTGCCGATCCCCCACTTGATGATGCCCCGGGTGAGCACCTTCGAGAGCAACGGCGCCAGCGCCGAGAGGGTGTCGAATTGCAGCTCCCCAGAAGCGAATCGGTCCAGCACGCGTGCGAACAGGGCGCGGACGTCACTCTCGTCCACGTACATCAGCAGGCCCTCGGCGACGACGAGTGTCGGGTGGCCGCTGGGGATCTGATCGAGCCAACTCAACTCGGTGACCGACGAGCCGATCATCTGGTAGCGCTCGGTTTCGTCGTAGAGCTGCTGGCGAAGCCCGATGACGCTCGGCTGGTCGAGGTCGAACCACAGCACGGCCGGCGGGACCTCGAGGCGCAAGGACCGGCCGTCGAGTCCACAGCCCAGGTGCAAGACGACCGCGTCGGGGTGGTGCGAAAGGAAATCGGCACACCACACGTCGAGCTGCTTGGCGCGCAGCGCGACCAGGTACTGATTGGACGCCGGCAACGAGTTCCGGTGTATGCGTTTGAAGTCGTAGTCGATCCGATCGACGGCCTCCGCCGCGGCATGGTCGCCCAGAATCGGATGCCGAGAACGACTTTCGTGAGCACGCAGATACAGCGTCACGAGGTTGGTCCACTCCACCGAGCCCCAGCGGACCGAACTGAAATCAATCTTGCCCGTCGTCACAGTCCCCTCCTGGTTAGCGGCCTACCGATAGCGAAGCGCATCCGGGCCGTGATGGCCACCCCCGAAGCACCGGAGGGGGCAAACAAACTGGTCACGGTGCCGCAGTTGCCTGGAATCCACGGTTGCCCATCCGATCGACCCGGTGCTCCGAAGAACTGTCGAGCAACGGTTGTGGCGCGGTGACACCGCCAGGCCGGGAAAAGGGGCCTTCGATGCGACAGGTGACGTTCAAAATGGTTGCCGCTGGCGACGGTTCACCACCGACCTCAACCGGATACTGCTACTACCTGGTGGCCCACGCGGTCGCGACGGTCCTGCTGCTGCTGACCCTGGTTGCCGCGGTCTGGCAATTCATGGACTGGGTCGTCACGCCGTCGTGCCTGGAAACCAGTTCAGCGTCGTCGTCAGCGGTGGCGGTGGCCGCGGGGACCACCGCACAGCTGACGGACAAGCCGGTAGCCACCGCCGCCTCGGTCTGGATCCGCACCGCGGCACGGACCGAAGCCGCGGCCGGTTTCAAGGCCGACACCGGGGACTGCCCCTGCCCGAAGAGCGGCAAGTGAGCCGTCAGAACGCTTCGGGATCCTGCTGGACGGCTGTCGGCACCGGATGCTGGTACAAGCGCGACGCGTTCTCCCAGGTGAACTTGCGAATCGCGTCCGGGGGCAGATCACTGATCTCCTCGTGGATCGTCTGTTGCGTGTGCGGCCAGGTGGAGTCGCAGTGCGGGTAATCGGCTTCGAGCATGATGTTGTCCACACCGATTCGGTCGCGCTGTACGAACGAGGACTTGTCCTCCACCGCACAGAACCAGAAGTTGCGGGTGAAAACCTCTGCGGGAGTAAGCTTCTCCCCCAGCGACTGCCACGTGCCATACATCGCGTGGTAGCTGAGCATGTGATCGAGGCGATCGAGCAGGCCTGCCACCCAGCCGATTCCGCCTTCGGACAGGCAGATCTTGAGATCCGGGAACCTGCTCGGCAATCCGGAGTACAGCCAGTCCACGGCCGCCGAGATGGCGTAGGCGAAGAACAGCACACCCTGTACGTCCGGCGGAGCGTCCTCGGTGGTCGACGGCGAGGAACCCGACGATCCGATATGCAGATTCACCACGGTTTCGGTCTCGGCGCATGCGGCCATGATTGGATCCCAGTGTCCCGAATGGATACTCGGCAACCCGAGCATGGCGGGGTTCTCACTGAACGTCACCGCGTGAAAGCCGCGCGCGGCGTTCTCGCGGATCATCGTGGCGCCCAGCTCGGGGTCCAGCAGCCAGGGCAGCTGGCAGGGAATGATCCGCTCGGGATACGACCCGGCCCACACCTCGAAGTGCCAGTCGTTCCAGGCCCGCACCGCGGCCAGCGCCAGATCGCGATCCTTGGTCACCTGCTGCAACCGCTGGCCGGCAAAGCCGGGCAGGAATGACGGAAAATTCAGCGACGCGTAGATGCCGTTGAGGTCCATGTCCTTGACGCGCTCATGGATATCCCATGCGCCCCTGCGCATTTCGTCGAATCGAACCGGCTCGAAACCGTACTCGGCCACCGGGCGCCCGACCACGGCGTTGAACCCGACGTTGGGCAGTTCCTGATTGTCGTAAACCCAGGTTTGTCCGCCGCTGGCGGTGTCGACGACCCGCGGCGCACGGTCGGCGAATTTTCGGGGCAGCCGGCCGGTGAAGGTGTCCGGGGGTTCCACGATGTGGTCGTCGACCGAGATCACCGTGTAGCGGCGTGGTGAACGCGGCGGATCCGGCAGAAACGTGACCGACCGCTCGTCGCCGGTCTTGGCGGTCGTGAAACTCAGATCAGAGGCTAGCTCGTCAATTGATTTCATGGCGCAATCTCCTTCCGCGTCGGCCGGCGGTGATATTTGCCGAGCTCAGCTGAGTACATCGGGATCCGCTTTGATCGTCATCCGCGCCGCGCCAGCCCAATACACGTCAGCGGCGCGCTCGATCAGGGACCGCTGCATGCCCGCCATGTCGGACCAGTTCATCGCGACCGGCTCCTTGCCGGTGAGCATGACGTCGTAGGCCAGCTTGCAGACCCGCTCGATCGACGCCGCCCGGTATACCGCCTCGGGCAGGTTCCGGCCCGTCGCTATGACGCCGTGGTTGGCCAGAATCGTGAGGTTGGCACGGCCGATGCGCGCCGCGAGGTCGGCTGCCCGGTCGGGGCTGTCGATCTCACCGTCGTATTCGCCGACCAGGCACAGGTCGTCCAGGAACAACGCGCCGGTCTGGTGCACCAGCTCGGGCAGCCTGCCCAACGCCGCGAGCACGCAGACGTAGTACGGGTGATTGTGAATGACCACCCGGGCGTCCTCGCGCACCCGGTGCAGCTCGGTATGAATGTGGATGGCCGGGGTGACGTCCCACCGACCGCTGACCACTCGAGCTTCGCTGTCTACCAAGCAGATATCGGACGCGGTGAGTTCCTGCCACCACAGTCCCCACGGATTGACCAACATGTCGGATTGCCCGTCTAGCTGCCAGGTGATGTGTCCGGCCATGTTCTCGGCGAACCCGATGCCGGCCAGATGCCGGAAGGCAACGGCGAGCGCCTGCTCGTTGGACAACTCGACACCGATCGGGGGCACCACCGACGGCGCCCACACCTGCAGGCCACCTCGTCGTGGACTAGGCGTGTTCATGTTCGGCCTCCATCCTTGCTCGAATATCCTGGCGGAGTTCGCCTTTGGCGATCTTCCCGCCGGACGACCGGGGTATTGCGTCGACGACGACGAGGTGTTCGGGCAGCAATTCCTTGGATACCCCCAGCGCCAGCAGGTGGTCGACGAGTGCGGGCAGGTCGAGGGTCGCGGCGTCGGCGAGTTCGGCGTAGAGACAGACCCTTTCGCCGAAGACCGGATCCGGCATCGCCACCGCCGCGGCCAGCGCAATCGCGGGGTGAGTCATCACGGCGTCCTCGACCTGTGATGCGCTGATGTTCTTGCCGGCCCGCAGGACGAAGTCGGACGTCCGGCCGGTGATGGTCAGATAGCCCTCAGCGTCGAGCTCGCAGATATCGCCCATCAGCATCCAGCCGTCGCGAGTGAACAGCTTGTCGTGGTCGGTACCCCCGAGATAACCGAGGCTGGTCGCGGGGCCTCGGCACGCCGGCTGACCCCGTCCCGTCGCGGTGACGTCTTGATCCCCGTCGAAGAGCCGAACCGCCATTTCGGGAACGATCCGTCCGCCGGTGCGCAGGCGACGATCCAGCGGATCGTCCACGGTTGTCGCACTGAGCAGACCTGTTTCGTTCGAGCCGTAGAACTGCAGGATCTTCGCGCCGGTGAGCTCTTCGAATTCGACCGCCGGCCGGTACGGAATCGCCTCACCGCCGGTGAAAACGACACGCAGCGAGCTCAGGTCGTACTCCCTGGACGCGCGGTCAGCCATCAGCATCGTCAATTGCGAACTCACACAACATAATACGGATACTTTGTGCCGGGCTATCGCCTCACACGCAGCGCGCGCCGAAAAGCGCTGCAGAATCACCGCGGTGGCACCGAGGTAGATCGGGGTGGTGTGGCTGGTCCATATTCCGAAGCCGAACGGCATCGGGATGACCGGCAGGAACACGTCGTCGGACGTCAACTGCCCGTTGGCGACGGCCTTCTGGTGAAAGTAATGCCACCGATTCTGTGTATGCACGACGCACTTGGGCAGGCCGGTGGTCCCCGACGTGGAGTTGATCAGGAAGACATCGTCGGGGCCGAGTTGAGATTCGGCGGCGACCGCCTTCGGGCGCGCTCCACTGTTCAGGCGCGGCGCTCCGGCCTCCTCCGCCAGGATCATTAGCGATACCGATGATTCTGCGGTGGCCCGGGCCGCGTCATCGCCGTGCTTGGGGTCACTGATCAGGATCTTCGGTGCCGCGTTGCGCAGCAGTGCGCCGACCTCCCGGGTACCGGCGCGCGCACCGATGCCGACGACGACGCCACCACAACGCTCGATCGCGACGAACAGCACGTGTATCGCGCCGGAGTCCCCGTGCCACACCGCAATTCGGTCACCGCGCGCAACGCCGGTACCGGCCAGCTGACCCGCCAAATGATCTGCCGCAGAATTGAATTCGCGCCATGTCAACGACGTGCCGGGTTCGTCGGAATAGGCGAAGCGCTCTGGTGATCGTTCGGCGTTGCGCCGCACCGCGTCCGACAGTGTCGAATCGGACCACCATCCGGCCGCGCGGAACCGGGCCGGGTCGTCGTCGGTGAATGCCGGCGAGCCCTCGGTATTCAGCTCACCGGCGCTCATGACCAAATGATAGGAAACCTATGCGGGCTGTGGATGGCGGGTTGGCCGGCTAGGGATTGCGCGGCAGTGGAAGCGGATCTCCCGGACCATGCACAAGACGCGGCGGGCGCTTCGGGGGCGGCGGCCGGTCGGGATTGATGGGCCCACAATTGAGGCCGCTGATGCAGCCGCCACCGCCACCGGCGGGTTTGACCCGCAGGGCGCCCCCACCATCTCCGGCAGGCGCGGGAACCACGCTGGACGACGGAACGGCAGAGGTGGCGGGCGACTCGTCAGCCGAACCAATACCGCCGAACGCCACCGCAAGTACTGCCGCACCGCCGCATAATGCGGCTACCGCCTTGCCCTTGTGATTTCCCACGACGACCATTGTAGGCGCGGGTGCCCTGTTACTGCGGAAGACGCGGAGGGTTGGTTACCGGTGGAGGCCGGTTCGGGTTGATGCGCCCACAGTTCAGGCCGACGATGCAGCTGGCGCCGCCGCCTTCGGGTTGGATCCTCAGGCCCATCGGTTGCGACGCGTCACTCGCCCAGCAGCAGGGCCCGGGTGTTGGGGTGGGGTCCGCGCTGACGGACGGCGCTGTCGTCACGCCGACACCGCCAAGCCCCATCGAGAGCACGGCCGCGCCGCATGCCGCGGCTAGCGTCCTACCCGTGCGTCTAAGCACGTGTCGAATTCTAGTTTTTCCGCGGCGCAATGTGTAGAGCCGTAATGCGCCCACGTCGCGCCTATCATTGCCGGGGTGTGGTCGGCGCTGCGAGGCAGACAGCTGGGCCCGGGCCTGCTGTGCGGCGCGGCCGCCGGTGCGGCGGGCACCACCACACTGAATGTCATCACCTACCTCGACATCGCGGTGCGAGGCCGTCCGACGAGTAGCACCCCCGAGCGGACCGTCGAAGCCATGGCGAGGTTGTTGGGCCTCACCGTTCCCGGCAGCGGCGACGTGCTCGCCAACCGAATCGCGGGGCTCGCAGCGCTCACCGGGTATGCCGCGGGGATCGGCATGGGCGTCATTCTGGGGCTGGCGTATGCGTTGGGCTGGCGGCCCGGACTACTGGTCGCCACCCTCGTCGCGTCGGCCATCGCTCTGGTCGGCACGAACGGACCGATGACCGTTCTCGGGGTTACCAATCCGCTCACCTGGAGTGCGGCCGACTGGATCAGCGACCTGGTTCCACATCTGGGCTATGGCGTGGTCACGGCCCTGGTGTTGCACTACCTCGCGCCACTCTGCCGGCCCGCGGGCCGCTAGCCCTGGACCGTGGGCCGGATGGTGATGTCCCCGACCTCCACTTCGTCGGGCTGCTCGACGGCGAACGCGATGGCGCGTGCGACCGCGTCCGGTGGAATACCGACGTCGCTCATCGTGCGCCGGATCTGCTCGCGCAACGCGACGTCGTCGATCGACGTGTCGAGTTCAGTGTCAACGAAGCCCGGCGATATCGATGTCGTACGGACCATGCCGTCGGTCGACTCTTGGCGCAGACCCTCCATCACCGTGCGCACCGCGTTCTTGGTCGCCGCGTACACCGCCATGGTCGGCACGATCTTCAGCCCGGCCGTCGAGACTGTCGTCACGAAGTGCCCGCGGCCCTGCCGGCGAAACATCGGGAGTGCCGCGGCGAACCCGTGCAGCACCCCGCGAAGGTTGACGTCGATCATCGCCGCCCAGCCGTCGACGTCCAGTTCGGAGATCGGCCCGATCTTGCTGATGCCGGCGTTGCTCACCAACACGTCGAGGCGACCGAACCGGTCGACGGCGGTACCGACGAGCCGCTCGAGATCCTCCCGACGGGCGACGTCGACCCGGCAGCTGACGGCCTGTCCCCCGTGATCGCCTATCTCGCCTGCGATCTCGTCAAGACGTTCGACGCGACGCGCACCCAGGACCACGCGTGCGCCGCGGCCGGCTAGCAGGCGCGCGGTCGCCTCGCCGATCCCGCTACTCGCCCCGGTGACGGCCACGACCTTGCCCTCAATGCCTGTCATCGCCATCCCCTCGCGCCGCTGAATGCCCCACTGCGCCATTGTCGCCCTGCGCCTGCGCGGCCCTGCCCGAGAACCCTCGCTCGGCTACTGTCGGTCAATGCTGATCGGGTTCCTCCTCGCTCTGGGCTGTTCGGTGTGTTACGGCACCGCCTCGGTACTGCAGGCTGTCGCCGCGCGGTCGGTGGAATCCGGCGGCAAATCCGGTGTCGACGCGAAGCTGCTGCTGCGTGCCCTGCGGCAGTGGCGCTACATCGCGGGCATCGGCCTGGACGGCGTCGGCTTCCTGTTGCAGGTCGCGGCGCTTCGCCTGGTGCCGATTTACGTCGTCGCCGCAGCGCTGGCCGCCTCGATCGCGGTCACCGGCATCGTGTCGGTGTGGGTGCTCTCGGCACGGCTGTCCAAGGCCGAGTGGACCGCCGTGGGTGTGGTGTGTGTGAGCCTCTTCGCGCTCGCTTGTGCCGCCGGTCCGGGCCACTTCCGGCATGGCCCAGCCGGACTCGGCTGGGCGTTGATCGTCGTCGTCGCCGCCATCTTCCTGGTCGGCACCGTCGCCGGCCGGTTGCCCGACCGCGAACGTGCACTCGTCCTGGGCCTCGGCGCCGGAAGCGGATTCGGCGTCGTCGAAATCGGAGTGCGCCTGGTCGACGAGATCGACCCGACCAAGGCCGCGTTCTACACCAACCCGGCGCTGTACGCCGCGGCCGCAGGCGGCGCCGCGGGGTTCCTGTTGTTCACCTCCGCCCTACAACGCGGATCGGTCACCACCACGGTGGCCGCGATGGTCGTCGGTGAAACCATCGCGCCCGCACTGGTCGGCGTGCTGTGGCTGGGTGATACCGCGCGGCCCGGTTGGGGGTGGGTGGTCATCCTGGGATTCGTTGTGGCCGTGGGCGGCACGCTGGTCCTGGCCCGATTCGGCGAGGCGCCCAGCTCCGCGGAGTGAGCTAGGACGGTGCAACTTCTGAAACCTGTTGTGGCGCAATCGCAAATGTTGTGCCGCGCGGTTCCCGGGTCAGCAGCACTCCACCCTCGGCGTCGATGCCGGCGGCGATCAGTTCGCGCTTGAGGATCTTGTTGGTGGCGGTCGCCGGGAGGTCGTCGTTGATGCGGACGTAGCGTGGCCAGGCCTTCGGGGAGAGATCGCTCTGGCCGGCCAGGAACTCCTCGAGATCGGTTGGCCGCAAATCCATCCCGCGCCGAAGCACCAGCGCCGCCATCACCTGGTCGCCGACCCGCTCGTCCGGTACCGCATAGACCGCGACCTGGCTGACCTGCGGCAGTCGTTCCAGGATCCGCTCGATCGGCGCCGCCGCGAGGTTCTCGCCGTCCACCCGCATCCAGTCGGCGGTACGGCCGGCGAGGTAGATGAAGCCGTCGGCATCGCGATAGGCCAAGTCGCCCGCCCAGTACATGCCGTGTCGCATCCGCTCGGCGGTGGCGTCCGGATCGTTGTAGTAGCCGGCGAACGGCCCCGCTCCTGTGGTGTTAACCAGCTCGCCGACGGCGTCGTCGAAGTTGATCAGCGCGCCGTGTTCGTCGAACTGGGCGACGGCGCACTCCGTCAAAGTTGCGGGGTTGTAGATGCTGACGCCGGGATACGGCTTGCCGATCGAGCCGGGCGGGGTGCCGTCCTCGCGCACCACGATCACCGCGAACTCGCTGGATCCGAAGCTGTCCACCACCCGGCAACCGAAACGCCTTGCGAATTCCGTGATATCGCGATCGGTTGCCTCGTTGCCGAACGCCATCCGCAGTGTCGTTTCGGCGTCGTCGGGAAGCTCGGGAGTGGAAAGGATCAGAGCAAGCGGCTTGCCGACGTAATTCAGGTAGGTCACGCCGTAGCGACGGACGTCCTCGATGAACCGCGACGGCGAGAACTTGGCCGGGACCATCAGCGCCCCGCTGCCGATGGCGACGGCCCAGCCGGCGGCGACGCCGTTGGAGTGGAACAGCGGCATCGCCAGATAGCAGACATCGGCCGCGGTGACGTGGTACTGAAAGACCAGGCTGGCGCCACACATGATCGCCATGCCGTGTGCGAACCGCACGGCCTTGGGGTTGCCGCTGGTTCCGGAGGTGAAGATCATCATGAACGTGTCGGCGGCGGTGACCTCGCGGTGGGCGGTCAAGGGTGGTGCCGCGGCCACCGCGTCGGCGTAGCGCACCGACCCCACATCCAGAACCTGAATTCCCTTGAGATCCAGGCCTTCCAACAAGGGCAGGTGCTCGTCGTCGATCAGCAGAAGCTGGCAGTCGGAGCGCTGGATATCGGAAAGCAGCGCAGCCCCGCGGCGGGTGGTGTTGAGCCCGCACAAGACGTAGCCGCCCAACGCGGCGGCGGCCATCGCGCGCAACATCGCCGGCGAATTACCCAGTGCGGCACCGACATGCAACGGGCGATCCGGGTCGGCGAGGGTAATCACCGCCGCCGCCTCGGCCTCGGCCTCGGCAAGGTGCTCGCGCCACGTCCACGTCGCGTCGCCGTGCGCGATCGCAGGGGTGTCGTCATGCCTGCGCAGCCGCAACAGCTGCTGAACCGTCTCCGGCACGGTCTCACTTCCCCTTTGATCTCGTCGTCAACACCAACCCGGCGTAATTGTGTTGGGCCACATCGTCGCAGTGGCGCCGGTAGGTACCGAATCCGCCGATGTACGGCATGAAGGTGCGCTTCTTGCCTTCGATGTTGGAGCCCAGGTACCACGACGACGCGGCCTTGGGAAACAGCGTCCGCTCGGCGGCCTCGGCCACCTGGTCGGTCCACGCCCGGGCCGCGTCCAGGCGCGGCTCGATCTCGCTGACCCCCTGTTGCCGCGCGGCGCGAATCAGGTCGATGACCCAGTCGACCTGAACCTCGGCGTGCAGCACCATGTTCGCCAGCACCGACGGACTCCCCGGCCCGCTGATCGTGAACAGATTCGGCAGCCCGGGCACCATCAGGCCGAGAAAGGTCAACGGTCCGTCATGCCAGATGTCCCGCAGTCGCTCGCCCCCGGGTCCGGACGGGTTGATTCGAGTCAACGCCCCCGTCATGGCGTCGAAGCCGGTGGCGAAGATCAGCACATCGAGCGGATAGATCGCCGCGCTGGTGCGCGCCCCATGCGGCGTGATCTCGCGGATGGGCTCGCGGCGCAGGTTCACCAGCTGCACGTTGTCGCGATTGAAAATGGCGTAGTACCCGCTGTCCGTACAGATCCGTTTGGTTCCGATCGGATGGTCGAGCGGGATGAGATCGGTTGCGACGACGGGATCGGTGACGATGTCGCGGATCCGCTCCTCGGCGAAGCGCCGGGCGACGTCGTTGGCGGCCGGGTCACTGGTCTGGTCGGGGAAGGTCTTGGCGAACAGAACGCCACCTTCGCGCCAGCGCTTCCACAACGCCTCGGCTTGTTCCCCGGGTTCGGTATCGACGGCGTTCTTGGGGTAGGTGCCGTGCGGTGTGCCGGCCGATGCATACGCCGAGGCCCGCCGGCGCTCGGGATACTGCTCCTGGATCTCTCGTTGTTCCTCGATTGACCACGGCCGGTTCGACATCGGAATGGTGTAGTTCGCCGATCGCTGAAACACGACGAGGTGGCGGGCTTGGTCGGCGATGATCGGCGCCACCTGGATTCCGGATGATCCCGTGCCGATCAGGCCGACCCGCTTGTCGCGCAGATCGGGATCCTCGCGCGGCCACGCGGCCGTGAAATACACCTCGCCCGAAAAGTCGTCAACTCCAGCGATATTGGGCCGATTCACCGCCGATAGACAGCCGGTTGCGCACAACAGAAATTGTGCCGCATAGGTATGTCCGGTGGCGGTCTGGACGTGCCAACGATCTCGATCGAAGGCGGCTCCGACCACGTCGACACCGAATCGATAATGGCGACGCAGCTCGAAGCGGTCGGCGACGTGCCGCAGGTAGGCCAGGATCTCGGGCTGCGCGGCGAAGCGCTCGCTCCACTGCCAGCTTCTCTGCAGGTCGTCGTCGAAAGAGTAGGAATAGTCCACACTTTCGACGTCGCATCGCGCTCCGGGATAGCGATTCCAGTACCAGGTGCCCCCCACGTCGGGGGCCGCTTCGACGCCGATCACCGACAGGCCCGACGTCGCCAGCCGGTGCACGGCATAGAGCCCGGCGAACCCGGCGCCGATCACGATGACGTCGCTCACCTCGGTCATATCGAGCCGCCTCGGTGTGCCGGGTGCAAGAGCCGGCGCAGATCGGCGAAGACCAGGTCCTGCGCCGAGGTCGCGGGCCCGAAGGATGGGATGGTCATGAAGCCGTGGAACAGTCCGGGAAAGTCGCGGTGCACGATCGGTACTCCCGCATCGCGCAGCCGGCGAGCGTAGTCGCACCCCTCGCTGTGCAGGGGATCCAGCCCCGCGGTGACGATCACCGCGGGTGCCAGGCCCGCATGCGAGTCCGCGCGTGCCGGGGCCACCAGGTCGGGCGGGTCCACGACCCCTTCGGCACCGACGTATTGATGCCAGTACCACTGCATCGCCGCCCGGGTGTTGAAGTATCCCGTGGCATAGCGGTGGTAACTGTCGGTGTCGAAGCTCGGATCGATCACCGGGTAGATCAGCACCTGCGCGGCAGGTGGCGTGACTCGCTGGTCACGGCACAGGATCGCGGTGACCGCGGCGAGATTCCCGCCGGCGCTGTCACCGGCGACGGCAGTGCGCGCGGGATCGATGCCGAGTTCGGCGGCGTGCTCGATCACCCAGCAGAATCCCGCAAAGGCGTCGTGCACCGCCGCGGGCGCGCGATGCTCGGGAGCCAGACGGTAGTCGACGGACACCACAACGGCCTGACTGCCGCGGGCCAGGGCCCGGCAGAACCCATCGTGGGATTCGATGTCGCAGAAGACGAATCCGCCCCCGTGATAGAACACGATCCCGGCACGGTCCGCGGCGGGCACGCCGCGCGGGCAGTAGATGCGTACGCCGATGGCACCCCCGGGGCCGGGTATTGCGCGGTCGGTGGTGCTCTCGACGTCATCGATGTTGTCGACCGGCATCCGGCGGGCGGCCACCGCGGCGCGTGCCTTCGCACCGGTCATGGTCTCGACGCACGGGAACCCCGCGTTCAACTGGTCGAGCATCACCTGCACGACGTCGTCCATCTGCACCTGGCACCTCACCGTTGAGGTCACGCGGGCCGATATCGCAACAGGGTGATACCGGCCTCGGGCAGATCGTAGAACACCGGCTCCACCCGCATACCGATCCGGATGTCGCTGGGGTCGATGTCGATCAATTCGGTGCTGATCCGCGGCCCGGCATCCCATTGCACCACGGCGAGCAATTGCGGCACGGCATCCGCCCAGGGCGGGGCGGTGGGTCTGCGGGCAACCGTGAAGGTGTACAGCGTTCCCGCACCATCGATTTCACGCCACTCCAGATCATCGGCCAGAGTTCCGGGGGCGAGCGTGCGCGGATAGAACACGTAGCGGTGCAGCGAGGGCGAGTACTGGACCACGATTCGATGCTGGGCCAAGCCATCCCAGAAGGGCTTCGACACCGGGGTGGGCTCGGGAATTGGACGGGGTTCGGTACTCAAGGCCTCAGTCCCCCCGCATGATCAGCGCGACCTGCTCGCTCATGATGCCGCCGTTGCCGGTCACGAACGCGGTGTGACAGTCCGGCACCTGCGCCTGCCCGGCTCGTCCCATGACCTGGCGCGCCCCGTCGACGACGTGATGCATGCCGCCGGCCATGCCGGCCTGACCGAACGACAGCTGACCGCCGGCGGTGTTGAGCGGAAAGTCTCCGCGGTAGGTCAAGTCGCGCCCGGCGACCCAGGATATGCCCTCGCCCTTGGCGCAGAAGCCGGCATCCTCCAGGCTCATCAGCACCGTAATCGTGTAGCAGTCGTAGATCGAGGCGATGTCGACATCGGAGGGGTCCAGCCCGCACATCGCAAATGCCTTACCGGCGGCCCGCGCGATCGGGGTGTGCAGCAAGTCCTCGGCGTAGGTCGGCGTCTTGAATGCGATGTGCTCGCCAAACCCCTTGATCCACACCGGGCGGTGCCGGCCGCGGCGGGCGATGTCGGCATTGGCAAGCAGCACGCCCACTCCCCCGTGCACGCGCATCACCGTTTCAAGCAGGTGGATCGGATCGGCGATCATCGGGCTGGCGAGGACGTCGTCGACGGTGATCGGGGTGCCGTGGAAAACCGCGCCGGGATGCGCACAGGCGTTGGTGCGCTGGTCTACCGCGATCTTGGCGACCGCGGCGGGGTCATAGCCGAATTCCGCGGCGTAGCGCTGCGCGATCTGCGCGTAGGGTGCGTTCTGGCCCAGGTTGCCGTACGGGATTTCGAACTCGGCCTGCGGCGACCCATAGTTATTCGACGATGCCCCAAACCAATTCGGCGCCGGTACCGGGCGTTTTTCGGATTGGGGCACCGATGCGGACCCGGGCACCACGGCCAGCACGGCGTCGCAGATGCCCAATTCGATCGCGGCGGCGGCCCGCCAGACCATCCCGGCGGACGTCGCCCCGCCCAGATCGACACGTTCGCCGAAATCCAGGGCCAGGCCCAGGTATTCGCACAGCGTCGCCGGGGCGAACATCGTCGATTCCGCCACGCCGTGGGTCAGCAGACCGTTGATATGCACCGGATCGACGCCGGCATCCTCGACCGCCATCTTCGCCAGCAGCGCGTACTGGTCGAGGGTGAACAGCGGCGGTCCCGCCGGACGACGCAGCGCCGGCAACTCCGCGATGCCGACGATCGCCGCCTCGCCCCGCAGTCCGGTCACGACGGCGTTCCGCGCAACGGCAGTTCGACCGTCGCGGTTCCGGGCATCAGGACCGTGTCGTCGCGGCGGCCGCTGATTTCGAGATCCACCAGCCCGGCGCCGTCCGTCAGGCGCTTGCCGGTGACCACCGCGCCGAACGTCAGCGACTGGCCGGGCAACGCGGTGGCGCGGTTTTGCACCGAGAAGCAGACCAGACGACCGCGCCCGCCGATCCAGTCGCCGAGCGCGCGGGCCAGCAGTGCCGCCTGAAGCGGACCGTGCACCAGCACGTCGTCGTAGCCCTCCACGTCCCGGGCCCACTGTTTGTCGTAGTGGATGCGGTGGCCGTTGTAGGTGGCGGCGCTGAAGAAGAACAGCTGAGTCTCGTCGGGGGTGACGGTCAGCGTGGGAATCGGCTCGCCGACGCCGATGTCGTCGTAATACACCTGTCCAGTCATCACGGTCCTAGGGTCGGGCGATCATCGACGTCGAGGCCTCGGCGACCAGCTCGCGGTGCTGGTTGTGGTACACCGTGTGCCAGGTGACCAGAACGAATTTGCCGGAGCGACCTTGCTTTTCGACGATCGACTCGATAGTGCGCACCATTTCGACCTCGTCGCGGTGATAGGCCGGCAGATGAAAGGTGAAGCTCTCGCCACCGGCCATCCGTTTGGGAGCACGCGGAAACGCCAGACTCCCCGAAACCGCACCGGAGGAGCCGTCGGGCCGCAACGAATCGAGCCGCGCCACGCCGAGCACCGCGTACTGCAGATACAGCGGCGGACAGAAGACGTCGCGAAAGCCGTTGGCGCGGGCATAGTCCGGATCGAAGTACAGCGGATTGTGGTCACCGACCGCGGCCGCCCAGCGCTGCCAATCGCGTCGATTCACTTCGCCGGTCGCGGTCGCGGCGACGGTACCCACGCGCGACGCCGACTCGGCGTCGATCAGGGTGTCCTCACTCACCGATTTCCTCCAACGTTTCCTCCAGCCAGGCCGCGGCGACTTCTGCCCCGCCGCCGAGAGTTGAACCGAGCCTTGCTCGTTCGGTCCACAAGTGCAGATCGGTTTCGGTCACATACCCGATTCCGCCGTGCAGTTGATGCGCGTCCAGCGTGACCAGCCGGGCCGCCGTCGCGGCATGCATGCGCGCAATCGCGGTTTGACGGGTCGCCAGCTGTCCTCGCGCGATCCAGAAGACGGCGGAATATGCGGCCAATCGCGCGGCGGCCACGGCGATGTGCATATTGGCGATCAGATGCTGCGCCGCCTGGAAGGAGGCGATCGGACGGCCGAACTGATGGCGCAGCTTGGTGTACTCGACGGTGCGGTCCAGCACCGCATGACCGACCCCGACCAGGTCAAGTGATCCCAACGACACCGCCGCATTGGCCAAGCGGCGCAACGCGGTTCGATCCGGCGCATTGTGATCGAGCAGCTCTTCGGCGCTGACCGCCACATCGTCGAACCGGACCGCGAACGCCCGGTACCCACCCGTCATGGCCAGTGGATGCACGTTCACCCCGGCCGCGTGGGCGTCCACGGCGAACACCAGTGTGCGTTCGCCTGCCGAGGCTGACACCACGATCAGGTCGGCGACGTCGGCGTCGGCGACATAGTCGGCTGTCCCGTTCAGCCGCCATCCGGATGCGTCTGAATGCGCCTGCAGCACCGGCGAAACATCCGCGGCGTCACGGACATTCCACAAGGCCGTGGCGCCCCGGGCGGTCCCGTCCGCCAGTCGCCGCAGCCACGCGGTCTTGGCCTCCGGCGAGCCGAGTTGGTCGATCACGAGCGCCGCCGCGATGGTGCTGTGCACGGCTGTCGGGCACAGCCCGCGTCCGGCCTCGGTATAGAACACGGCGAGGTCGTCGAGCGAGCCACCCGACCCGCCGTACTCCTCGGCGACGGCGAGCCCGAACACACCGGCGTCCGCCAATGCCTTCCACAGCGCCGGGATACTTCGATCGGCACCGGGTTCGGCGAGCGCGCGCACCAGACTCACCGGGCACTCCGCGGCCAGCAGCGCGCGCACCGACGCGGCGAACTCGCGCTGTTCAGCGGTGGGGATCGCTTTCACGCCTCACCGCCCATAGGAAGGCATTCCATGGCCACGCTGGGCGATCACATCACGGAGCACCTCGTTGGTGCCGCCACCGAAGCGCATCAGTGGAGCGACCCGGTAGAGCCGCTCGAATTTGCCTGCCAGCGGCGCGCTTTCGCTGCGGTGGGCCAGCAATCCGTCCGGGCCCAGGAGATCGAGCGCCAGATTGGCGATGCGCTGCCGCAATTCACTGGTGAAGATCTTCTCGACGCTGACCTCCACGGTGGGGATCACGCCGCTGTCCAGGATCGAGGATGCCTCGTAACCCATCAACGTCGCCACCTCGACGTCGGCCTCGGCCTGCGCCAGCCGGCGCCGCAGGCCTGCATCGTCGGCGGGCACCGAGCCGTCGCGTCGCGGGCTGCGGGCCAGGTCGCGTAACTCGTCCACCGCGCGACGCAGATCGCCCGCGTTGGTCAGCGCACCGCGCTCCAGATCGAGCGCGCCGGTGATGTAGGTCCAGCCACGGTTGATTTCGCCGATCAGATTCGTGACGGGGACCCGCACGTCGTCGAAGTGGATTTCATTGGTTCGGTAACCCGACCATGCGTAGAGCGGGCGGATCGAAATCCCCGGGCTGTCGATCGGCACGATGATGACCGAAATCCCGCGATGGCGCACACCGGTCGGATCGGTGCGCACACAGAGCCACTCGTGGGTGGCGCGCTGCGCGCCGCTGTTCCAGATCTTGCTGCCGTTGATCACCCAATGCTCGCCATCGCGCGTCGCTCGGGTCCGCAGGCTCGCCAGGTCCGTGCCGGCCTCAGCCTCGGAATAGCCTACCGCGCAGATCATTTCGCCTTTGGCGATCTGCGGAAGCCATTCGGTCTTGTTCTGCTCGGTGCCGTGCCGCATGATCATCGGGGCGACCGAGGTGACCGTGAGGTCGGGCCCGGGCACGCCCGCGTATTCGAATTCGCTCATCAGCAGGTGTTGATGCACCGCGCCGAGCCCGAGCCCGCCGTACTCACGCGGCCAGTTCAGTCCGAACCAACCCTTCGCACCGATCTTGCGGCGAAAGCGGGCCACCTCGCCATTGGGGAATTCGAGGTCGTGCTCGCTCAGTTCGGCACGTAATTCCGGGGTGACGTTCTCGGAAAGGAATTCGCGAACCTCGGTCAGCCACGCGTATTGCCCGGCGTCGAGTTCGAAATCCATTCCGGCCCCTTTCGTATGGCCGCGTCAGCGTAACGCGGGCGCGAGATTTCGCCCGCCATTTCGCACAGACGTTACGCCCGGCCGCGTACGGGCTCGACGGCCCCGGGGAGACTGCGTCCTTCATCGACGGGGCTCGCCGCCGTGTTCCGAACGAGACATCCGTTGCCGCCCAACCTGTGATCGCCCGTTCACCGGGACGGTCGTTCTGTAAATACGCTGTCAAACTCCCGTTAAAACCCGTCGGCCGCAGCGCAGAAACGGGACCGGGCTGGGATGATCTTGAAATTGGCGGATCGACGATCGGGAGCAGTCATGCCGACTATTGAGACGCGCCTCCGCCAGGAGCTGCGCGACTATGCCGTTGAATTGCGTCGGCTGGCGTACACCCTGCCCCAGGGAATAGGCGAGCACGATCTCCTTCGGCTGTCGGACCGGATGCACGCCGCGTCCGAGCAGACAGTCCGCAGGGGCGCCTAGCCGGTCACCGGCATCGCCGGCCCCGCGTGGGTCAGCGCCCGCCCTTGAGGCGAATCTTCCAGCGCACGAAGCCCAGGTAGAAAATGCTGATCGCGATCAGCATGCCGAAGTTGAACCACCACGTGCCGGCATTGTGATGCCAGAGCGCGTCCTTCGGGACCTGCGGTCCGGGTTCCAACTTGGTCAGATCGACAGTGGACGCCGATGCCGCGAAACCCCATCGCGCCGGGGTTACCCACGACATCTGGTCGAGCCCGATCCGGCCGGTGACCGGGATCATGCCCCCGGAGAACACCAGCTGCGACATGACCGCAACCACCAGCAGCGGCATGATCTGATCGTTGGACTTCGCCAGGGACGACAACATCAGCCCCAGCATCGCCGAGGCGACGGTGGTCGCCGCGACATCGACGAAAAGCTCCAGCGGCGCCTTGCCCAGCGCGGCAGCACCCTGCGTCGGTCCGCCCTTGCCCAGCAGCGTGATGATGGTGACGATGGCCGACTGCACGACCGCGAACACCGTGTAGACGCAGACCTTGGCCAGCAAATAGGCGCTGGTGGAGAGGCCGACCGCCTGTTCTCGCAGGAAGATGGCGCGCTCACCGATGAGATCTCGGATCGTCAATGCGGTCCCCATGAACACCGAACCGACATTCAGCAGCACCAGGATCTGTCCCGGCTCGGTTGGCGCGTTGCCCACCGGGTTCGGGATGCCGAAGCCGACGTCGCCCGGCACCGACATCGACAGCGAACCCATGATGAACGGCAGCAGCGCCAAGAAGAGGAAGTAACCCCGATCGGAGACGATCAGCCGGATCTGGCGGCGCGCGATCGTGGAGAACTGCCGCAGCAGACTCGTATGCGACGGATCGCCGATCTCGGCCGGCTTCTCCGGCGGCGGTGGTGGCGGCGGCGGCCCGGTTCGGGCGAGGTATTTAGCCTTGGCCGCGTCGGGGTCACCGGCGACTGAACTGAAGATGTCGGCCCAGTTCGTCGTCCCCATGGCCGGACCGATTTGCGCGGGCGGACCGCAGAACGCGGTCTTGCCGCCGGGAGCCAGCAGCAGTACCTGGTCGCAGACGTCCAGGTAGGTCAGCGAGTGGGTGACCACCAGCACCACACGACCGGCGTCGGCCAACTGCCGCAGCATCGTCATGACCTGCCGGTCCAGCGCCGGGTCCAGACCCGACGTCGGCTCGTCGAGGATCAGCAGCGACGGCCCGGTCAGCAGCTCCAGCGCCACCGAAGCGCGCTTGCGCTGACCACCGGACAGTTTGTCCACTCGAGTGTGCAGGTGCTGGGTCATCTCCAGCTCCTCGAGCACACGGGCCACCACCTGCTCACGATCGGCCTTGGTGGTGTCGGGCGGCAGCCGGAGCTCGGCCGCGTAGCCCAGTGCTTGCTGGACGGTCAGTTGGCCGTGGACCACGTCGTCCTGGGGCACCATCCCGATCCTGCTGCGTAGTGAGGCGTATTCGGCGTGAACGTTGTGGCCCTCGAACGCGACCGTGCCGTTGGTGGGGTGGGTGTAGCCGGCCACCAGCCGGGCGAAGGTCGACTTGCCCGCGCCGGACGGACCGATCACCGCGGTCAGCGTTCCGGGACTGGCGCCCAACGAGATGTCGTCGAGCAGTGTCTTGTTGTTTTCGATCGTCCAGGTGACCCCGCGCACGTCCAGACCGCCGAGGCGGGTCTGCGCCGCGGTGTCGGCGTCCCGGCGGGCCAGCGCGCCGCCGGCGAACACCAGGTCGATGTTGCCGATCGTGACGACGTCGCCGTCCTTCAGCACCGCGGAGTCGACACGCTGACCATTGACGAAGGTGCCGTTGATGCTGCGGTTGTCATGGATCTCGGTGCCGGTCGGCGTCGGGATCAACGTCGCGTGGTGGCGCGAGGCCAGGACCTCGGGAATGACGATGTCGTTGTCATTGGCCCGGCCGATCTTGATCGCGCCGGGCGCGTCCACGCCCACCTTGCCCGGCCGCAGAATCTTCATCATCGACGTCGCCAGGTTCGAGCCGTCGCCGCCACCGACTCGGCTGGTCAGTGCGGTCGGCGGGTCGAGGGGCGCGGCCGGCGGAGACTGGGCCGGCTGTGGCCGGTAGATGTGCGGCGACGACATCGGTCCGCTGGCCGGGCCCGCCGGTTGGGTGCCGGTCGGGTGATGCTGCTGCAGAGGTCCGCTGGGTTGCGCGCCGGTCGGATACGTCGGAAGGGGCCCCGATGGCGGGCCGGATTGCGGGGGCGGGGTCGGATACGTCGGCATCGGCCGGGACGGGCTCGCCGGCGGGTGCGGCGGCAAACCCTGCGACATCGAGCCGGTCGGTGGACGTCCTTGGGCCAGCCGCGGATCCGCCGGCCCGGTAAGCGGGTTGACGATGGGGATCGACGTCGTCAGTGGCGGCGTCCCCGCCACACCCTGATGCCGTCCGACCTCGAAGGTCACCGTCGGCCCATCCGGGTTGCCGATGTTGACCCGCTGACCGTCCTGAATGTCGACGGCCGGGACCCGGCGATTGTTGACGTACAAACCATTGAGGCTGCCGTTGTCGATGGCGATCCACCGGCCCTGATCGAAGCGCAGCACCAGATGTATCCGGGAAATCAACGGATGCGCAACGCGGACGTCCGCCCGCAAATCACGCCCGATGACCACATCGTTGCCGGGTGCAAAGGTCCGCTCGGATCCCTCGTACCGCACGGTCAGCACAGGTGGGGCTGCTCGGCTCACGAGCCCCACTGTATCGGCGTCGGGGCCAAATCGGGGACTGGTCGCCGATACGCGTTGCCGCCGGCGTGCGGTTTGCACCCCTGGCGCGGCGCAAATTCAGCATGGTTTGGGTGATGGCGGCTCGGGTAACCCGACGCGCATGCACGATAACGGCGAGTTCCCCGACGACGTGCCCATCGCCGACGCCGTTGAGCAACAACGCACCACCGGCGAGTCTTCGTCGAACCCAGCCCGGCCCGACGACGCCGAGGTGCCCTTGGAGGCAACGGATTCCGATTGGCGCGAGCAGCAGCAGACGATCGACTCGGATTTCGACGAAACCGATTAGGCCCGCAGCCCCGCTGATTTCGGGGCGAACCGCACTATCCCGCGGCGGCGGTGACTTGTCCGCTCCCGCGACGCCAAGATCCGGACGTGACTTCCTTGACGAAATCCCCGAGATAACGGATGGCCCGCCTACCCTCGGGCAGAACATCGGCCGCCAGCGGAAAGTCGTGGATCTGGCCGTGCCAGACATGCAGATCGCAGCGAATTCCGTTGGCTTCCAACCGTTCTGCCATGAGCTCGGCGTCGGCAAGCAACAGTTCGTCGGCACCCGCATGTATGGCCACCGGCGGCAGTGCCGACAAATCGGCGTCGACGGGTGAGACGACATGACCCGAAGAGCTGCCCGGACCGTCCGGAAGCTGAACTTCGCCCAGATAGCGCGAGAAGATCGACAACGCACCGGCGGTGAACATCGAGCATCTGCGTGCGTTGCGGTGCTTGAGTTTTCGGTCCGGATTCGCATCGGTGAACGGCGATACGGTGGCGACCCCAGCCGGCGTCGCGAGCTGAGTGCGGATCGCGGCCAGTGTCGTCATGAATGCGAGATATCCGCCCGCCGAGTCGCCGGCAACGACCACCCGGTCGGCTTCGTAGCCGTTCCGCTGCAGCCAACGCAGGCCGCAGAGTCCGTCGTCGATCGCGTCGGCGATCTGGTGCGACGGAAGTTTTCGGTATCCGACGATCAGCACGCCGGCATCGGCCGCCTCCGACAAACGAGTCACCAGCGCGCGGTGGGTGTTGACCCCACACGTGAGGAAGGCGCCGCCGTGCAGGTAGAGGATGGCCCGCGTCGGGGATACGCCGGGGGCGCGCACCCATTCGGCGTTGCACTGTTCCAGGCGCACCGGCTGCACCGTCGCCGCGGAGCGGAAATGAGGTATCAAGCCCACCAGACCGTCGACGTACCCCAACGGCCATTGCGGACCCGGCTGCAGCGCCCACGCTCGGACCACATTCTTCACGATCAATCGACTTGCCATTGAGACGGCGATCGATTGCGGACTGCGACGATGGTGAACGTGCCGCGTAACCGGTTTGGTAACCATTTATTGACCAACTCCTAAGGGATCGCAGAGTACCCGCGATGAAGGGCGATAACCGCAGCTAGACCGTCGTGAATTGCTACGTTCGTCACCGTTTGCGGGTGCTGAATTCGGGTATTGGGCAGGCAAAGTTGTGCGCCGGTTCTGGCCTCGATGCCGACGATTTCGCGAGTGCTCGAAGATATGAGCATGGAACAGGCAACTGACGCCGGTGTGCTGCTGACCGACCGGGTGGCGGTGGTGACCGGCGGCGGTGGCGGCATCGGCGCGGCCACGGCGCAGCTGTTCGCCCGACACGGTGCCCAGGTCGTGATCGCCGATATCGACGCCGCACTCGCCGAGCAGACCGCCGATGCGATCTCGGCGTCGGGCGGGGTGGCTGTGCCGGTCGTCGCCGACGTACGCGACGCGGATCAGGTTGCCGCCCTGGCACGATCGGTGCTCGATCGGTTCGGCCGGATCGATGTGTTGGTCAACAATGTCGGGCATTGGCTGCGCCACCCCGGCAATTTCGTCGACACCGATCCGCAACTGTGGGACGAGCTCTACCGGATCAACCTGCACCACGTCTTCCTGGTCACCCACGCTTTCCTGCCGGCGATGGTGTGTCAACGCCGCGGCTCGATCGTCAACGTCTCCTCGGTGGAAGGGCTGCGCGGCTACCCCGAGGACCCGGTCTACGCCGCGTTCAAGGCGGCCGTCATTCATTTCACCCGCAGCCTCGCGGTTCAGGTGGGCCGTGACGGCGTGCGCGTCAACGCGATCGGCCCCGATGTCACCGAATCGCTCCAGGTGCCCTACTCGCAGTGGCTGTCCGCCGAGGAGCAGGCGCAGTGGCCGCAGTGGGTTCCGGCCGGACGGATGGGGTTGCCTGCGGACCAGGCCAGGGTGATCTTGTTTCTGGCCTCGGATCTGTCGGACTTCGTCACGGGCCACACCATTCCCACCGACGGGGGCACCGGCGCGGCGGGCGGATGGTTCCGTTCGTCGCGGCGGCCCGACCGGGAGTGGACGAACCGGCCCATCGCGCCCTGATCGCTCAGACGTAGGTCAACGCCGCGTTTTCCAGGCGGATGCGCACGTTGAGCAGCGCCGCGTTGGCAATGCTGAACACGATCGCCGTCAGCCAGGCCGAATGGATCAGCGGCAGCGCGACGACCTCCGCGACGACGGCGATGTAGTCGGGGTGCCGCACCCATCGATACGGGCCACGCCGGACCAGCGGCGCACCCGGAATCACGATCAACCGCGGATTCCAGTGCCTGCCCAGGGCCATCGCACTACGCCAGCGGACGATGCAGCTGAGCGCGACGACGGTCAGCATCGGCCAGCCCAGCCAGGGCACGAAAGGGCGTCCGAGCGCCCACACCTCCACCACACATGACACCAGCAGCAACACATGCAGGCTGACCATCGCCGGGTAGTGATCGAGCCCGAATTCCTTGCCCCCGTGGGCGATTGACCATTGCGCATTCCGGTGTGCGACGACCAGCCCGATCAGGCGTTCAACGCCGATCAGCGCGATGAACAGCAGGTAGTAATACATGGCGTCTCCCCCCTTCCCCGCGACGTTCTGCTATAGCAACGTGGATCCGCATTCGAGGGTTCAGCAAACAGCGCGAGCGTCGACCAGCTGCTCTGGCGCAGGCTGGTCGTCAGCCGGTCGGGGCGGCCTCGAAGCGGGCTTGATCCTCGAGGACGGTCACCGGTATCCCGTTGAGGGCGCCGTTACCGGATGGCTCGTCGACAAATGTCGGCAGGGAGAGCGCGTTGGTATTGGCGCCCGGTGAGCTGTTCGCGACGGACATGCGCGTGCCCGGCTTGCCATGTCCCCAGCCGTGTGGCATCGACACGACACCGGGTTTGATCGCATCGGTGATCTCGACGGGCACTTTGATCTCGCCGGCCTCCGATTTCACCGTGACGACGTCGTTGTCGGACACGCCGCAGCGCGCGGCGTCGTCGGGGTGGATCAGCAGCGTGCACCGGTCCTTGCCCTTCATCAGCGCGGGCACGTTGTGCAGCCAGGTGTTGTTCGAGCGCAGGTGCCGGCGGCTGACCAGGACCAACTGCTCGGCCGGCCGCTGCATCCGCGCTTGGAGCCGGGGCAGGTCGTCGAGCAGGTACTGCGGAGCCAGCCGGATCTTCTTATCCGGGGTGCCCAAAATGTCGGGGAGCTGCGGCACCATCGGCCCGAAGTCGATGCCGTTCGGATTGGCCTTGAGCAGGTCCAACGTCAGCCCGCCCGGGTTCTTGCCGTATTGGTCCCCGAACGGACCGGTGCGCAGCGTGAGGTCCAGTATGCGTTCGGGCCCGCCTTTCAAACCGGCTGCGTCGTACAGCGTGCGTAGCTCGGCGCCGTCGACTCCGCGGGTGAAGGCAAGGTAATCGAAGAAGCCGTCGTCGATCGCGGCGACGTCGACGTCCTCGGCCGGTGTTCCGGTACACAGGCCGGTCAGCCGGATCAGGATCTCCCATTCGTGCGGGCGATCACCGGGATCGAACACCGGCGCCGAGTAATTCGCGATGCTGTGGATTGCGAACAACAGGATCAGGTCGTCGTGGTGGGGCTGCTCGAGCGGTGACAGCCCGGGCAGGATCACATCGGCGTGGCGGGTCGTCTCGTTGACCCAGAGGTCGATGGAGATCATCGCTTCCAGCATCGGCAGCACTTCGTCGAGCTTGTCGCCGCCGGGCGTGGACAACACCGGGTTGCCCGCGACGGTGATCAGCGCCTTGAGTTGCCCCTCGCCCGGTGTGGCGATTTCCTCGGTCATGCAGGACACCGGGGC
This sequence comes from Mycobacterium sp. NGS40, assembly GCF_059812735.1. Classification (NCBI taxonomy): domain Bacteria; kingdom Bacillati; phylum Actinomycetota; class Actinomycetes; order Mycobacteriales; family Mycobacteriaceae; genus Mycobacterium; species Mycobacterium sp. NGS40. Next base: position 182,523 of record NZ_JCALDG010000006.1, read on the forward strand.
CTGCCCGAGCACTTCCTTGGCGCCGCGCACCCGGGTGTGCCAGCGGCCGAATTCCGGGAGACCGCCCTCCAGGCCGGGCAGCGGTTGCGTGGTGATCGACCAGGCCGCCGGCTTGGGGAACATCGCTCCGCCGGGAGTGTCGAAATGGCCGGTCAAGATGTTGATCACATCGACCATCCAGCTGGCCAAACTGCCAAACTCTTGGTTGCACAGGCCAATTCGGCCATACACCACTGATTTCCCGGCACCGGCGAGTTCGCGCGCCAACCGCCGGATGGTGTCGACGTCGATGCCGGTGACATCGCTGACCCGCTCGGGCGGCCAGGCCGCGGCGACGTCACGCATCGTCTCTAACCCATCTAGGCAGCCATCGACGTGCGGGCCGGGATTCACCAGGTCCTCGGCGAACAGCGTGTGCGCGACCGCCAGCAGCAGGGCCGCGTCGGTGCCGGGCACGATCGGCAGCCACTCGTCGGCCTGCGCGGCGGTCTGCGTGCGCACCGGGTCGATCACGATCACTTTGCCGCGTTTGCGGATTCCGTCGATCAGGCCCATCACGTCCGGTGCAGCCAGCAGTGAACCCTGCGACGCGGCGGGGTTGGCGCCCATGATGACCAGCAGGTCGGTGCGCTCGATGTCGGGCACGGGAAAATTCCACCAGAGGCCGTACATCAGGTGTGACGACAGATTCTTCGGCCATTGATCGACCGTCCCCGGTGAATAGGTGACCGGCATCCCGGACATGCCCATCAGCACGCCGGCGTAGCGGGCCAGCGAAAACGAATGTGCCAGCGGGTTGCCGGTGTAGGCGGTGACCGCACCGATCCCGTACTTCTCGATCACCGGCGTCAGCAGCTCGGTACAGCGCCGAAACGCCGCATCCCAGCTGACTTCCCGGAACTCGCCGTCGACTTTGATCAGTGGGTTACGGACGCGGTCCGGGTCGTGATGTACCGCGCCCAGCGAAACGCCCTTCGGGCAGAGATGTCCACGGCTCCACACGTCGTCACGGTTGCCGCGAATGCCCGTCACTACGCCCGCTTCGACCTGAATCTCCAAGCCGCACATGGCTTCACACAGCGGACAGGTCCGAATATGTTTGCCGTCAGCTCCCGGTTTCATCCACTTACTGTATTGCGATACTCCGGGTAGCGGAAGTGGCAAAGCTCAGCTCAGGACACCCAGGGTCCCATGCCGCCGACCTTCTCGATGCGGATGCGGTTGAGGTACCCCGGCGGAGCGTCGTCCGGAGGGAACTGCACGTCCGGACTCCCCAGCTGCGCATCGAGTTCCCTCAGCAACTCCGGGGCGCCGCCCTCGACAATCCGCGCCGTCCCGGCGATCGACAGGTATGGCCGGGGCCGGATGCCCTGGTCGTCTATCGCCACGATCGTCACCGCGACCCGCGGGTCCTTGCGAATGTTGCGCAGCTTCTTGTAGTCGGCCAGGTGGGCGCTGACGAGTTCGTCGCCGTCCGGCGTGGACTGCAACGCGACCCAGACCAGGCTGACCTGGGGGCTGCCATCGGGATTGACGGTGACCAGGGTGGCGTCGACACCCTTGCCGATGAGGTTTCGTGCGGCGTCGTTGAGTTCCATGCGTTGTTCTACGGCTTCCCGAAACGATTCATTCCCGCTCAGGACGGCGGAGTTTGTAACCCGCGGCGCTATTCCTTGAGAGACATTTGAATCTGACAAGTTGCCTATACATCGCCGAGGCATCAGCCCTAGCGTCATGTAGGACCGAACGACCTGCCCAGGAGCTAGGAGCCGGAGGCGCGGCATGACCGATCAGCAGCCCCCGATGAACATCGAGTACCTCCGACGTGAAGTGCTCGCCCGGATAGACGCACACCCACTCGACGACTGGTCCCCCGCCTTATTGCAGGCCATGATAGCCGTTTTCGACTTGAACGGCGTCATGCCCAAGCCGCTGCACCGCTTCCAGCCTCGCATCGTCCAGTAGGCCGCCTGACTAAGGTGCTGTGAAGTACCTGCGGTCGGGTGAGGAGTCACGGCGATGGAGATGTGGGAGCTGGTGGCCCGCGAGCAGATCCGTGACACGCTCGCCCGATACAACTGGTCGGGTGACGCGGGCCGGCTCGACGGGCTTTCCGAGACCTTCTGCGTCGACGGCGTTCTCGAGATTCGGGGTGCTGAACCTCTGCGTGGCCGATCCGCGATCGTCGCGTTCCTCGGTGGTGTCACCGGCAAGCTCGCCGTCGAGGCGGACGTCAAGCCGGTCGTTCGGCACAACGTCGCCAACATCTCATTCACCTCGTTGACTCCCGACGAGGCTCGAGTGTCCTGCTACTTCACCGTCGTCACCCACCTCGGACTCGACCATTTCGGCCGCTATCGCGATGTCTTGGTGCCCGACGGTGGCACCTGGCTGATCAAGCACCGCACGGTGTCGACCGATTGGGCAGCCGCCGATTCCGCCATGGCCAGGCCGTCCTGAGGCCTTGGCGCACAGCTACTTTCGTCGTGCACGCTCGGTATTGAGTGTGCGTCCGGGACCGAAAGTCGGCGATATTGTCGCCCTGAGCGCGCACTCCAAACCGTGAACGCACACTCGAGGCCGTGAGCGAGACGCTCGCCGCGCCTACCGCTGAGCGGAACACCGCTCACGCACCACGCGGGGACATGGCAGGGTGGCATGCGTGTCCAATACCTCCGTCGAGCATGACCTGCGTGAAATCACCACCCCGAAGGGCGGTTTGCGCTACTACGACTGCGGCCCGGATTCCGGTCCCGCGCTGCTGTTCCTGCACGGCTCCGGCCCCGGGGTCACCGGCTGGCGCAACTTCCGCGGAATTCTGCCCACGTTCGCCGAGCACTTTCGCTGCCTGATCCTGGAATTCCCCGGCTTCGGGGTCACCGACGACCTGGGTGGTCACCCGATGGTCACGGCCTTCGGCGCGGTGGCGCCGTTCCTGGACGCGCTCGGAGTCGAGAAGGCGCACATCGTCGGCAACTCGATGGGTGGCGGCGTCGGCATCAACTTCGCCATCGGTAACCCGGACCGCGTCGACCGGCTGGTGACCATCGGCGGCATCGGCACCAACATTTTCAGTCCCAGCCCGAGCGAGGGCATCCGGCTGCTGCAGGAGTTCGTCGAGGACCCCACCCGGCAGCGGCTGGTCGACTGGCTGAAGTCGATGGTGTACGACCAGGCGCTGGTGACCGACGAACTCATCGAGGAGCGTTGGCAACTGGCCACCGATCCCGTCACGCTGGACGCCGCGCGCCGGATGTACGGCAAGGCGGCGTTCGCCGCGATGAACTCCGCGATGGCTGCCTCGGACCGGCCCTTCCCGTGGGCGACGATGCACAAGCTGGCCGCGCCCACGCTGCTGACCTGGGGCCGCGACGATCGGGTGAGTCCGCCCGACATGGCGCTGATCCCGATGCGCACCATTCCCAACGCGGAGCTGCACATCTTCCCGAACTCCGGGCACTGGGCCATGATCGAAGCCAAGGCGGCCTTCGAAAGTACGGTCCTGGCCTTCCTGTCTCGTTAGGGCGCTCCCGCAAGTCCTTTCAGCAGCAACGCGTGCGCGTCGGGATTGCCGTCGAGCACCCGGCTGGTGCGGGTGGTGATCTGCCACTGCTCGTCGACGCGGCGCAGCACGAAATGGTGTGCGGTGGCGCGCCATACCCGGTAGGAACCCTTCTCAGCGCCGTCGCGGACCAGCACCAGGGACTCGCAGACCGCCACCGCGTCGTCGCCGTCGACCGTGACGACACACGGCCCCAGGAAATGCGAGCAGCCGTTGGCCACCAACTTCTGGTGGGCCTCCGAGCTGATCATCGCGTGCACATCGGCACGGCCTTCCATCCGCCAGCCGTCGACGTCGTACACGCCGTCGGTCGCCCACAGCCGCGCGCTGGCATCCGGATCGCCGGCGTCCACCGCGGGACCGTAGGACGCGATCAACTGTCTGATGTCGCGGTCGTCCTCCAGCCGTCGCAGCCGGGTCAGCAAATCCGCCACGTCGGTCATCGTCGTCTCCTCATCGCTGGGTGGCGCCCGCGTCGACGGGCAGGACGATCGCGGTGATGTAGCGCGCCTCGTCGGAAGCCAGAAACAGCGCGGCGTTGGCGACATCGACCGGATCGATCCACGGCACCGCAAGCATATTCATCGCCGTCGCGGCCTCGGCGAATTCCACCCGGCTCCGCGGCCGGTCCAAGTCTGGCCGAAACGCGCTGCGGACGGCGTCGTTCTGGATCATCGGTGTGTCGACGTTGGTCGGGTTGATGCAGTTGACCCGAACATTATGTGGCGCAAGCTCATTGGCCAGACTACGCATCAGGCCGACCACACCGTGCTTGGCTGCGGTGTAATGGGCCACACCGAGCAAGCCGCGCAGCCCGGCGATCGAACTCGTCAGGACCATCGAGCCGGCGCCGCGCGCGATCAGGTGCGGCGCGGCAGCCCGGCACGTGTGCCAGACTCCGGTGAGGTTGACGTCGAGCATGGTGCGCCAGGCGTTTTCGTCCAGGTCCACCGCCATGCCGCGGGAAGTGATTCCGGCCGTCGCGCAGACCACGTCCAAGCCGCCGAAGCGCCGGACACCGCGGTCGGTAGCGGCCCGCATCCCGGCGAGGTCGCGCACGTCGACGATTTCGGAATGCACCTGCCCGCCTGTTTCCGCGACCAGGGCCGCCGTCGTCTCGAGGTCTTGTGGCGTGCTGGGCGGGATCACCACGGTGTCGACGGGCCCGCACACATCCAATGCCACGATGTCGGCGCCCTCCTGCGCGAAGCGCACGGCCTGGGCGCGGCCGATCCCCCGTGCCGCGCCGGTGATCAGCGCGACTTTCCCGTTGAGACGCCCTTCGGCCGTCACGGTCATGTCGTCTTCTGGGTCAGGCCGGCGTCGACGACAAGCTGGGTGCCGGTGATGTAGCGGCCCTGATCCGATGCCAGGAACACCACGGCGTTGGCGATGTCGACAGGCTCCACCCACGGGACCGGCAACAGATTGCGCGCCTGCAGCACCTCGGCCGCGTCGGCCGCCGTCGGGTTGGCCAGATCGGGCCGCAGCTTGCGGTACATCGCCTCGTTGAGCACCATCGGCGTCGCGACCGGCCCCGGGTGCACCGTGTTGACCCGGATGCCGCGCGGTCCCAGCTCGTTGGCCAGCGTGCGCGCCAACCCGACGACCGCGTGCTTGCTGGCCGTGTAGTGCGCGGTGTTCGCCGTCCCGCGAAGACCGTTGGTAGAGCTGATCAGAACGACGGATCCACCGTCGGCGCCGATGTGCGGCACGCCGGCTCTGACGGTGTGCCAGGCCCCGGAGAGATTGATGTCCAGCGTCCGCTGCCAGACCTGTGGGTCGAGTTCCCAGGACGGGGCGCCCGGGAGGTGAACACCGGCGTTGGCGATGATGACGTCCAGGCGGCCCAGCGTGGCGACACCGCTGTCGATCGCCGAGGTCACGTCCGCGAGGTCGCTCACGTCCGCGACACCCGTGACGCACCGACGGCCCCGGCTTTCGACTTCGGTTGCGATACTGGCCAATTCGTCGGCATGCAGGGCAACGTCGAGGGCGATCACGTCGGCACCCTCGTCGGCGAAGCGCTGACAGTGCACCCGACCGGTGCCTTTGCCGGCGCCGGTGACCACGACGACCTTGTCGAGTAAGCCGGTCATCGCTGCACCCACACCGAGGGTCCCTGCGCGCGCGGCTTGTGCAGGGCATAGAGGCCGGCGAACCCGGCACCCACCACGATCACATCGACGGCATCACTCATAGGTACGCACGGTATTGGCCGGTCGGCCGCCGCGCGCCGGGCTTCCCGGTCATCGGACACGTATTTGCGTCCGCTCATCGGGATTTCCTTTGGGACGGGCGAGGACTGCGGTAGACCATTACTTAGCCCACACACGTAAGGACACAGATATGAGCGACCGGGTACTGGACCGGGTAGTGGCCATGGCGGACCAATTGCGCGATCAGGCCGCCGAAGCCGAACAAATCGGCCGGCTTACCGACGACACCGTCAAGCTGATGAAGAGTGCCGGCCTGATCCGGCTGCTGCAGACCAAGCAATACCAAGGCTTCGAGGCCCATCCCCGCGAGTTCGCCGAGACGGCGATGGCCACGGCGGCGCTGGACCCGGCGGCGGGGTGGATCGTCGGTGTCGTGGGCGTGCATCCCTACCAGTTGGCCTACGCGGACCCGAAGGTCGCCGCCGAGATCTGGGCTGATGACGTCGACACCTGGGTGGCGTCTCCGTACGCGCCGCAGGGCGTGGCCAAGCCGGTCGACGGCGGCTACCTGTTCAACGGGCGGTGGCAGTTCAGCTCCGGCACCGACCACTGCGACTGGATCATCCTGGGCGCCATGCTCGGTGACGAGAATGGCGTCCCGTTGATGCCGCCGCAGATGCTGCACATGATCCTGCCGCGCAAGGACTACGAGATCGTCGAGGACTCGTGGAATGTGGTGGGGCTGCGGGGCACCGGTTCCAAGGACGTGATTGTCTCCGACGCGTTCGTGCCGGCCTACCGGACCATGGACGCCACCAAGGTGATGGACGGCACCGCCCAGCGCGAGGCCGGGATGACCGAGCCGTTGTATCTGATGCCGTGGTCGACGATGTTCCCGCTGGGCATCTCCGCGGCGACGATCGGCATCGCCGAGGGGGCACTGGCCGCGCACCTGGACTATCAGCGCGAGCGCGTCGGCGCCACCGGAACCGCGATCAAGGACGACCCGTATGTCATGCACGCGATCGGCGAGGCGGCCGCCGACATCAACGCCGCGCGCCAGGAACTGCTGGCCAACGCCGACCGCATCTACGACATGGTCGCCGCCGGTAAGGAGGTGTCGTTCGCCGATCGCGCGGCTGGGCGTCGCACGCAGGTGCGCGCGGTGTGGCGCGCGGTGTCGGCGGTCGACGAGATCTTCGCCCGCTCGGGCGGTAACGCGGCACGGATGGACAAGCCGCTGCAGCGGTACTGGCGTGACGTCCACGTCGGCCAGATGCATGCCATCCACGTACCCGGCACCACTTATCATGCGGCGGCGCTCAGTTCGTTGGGCGTCGAGCCGCCCGAGGGCCCGCTGCGGGCGCTGATCTGAGGAGCGTTCGATGACGGATCTGAAAAGCCTTGGCTATATTACGATCTCGACAAATGACATCGACCGTTGGCGGCAATTCGCCTTCGGGGTGCTGGGTTTCGCGGAGGGCAAGGGTCCGGACCCGTCGGCGCTGTATCTGCGCATGGATGAGCGCGCCGCCCGGTTGATCGTGGTGCCGGGTGAGACCGATCGGGTGCTCACCATCGGCTGGGAGGTCCGCGACCACCCGGCGCTACAGCGGGTCAAAGCGGCCCTCGATGGCGCCGGGGTGCCGTTCAAACAGTTGTCGGTCGAGGAGGCCGAGGCCCGCCGGGTCGAAGAGGTGATCACCTTCGACGACCCGGCCGGCACCGCACTCGAGGTGTTCCACGGCGCGGTGCTCGATCACAGCCCGGTCGTCACCCCGTTCGGCGCGAGGTTCGTGACCGGCGATCAGGGCCTGGGCCATGTCGTGGTACCGGCCATGGATCCGGGCGGTGTGTTCGACTTCTACACCGAGGTGCTGGGATTCCGGTCGCGCGGCGCGTTCCGGGTGCCGTTGCCGAAAGAGTATGGCCCCGTGCGGGTTCGCTTCCTCGGCATCAACGAACGACACCACAGCCTGGCGATCTGTCCGGCAGCTCACCAGCGTGACCCGCGCCTGGTGCACATCATGGTCGAGGTCGACACCCTCGACGCGGTGGGCCAGGCGCTGGACCGGGTCAGCGCCGAGGGCTTCCAGTTGTCCTCGACGCTGGGGCGGCACACCAACGACAAAATGATCTCCTTCTACGTCCGGGCGCCCGGCGACTGGGACATCGAATTCGGCACCGAAGGCATGCGGGTCGACGAAAACCATTACACCGCAGAAGAAATCACCGCCGACAGCTACTGGGGCCACCAATGGGTCGGCGAAATGCCAGCGGCGATGCGGTTATGACACCTGACACCGACGTCACGCCGATCCCGGCGTCGTCGATCACCGCGTGGGATCACGAGGCCGACGTCGTCATCGCCGGTTACGGCGTCGCGGGTGCCGCGGCCGCGGTCGAAGCATCGCGCTCCGGCGCCGACGTCCTGGTGCTGGAGCGCACCGGTTCCTGGGGCGGAGCGGCGGCGATGGCCGGCGGTTTCATCTACCTCGGCGGCGGGACACCGCTGCAAAAGGCTTGCGGCTTTTCCGATTCCGTCGAAAACATGGCTGCGTTCCTCAACGTGGCGATGGGACCGGGCGCCGACGAGAACCGGATCGCCGATTACTGCGCCGGCAGCGTCGCCCATTTCGAATGGCTGGTCGGGTGTGGCGTGCCGTTCAAGGCGGAGTTCTTCTCCGAGCCCGGCTGGGAGCCGATGGGCGATCAGGGCCTGATGTACAGCGGCGGCGAAAACTCCTACCCGTTCAACACCATCGCCTCCCCCGCCCCGCGCGGCCACATCCCGCAGATGCAGAACAAGAAGCAGGGCGAAGCCAGCGCGGGCTACATGCTGATGAAGCCGCTCGTCGAAACCGCGACGGCGTCGGGTGCTCGCGCGCTTTACGACGTGCGGGTGCGGTGTTTGATCGTCGAGTCCGACGGCAGGGTGGCCGGTATCCGGGCCCGCCAGTACGGCACCGAAATGACGATCCGGGCACGCACCGGCGTCGTGCTCGCAACGGGCAGCTTCGCCTACAACGACGCGATGGTGGCCCGCTACGCGCCGCGGATCGCCGGGCGTCCCGCCGCGTCGATCGAGCAGCACGACGGCCAGGCGATCCGGATGGCGCAGGCCCTCGGCGCCGACCTGGCCCACATGGATGCCACCGAGGTCGCGATCTTCATCGACCCCCAGCAGCTGGTGCGCGGGATCCTGGTCAACGGCCGCGGTCAGCGCTATGTCGCCGAGGACACCTACCCGGGCCGCGTCGGGCAGCTCACGCTCTATCACCAGGACAACATCGCCTACCTGATCATCGACAACGATGCCCAGGAAGAGGCGATGGCGTCGTGGTCGCCGAAATTCATGCTCCGCCAACCGACGTGGGTGGCAGACACAGTGGCGGAGCTGGAGCGCGACATCGGCCTGGCACCCGGATCGCTGCAGGCGACCGTCGCCGCCTACAACGAGGGTGCCGCGCGCGGCGAGGATCCGTTGCTGCACAAGAAGCCGGAGTGGATTAAGCCGATCGGCAGCCCGGTCGGCGCGATCGACCTGCGCGAGAACACCGGAGGCTTCACGCTGGGCGGGCTGGCCACCACGCTGGACGCCGAGGTGCTACACGTCAGCGGCGAGCCGATCCCGGGGCTGTTCGCCGCGGGCCGTTCCACCGCCGGGCTGGCCGCCTGGGGTTATGCCAGCGGTGTCTCTCTCGGTGATGGCAGTTTCTATGGCCGCCGCGCCGGGCGATCGGCCGCCAAGGGCTGAGTTTCTCTGATCTTTCGCGAGCGTACGCACACGGCGAAAATTCGGTCCGTGATTCGCGGTGTGCATACGCTCGCGGTTTCGTGTCTTGTGTGACAGCGCCCACACACGTGTGGTAGACATATCTTCCTAATAGGAATATAGCAGTCAGATAGACCGCAGCCCATGGAGGACCCATGACCGGGACGCCGAAGACCCTCGACGCCACTGCCCCCACGGCCGTGATCGACCGCATTTCGCTCGTCCTCGACGCATTCGACGGGCCGGGACGACTGACGCTGGCCCAGATCGTGCGGCGCACCGGGCTGCCGCGTTCCTCGGCGCACCGGATGCTCGAACGCCTGGTGCAGCTGCGTTGGTTGCGCCGCAGCGGTCGCGACTACGAGCTCGGCATGCGCCTGGTGGAACTCGGCTCGCTGGCCGTGCACCAGGACCGGCTGGTGCGCGCGGCCGGCCCGCTGCTCGGCGAATTGCACCGCGCCACCGGACTGGTCGCACACCTGGCGGTGCTGGACGGGCCGGACGTGGTGTACCTCGACAAGGTCGGCGACCGCATGGCCGACGCGATCCCCACCCGGGTCGGCGGCCGGCAGCCCGCACATTGCACGGCCGTCGGAAAGGCGATCCTGGCCTACCACGACGAGGAGGCCCAGGTCGATCTTCAGGTCCGCAAGACCAAGTACTCGGTCTCCACCGGTTCGCAGCTGGCCGCCGAATTGGCCAGGGTGCGCGCGCACGGCGTGGCGTTCGAGCGCGAGGAATCGTTGCTCGGATTCGGTTGTGTCGCAGCGCCTATCGGTGAGGCCGGTGAGGCTGTTGCGGCGGTGTCGGTCTGCGGCCCGATGAGCCGGATGATGTTCGATCAGCGACTGACGGCGCCGGTGCGCATGACGGCGATGGGCATCTGGCGCAATGCCGAGGACGGTCCGCTTGGGCGCCCAAGGGTGACACCCGCCCTGCAGCCGCGGCGCCCGCTGCTCCCCCAGCGTCGCGGTCCCGCACCCGCGTTGCAGTACGCGTGAATCCGTTCGCGGGCGGCGTCGCGGTCATCACCGGAGCCGGCTCGGGCATCGGTGCGGGCCTGGCCCGCCACGCGGTCACGCTGGGAATGACGGTGGTGCTGGCCGACATCGATGCCGACGCCATCGCGGTCCTGCGCGAACAGCTCTGCGCCACAGGTGGATCCGCGGTCGGCGTGGTGTGCGACGTGCGTGACCCGGACGTCATGCAGCAGCTTGCCGAGCGCACCTACCGCGATATCGGGGCCGTCCGGCTGCTAGTCAACAACGCCGGCGTGGGACAGTTCGGCTATCTGTGGGACACACCGGTGGCCAACTGGCGGCGGGTCGTCGACATCAACATCAGCGGCGTATTCCACGGTGTGCGAGCCTTTCTGCCCATGATGATGGCCACCGACGAGCCCGCCTGGGTGTGGAACCTGTCCTCGGTCGGCGCCGTAGTGGCAATTGCGTTGCAGGCGCCCTACATCGTGAGCAAGCACGCGGTGCTGGCGTTGACCGAATGCCTGTATCTGGATGTGGAGTCGGCCGGGCACGGTCACCACATTCACGTACAAGCGGTGCTGCCGGGTGCGGTGAAATCCAACATCTTCGAGTCGGCCGGCGGTGTCGACTCGCACGGGGACGGTGACGTTGCCGAGGCGCAGCGCGCGGCGATGCTCGACGTCAAAGCCGCTGCGATGGATGCGGAAACGGCCGCGGCGGCGATCTTCGAGCAGGCCGCCGAAGGCCGCTTCTACCTGCTCACCGAACCGGAGTATGTCGGGGCGGCGATGGCGGGACGAGCCAATGTGCTTGCGGCGCAGAGCCCTCCGTCTCGTCGACGATAGCCAGCTCCCCCTGGCGCACCGCATCCAGGATCGACTCGCGCAGCGCCGAACACACCAGGAACACCCCGCGATTGGCGTGCGCCGACACCGCTTCGGCCCGCTGCGCGCAGCGCCGGGTCGCATCGGCGTCCCACTGCACGCTGGTCTGATTCCAGGTGCTCTTGCGGACCAGCACCTGCGCGCCGCAGTTACCGCATGCCACGGGCAGCATCGGCATCTCGTCGAGCCGATTATCCATCTGCACCGGCGAATTCAACCACATACCGAACCCTGAGCCGCCATGTTCGCCTCGACCTCTTTCATCCACGCCTCGTACGGCCGAGTGGTGTCGAGCTCGAACTCGAAGCGGTCCACCATCTCCGGCTCGACATCGGCGACGTCGACGTAGAACTGCTCGTACCAGCGCCGCAGCTGATAAACCGGGCCGTCCTCCTCGACCAGGAGCGGATTGTCGATGCGCGCCTTGTGCCGCCAGATCTCGACGTCCTGTTCGAAACCCAGCTTGACGTAATCGCCGAGCTGAATCGCGGTCTGGACTGGGTCTCCGGGCAGCGCTTCGGACTTCTTGACGATTATGCCGTACTGCAGCACAAAGGAATTCGAGTCGATCGGATAGTGGCAATTGATCAGCACGGATTGCGCGTCACCATATTCGTAGTGATAGGTCAGGTCGTCGATCATGAAGGACGGACCGTAATACGACGCCACCGACGTGTTGCCGAGCATCCGAGCACCTTCGGTGCCACCCATGTCGGGGCGACCCTCGCCGTTCATGTACTGCGTCGCGACGTGACCCTCGAAGATGTTCTTGAAGTAGGTCGGCAATGCACCGTGGATGTAGTAGAAGTGCGCCATATCCACGACGTTGTCGATGATTTCACGGCAGTTGCTGGTAGCGACGACCGTGGTGTACCAGTGCCAGTCGGTCCATTCGTCGCTGGTGGCACCCTCGATGCGCGGGATCGTCACCTCTGGCGGCGGTGGTTTGCGTTCCGGATCGTTCCAGACGAACAACATGCCGTCCTGCTCCAGCGTCGTCCAGGTCGCCGTGCGGGCCAGCCGGGGCGCACGTCGGGCGTACGGGACCATCTTGCATCGTCCGTCACCGCCCCAGCGCCAGTCGTGGAACGGGCAGGCGATCTCGTCGCCCTTCACCTCGCCCTGGGACAGGTCGCCGCCCATGTGCCGGCAGTAGCTGTCCAGGACGTTGATTTTGCCGTCCCCGCTTCGGAAGACGACAAGCTTCTGGCCGAACGCGTTGACCGCGTGTGGCTTGCCGTCACCGAAATCTCTGATCAACCCCAGACAATGCCAGCCGCGGGCAAACCGCGTCGGTGCGGCCTGGGCCTCAATGAGCCGAATGTCGTCGGTGTCATGCATAGGCACGATTTAACTCCGCGAATAGACCCTTTTGGACTTGGCTGTTCCACTCATCAGGACGACCATTCCGCTGCCTGGGCGGCGCGAAATACCGTTCTCGGGTGACAGCACACAGCGCGACCATCCCCGCTGGACTTCCTGTGGCCGACACGAGCGCCGACTTGCTGGTCGTGGGCTCGGGCACCGGGATGGCCGCGGCGCTGGCCGCCCACGAACTCGGGTTGTCGGTGCTGGTCGTCGAGAAGGCGTCGCACGTCGGGGGCTCGACCGCGCGGTCCGGCGGCGCACTGTGGTTGCCCGTGGGTCCGGTGCTGGCCGAAGCGGGTGCCGGCGATACGCAAGAGCACGCCACGACCTACCTGGACGCGGTGGTTGCGGATTCGGCGCCCCGGCAGCGCTCGACGGGATTTGTGACGCACGTGAGCGCGATGGTCGACATGTTGCGACGAACCACTCCCCTGCGATTCTTCTGGGCGCGCGACTACTCCGATTACCACCCCGAGGAACCCGGCGGCAGCGCGACGGGACGCACCTGCGAGTGCCATCCGTTCGACACGTCGCTTCTCGGCGCCTACCGCACCCGCCTGGAACCGGGCTTGATGGAGGTGAGCGTCCCGGTCCCGACGACGGGCGCCGATTACCGCTGGATGAATCTGGTGGCACGAGTGCCGCGCAAGGGAATTCCGACGTTCGCCAAGCGAATTGGGCAAGGAGTGGGCGGCCTGATGCTGGGCCGGCGCTACGCCGCCGGCGGTCAGGGTTTGGCGGCGGGCATGTTCGCGGGCGTGTTGCGCGCCGGCATCCCGGTATGGACCGACACCAGCCTGTTGCGTCTAGACGTCGACGGTCATCGGGTCCGCGGCGCGATCGTGGTGCACGGCGGCCGTGAGGTGTCGATCACGGCTCGGCACGGCGTCGTGCTGGCCACCGGCGGTTTCGATCACAGCATGGACATGCGCTGGAAATTCCAGTCGGAATCGTTGGGCGCCAACCTGAGTCTGGGTGCGGCGGCCAACACCGGCGACGGTATTCGCGCGGGGCAGGAACTCGGCGCTGGCATCGATCTGATGGACCAGGCATGGTGGTTCCCCGCCGTCGCGCCGCTGCCCGGCGAGGCGCCCGCCGTGATGCTGGCCGAACGGTCGCTACCGGGCAGCCTGATCGTCAACCAGCATGGGAGCCGCTTCGCCAACGAGTCCTCGATTACATGACCTTCGGCCAACGGCTGCTGGAGTTGGAACGCGCGGGCAGTCCGGTGGAATCGATGTGGATCGTTTTCGACCAGCAATACCGCAACAGCTATGTCTTTGGCGCCCAACTCTTTCCGCGGATGCGTATCCCGCAGAGGTGGTACGACGCCGGCATCGCGGTCCGCGCCGACGACTTCGCCGAACTCGGCGCCCGGATCGGCGTGCCGGTTCCGGAGTTCACCACGACGGTCACCCGCTTCAACGAAAACGCCGCCGCCGGTGTCGATCCCGACTTCGCGCGGGGTCGCAGTGCCTACGATCGCTATTATGGCGACCCGACGATATCGCCGAACCCCAACCTGCGAGCGTTGACCAAGGGCCCGTTCTACGCCGTGAAGATGGTGCTCAGCGACCTGGGCACCTGCGGCGGATTGACAGCCGACCACCGGGCGCGGGTGCTGCGTGAGGACGGCGCCGTGATCAACGGGCTCTACGCAATCGGCAATACCGCTGCCAACGCGTTCGGCACTACGTATCCGGGTGCGGGTGCCACGATCGCGCAGGGACTTGTCTACGGCTACATCGCCGCGCGGGACGCGGCCGGCGCCGATTAGTCGGCTTCGCGCTTGGCCTGGACCTGTTTTTCGACCTCGCGCCAGGAACCTGGCGTGGTCCGCGGTTTGCCCGAACTACCCTTCGGCGCCGTCTGCAGTATGCGGTCGGCCTCGTCGATGTCCTTCATCATCTCCAGGGCGAACTCGCGCTCGGCGGCGTAGTACTTGGCCGCCCAGCGCAACGCGATCACCGAGTAAGCCCACGCGGGTTCGGCTTCGGCGCCCTCGGCGTCCTCGACCGCCTTGCGATGGCAGGCCTCGGTGTAGGCCACGTAGTCCTGCAGCAGCTCCTTGAGCCGGCTCGGGTTACTCAAATGCCCCAGCGTCATGCGCATCAGCACGCTGTGTTTGAGCACCGGGGGGTCCACCGGTGCGTCAGTGGCCCACTCGGTAACCGCCGCCATTCCAGCCTTGGTGATCTTGTAGAGCCGCCGGCTGCGGGTGCCCTCGTCGTGCTCGACGCGAGACGTCGCCAGGCCCAGGCCCTCCAGCTTCTTCAGCTCGGTGTAGATCTGGCTGTACGACGGGCTCCAATAGTAGAGGTCGACACTCCAGTCGATCCACTTCTTCAGGTCGTAACCCGAAACTTCCTCTTCGTAGGAGAGCATGCCCAGCAGCGCCCAGCTGGTCGCCGCAAGCGACCCTTTCACCGGCTCTTCGCTGGTCCGCGCCACGTGGCCAGGTTAACAACTCCGCACCCGTGATCGCGCGACACTGACCGCTGGCCGGGACACGCTAGGTTTCCGGTTTTGGATGACGACGGCGGCCGGGTGAGCTTTGATTTCGTGGTGGGCAGCATTCGAAAAGGAGTTCCCGCGTGAAATTCGTCTTCCCGCTTCCGCATATGCTCCGGCTCAAGGCCACGATGCAGCCGTGGGAACCAGAGGTCACCGGGCCCGATCAGACCCGAATGGCAAAATGCGCCGACCGCTGGGGCTACGACATGATCGCTTTTCCGGAACACCTCGTCATTCCGGTCGAGCATGTCGAATTGTCCGGGCCGCACTATCTGCACTCAACGGTCGCCCAAGCCCATGTCGCCGGCGCCACCGAACGCATCGCCATCAATTCCTGTGTCACGATCTTGCCGCTGCAGCATCCGATCGTCCTGGCCAAGGCGTTGGCCACCGCCGACTGGATGAGTGGGGGCCGGATGATGGTGACCTTCGGAGTCGGTTGGCTGGCACGGGAGTTCGAACTGCTCGGGGTGCCGTTTCACGAGCGGGGCCGCATCGCCGACGAATACCTCGCCGCGATCGTCGAATTGTGGACCAGCGACACACCGCAATTCGAGGGTCGTTACGTATCCTTCGACAACGTCGTGTTCGAGCCGAAACCCGTTCAGAAACCACATCTTCCGATTTGGATAGGCGGTGACGCCGACGCGGCTCTGCGGCGGGCGGCCCGGCATGCCTCGGGTTGGTGGGCGTTTCTGACGCCGCCCGAACACATTGCCGAGAAGGTGGACTACATCAAATCCCAGCCGTGCTACGACGGTCGGCCGTTCGACGTGATGCACGGGATGGGCACCAATCGGGTCGGCGAGGGACACGTTGTCCGAAAGGGGATCCGCGACCGGCCGGGTATGAGCGCCGAGCAGATCATCGACAGGCTGAACTGGTTTGCCGAGCAGGGCGTGACGGTCAGCGCCGTTCCCGTTCCGGCGGTACGCGGCGTCGACGAATATCTCGACTACGCGCAGTGGGTGATCGAGGAGATCAAGCCGAACGTCCGTTAGCTGCGTTCGCTCGCTGTGGGAGTCCACGCCTCGCATGCGGTAGGACACGTGTCCTAGCGGCGACGGTATCGCACCGACACCATGGAGGTGTCCGCACGAACAACGGGCAGTTCGCAGGTGCGGTGTTGTGGCGGTCAACTCCCCGGACGAAAGGAGCGGACAACCGTGGCTCGAAGATTCGCCGCTCGCGCACTACCCACGCGGCTGCTGTGCCCGGGCCATCCTTTGCTAGCCCCAATTCAATTGGGCGCGTTGTACGCTCCGAACCGGATTCTGATGGCGCCCATCACCCGCACCCGCGCCGACGACGACGGAGTGCCCACCCAGCTGATGGCCGATTACTATGCGCAGCGGGCGAGTTCGGGTCTGATCATTTCCGAAGGCACCTTCGCTTCGGCGCGTGGGCGGGCGTACCCCAACCAGCCCGGTCTGCACACCGACGCACAACTTGACGGATGGGCGCGCGTCGCCGAAGCGGTCCACGCGGCGGATGGCCGAATTGTGATGCAAATCATGCACTCTGGCCGGATCTCACATCCCGCTATCCTGGGCGGTCGACGGCCCGTGGCGCCGTCGGGGATCAGACCCAACGGCACGGTGCACACCGCCGTCGGCAAAAAACCCTTCGTTGTACCACACCAACTCACTGCTCACGAAATAGATTGCACCGTAGCAGTTTTCGTGTCCGCCGCGTGCCGTGCCCGCGCCGCCGGCGCCGACGGTGTCGAGATCGACGCCGCCGACGGATACCTGTTGAGTCAATTTCTCACCTACGACGCGAACTATCGACGCGACCCCTATGGCGGCTCCGCTCAGGCTCGGGCACGGCTTCCGAGCGAGGTCATCGCCGCGGTCGCCGACGCGATCGGTCCCGACCGGCTGGGGCTGCGCATCTCGCCGGGCAATCCGGAGAACGACATTCACGAACCGGACCTCGAGGCGCACCTGATCCTCGCCAAGCACGCCCGCGAACTGGGGTTGGCATATCTGCACGCACGAGTCCCACCCGAACGGCCGATCTACTCGTGGCTGCGTCGCCGCTGGCCAGACCGTCTGCTGCTCAATCGCAGGTTCCAGACGACGACCACCCGCGAGCGAGCCGTCGACGTCGTCACGACCGGTACCGCAGACGCCGTCACCATCGACAGTGCGTTTCTGGCGAATCCGGATCTGGTGCGGCGATGGACCTACGGCAGCCAACTCAACGCGCCCCGGATGGAATTCCTCTACACCGGCGGCGCATTGGGCTATACCGATTACC
Source organism: Mycobacterium sp. NGS40 (assembly GCF_059812735.1). Taxonomy (NCBI): domain Bacteria; kingdom Bacillati; phylum Actinomycetota; class Actinomycetes; order Mycobacteriales; family Mycobacteriaceae; genus Mycobacterium; species Mycobacterium sp. NGS40. The sequence goes on from NZ_JCALDG010000006.1 coordinate 200,030, forward strand.
CGTCGATGTCGTGACGCGTAACCGAACTCACACTCACTGGGCGCAATACCCCAATCATCCGGGTGGTGGCCGGCTTCGAAGAAGAAATAAAGACGGAAGGACACACGATGACAAGCGGATCGCTGCGTGACACAACCTTGACCGGGACGGGTGATGACCGAGACGAGCAGCTGGCCCGGCGGGTGGCTGAATTGTTCGACACCGAACCGCAATTCCCGGCGGCCGTGCCGCTTCCCGAGGTAATCGAGGCGGCCTGCACGCCGGGCCTACGGCTCACCGAGGTCATCGCGACGATCGTCGGGGGCTACGCCGATCGTCCCGCGCTCGGGGAGCGTGCTCGCGCGTTGGTGACCGACGCCAACGGCCGCACGTCGATCCGGTTGCAACCACGCTTCGAGACCATCAGCTACCGCGAATTGTGGGACCGGGTGCGCGCGATCGCCACCGACTGGCACAACGACCCCGAGAACCCGATCGGCTCAGGCGATGTCGTGGCGACGATCGGATTCTCCAGCGCTGACTATCTGGTCATCGACCTGGTCTGCGCCTACCTCGGCTTGGTGACCGTGCCGCTGCAACACAACGCCTCGGTGGCCCGGCTGCGCCCGATCATCGAGGAATGCGAACCGACGATCGTCGCAGTCAGCGCCGAATACCTGGACCTGGCAAGGGAATCCGTGCTGACCAGTGCCTCGCTGCGGCAGCTGATCGTCTTCGACTATCACGCCGGCGTCGACGAGCAGCGGGAGAACCTCGAACAGACCCGGGTGCGCTTGCAGGGCTCGGGCACGCACGTCGTCGTCACCACGATCGACGATGTCGTCGAGCGAGGCAGCCAATTGCCTGCGGTCGCACCGATCACCGACGGCGGCGACGACCGCTTGGCAATGATCATGTACACCTCCGGCAGCACCGGAACGCCCAAAGGCGCCATGTACACCGAGGCGACGGTCACCAAGGTGTGGACATCGGGCTCGTTCCTCACATCCGGCCTGCCGGTCTTCAACGTGAATTTCATGCCACTGAATCACCTCGGCGGCCGGCTGCCCCTGGCGTCGGCATTCATCGCCGGCGGCACCAACTACTTCGTCCCCGAGTCCGATCTGTCGACGCTGTTCGAAGACTGGGCACTGGTGCGGCCCACCGAACTCGGTGTGGTTCCCCGGGTGGTGGAGATGCTGTACCAGCACTACCGCGGCGCCGTTGACCGCGGGATCGCCGAGGGGGCAGATCCCGCCACCGCGGAGCGGGATGCCGCGACGGAGATGCGCGAGAGTGTGCTGGGCGGCCGGGTTCTGGGCGGTTTTGTCGGGAGCGCACCGCTGGCACCGGAGATGAAGGCCTTCCTGGACGGGGTGCTCGGCACGCACATCCTGGACGGCTACGGTCTGACCGAGACCGGAATCCTCACCCGCGACGGTGTGATCAGCCGCAAGCGGGTCGTCGACTACAAACTGATCGACGTCCCGGAGCTCGGTTATTTCCTGACCGACCGGCCTTATCCGCGTGGGGAATTGCTCGTCAAGACCGACATGATGACGCCGGGCTACTACAAGCGCCCGGAAATCACCGGCCAGGTTTTCGACGAGGACGGCTTCTACAAGACCGGCGACGTGATGGCCGAGGTCGGGCCCGACCGGCTGGTCTATGTCGATCGTCGCAACAACGTGCTCAAGCTTGCCCAGGGCGAGTTCGTCGCGGTGACGAATCTGGAGTCCATCTACGCCGGGGCACCGCTGGTACGACAGATCTTCGTCTACGGCAACAGCGAACGACCCAGCCTGTTGGCCGTAATCGTGCCCACCCCCGAAGCGCTCACCGAATACGGCAACAGCCCTGCTCTGAAAACTGCTGTGCACCAATCCCTTCGGCAGACCGCGGCGTCCGCCCAGTTGCAGTCCTACGAGCTGCCCGTGGACTTCATTCTGGAAACCAAACCGTTCACCACCGAAAACGGGTTGCTTTCCGGCTTGGGCAAGCAGCTGCGCCCCCGGCTCAAGGAACGCTACGGCGAACAGCTCGAGCGGCTGTACACCGAAATCGCGGCCGCACAGGTCGACGACATCCGGATACTGCGCGAGAGCGCGGCCGACCGGCCCGTGGTGGAGACGCTGGCCGGAGCCTGTCGCGCCCTGCTCGGCGCCACGAGCGCCAACTCCGAAGCGCATTTCACCGACCTTGGCGGAGATTCATTGTCCGCGTTGACCTTCTCGCACCTGCTGGATGAGATCTTCCGCGTCGAGGTCCCCGTCGCGGTGATCACCAGCCCGGCCAACACCATCGCGAAGATCGCCGACTACATCGACGCCCAGCGCGGTGCCGGTATCCGTCGGCCGATCTTCAGCACCGTTCACGGGCAAGGCAGCACCGCTATTTCGGCCGCCGACCTGACGTTGGACAAGTTCATCGACGCCCGCGCATTGTCCACCGCTGCGTCTCTGCCGCACGCCGCCGGTGCGGCGGATACGGTGCTGCTGACCGGAGCGAACGGTTGGCTGGGACGATTTCTGACTCTCGAGTGGCTGGAACGCCTTGCCGAACGGGGCGGCAAGCTGATCACGATCGTGCGTGGCCGCGACGACGATGAGGCCAGGGCTCGCTTGGAAAGCGCCTTCGACAGCGGCGATCCCGAGCTGCTGAGCCGCTTCCGCGAGCTTGCCGCCATGCATCTCGAGGTGCATGCGGGCGATGTCGCCGACCATAACCTGGGCCTGGACCCCGCGACCTGGCGGCAGCTGGCCGACACCGTCGATCTGATCGTGCATCCCGCCGCACTGGTCAACCACGTGTTGCCCTATGCCCAGCTATTTGGGCCCAATGTCGTTGGGACCGCCGAACTTATCCGGCTGGCGATCACGACCCGAATCAAGCCGGTCACCTACCTGTCCACCATCGCGGTCGCGATGACGGTGCCGCCCGGCGAGTTTCAGGAGGACGGTGACATCCGGCAGGTAAGCCCCACCCGTGCGCTCAACGACGACTACGCGAACGGGTACGCCAACAGCAAGTGGGCCGGCGAGGTGTTGCTGCGGGAGGCCAACGAGCTGTGCGGCCTGCCGGTCGCGGTGTTCCGCTCCGACATGATCCTCGCCCACACCCGATACCGCGGGCAACTCAACGTGCCCGACATGTTTACCCGGCTGATCTTCAGCCTGCTGGTGACGGGCATTGCGCCGCATTCGTTTTACGAATGCGACGGGATCGGCGGCCGGGCGCGGGCACACTACGACGGGCTGCCGGTCGACTTCATCGCCGAGGCGATCACCACGATCGGCTCGGGGGTCACCGGCGATTACCGCTCGTTCGACGTCATGAACCCATACGACGACGGGGTCTCGCTGGATGTGTTCGTGGACTGGCTGATTCGGGCCGGACACCGGATCCAGCGCATCGCCGACTACGACGAATGGCTGAGCCGGTTCCAGACCGCGCTGACGGGTTTGCCCGAGCGGCAACGTCAGCGGTCGGTCCTGCCGCTGCTGCACGCGTTCGGAAAACCCGAGAAGGCAATCCGGGGTGCGGCCGCACCCACCGCCGTGTTCCACGCCGCGGTGCGTGCCGCCGACATCGGACCCGACAAAGACATCCCGCATATCTCGGCGGAGTTGATCGACAAGTACGCCGAGGACTTGCGGCAGCTGTCCTTGATCGGCTGAGACTCGCCGATAACCACCGAAGAAAGGAATGGTTTATGGAGATCAGCATCTTCAACAGCCTGGGCGACGGCGACGGACCGTCGCTGGTGGACGAGTACATCGAGACCGTTGCACGCGTGGCCGCGGAGGGCTTCACCACCATGTGGTCGGCCCAACTTCCGTGGCAACTCGATCTGCTGACCGTGCAAGGACTCGCACTGCGCGCGGTGCCGGATATTGAACTGGGCGTGGGTGTGTTGCCCCTCCAGGTCGCCCATCCCATGTTGACCGCCCAGCGCGCGCTGACCCTCAGTGCGCTCGCCGGTGGGCGGTTCAAACTCGGTCTGGGAGTGAATCATCCGCAGATGAGCGAGGAGTTGTGGGGAATCCCCTGGGACAAACCGGTACGGCGGATGAACGAATATCTGGACGGTGTGCAACCGCTGCTCGCCGGTGAGGAGGCCCACGCTGTCGGCGAGACGGTGACAACGCGTGGCGCGCTGCGGGTTTCCGGCATCTCGGCTCCCCCGGTCTACATCGCCGCGCTGGGGCCGCAAATGCTGCGCGTGGCGGCGCGGCGCACCGCGGGCACATTCACCTGGATGACCGGACCCACGACGCTGGCCAATCATGTCGGACCCACCTTGCGGGAGGCCGCGGCCGCGGCTGGGCGGCCCGAGGGCGCCGTCGAGGTACTGGCCGGCCTGCCGATCTGTGTCACCGATGACGCGAACGGCGCCAGGGCCCGGGCCGCCGAAGAATTCGCGATCTACGGCACGCTCCCGTCATATCGCGCGATGCTGGAGCGCGAGGGAGTGAGCCGCCCCGAGGAGATCGCGCTCATCGGCGACGAAGCCACCGTCGCCGATCGCGTCGCGGAAATAGGCGCCGCCGGCGTCGACGAATTCGTCGCGTACCCGTTCGGCGACGACGAGACCATGGCACGAACCCGCGCGCTGTTGCGGAAGGTCTCCGACCCCACCACCTGACGGATCACCGGATCCGCAGTCCCCGCTTGCGCACCCAGAGCGTCGCCGCAATGGTTCCGGCCAACCACACCGCGACCGCAATGCCCAGGTGCACGAAGCTTTTCGTGTCGCGGCCGAAGACCGGCCAGATCAGCGCGGGCACCTTCGTCCAGAGCAGCTGATGCTCTACCCCGTTCATCGGGTCGGCGAAGTAGTACAGCGCGTAGGGCAGCGTCAGCGCAACGATCCAGCCGCGGGTGCGGCGATGGTCGCCACGCTGCCGCCAGCGCCGGGTCAGCGGCGCGACGCCGACCGGGTGCAGCACGGAGAAGAAGTTGCCCACCCCGAGCCAGGACACGATGGGCACCGCGACCGTCGGGATCGTGATGCCCAGGCGCTGCGGGGTTTCCAGCCACAGTGTGAGCACCACCGCCGTCACCAACGTCGGCAGCCCGACGATTACCAGCAGGGCCAGGTTCTTGATCACCAGCACCCGCCCGAACGGCACGCCGTCGGACACCGCCTGGATGACTCGATAATGGTCCGAGCCAAGCAGATTCGTCGTGGTGACATCGGCGAGGATCCACGACGAGAAGTACGTGCCGACCAGTACCACCCAGTCCTGGTGGCGGCCCAGCGTCAGCGGCTGCACCGCCAACCACCCCACCGCGAAGACCAGGTTCGCCACCACGCCCATCAACCAGGTGCGGGGCGGGGTGAAGGCCCAGCGGATTTCGGCCGCAACGGCCGGCCACAGCGGGTGACTCAAATCCTTGGCCGCCCGCTTGGCCGCGGCGGGACGAGGTGCGGATGCCCGCACCACCGTTCGCAAGGCGGCACGCAACCGCGGGCGCATCGTCTCCTGCAACTCCGCCATGTCAACCCCCACCCGAGCGACCACCCGCTGTACCAATGCCTATTGATCGAGCGAATGTCACTGCGGCGTTGTCCCGATGAACCGCCGGTGCAGTTCCTCGGTGAGCAGGTGGATCTCACGGGTCAGTTCGGTGTTGGTCTTCAGCTCCAGCTCCTGGGTCTGGAAGTCGTGGTCGGCCCTGGCCTGTTGGAAAGCCGCTTGACGGTTCTGGCCGATCATCACGAATGTCGACAGGAAAATCGCCTCGAGCGACACGACCAGGGTCAGCGTCGGCCATGGACTGGGTTCGACGAACACCATCCACACGCCGAACAAGGCCGCGTGCAGCCAGACGAAGTTCATCGATCCGGCGAATGCCGTGATCCGGTCCGCCAGTCTCAACTGAAAATTGTCGCTGCGCCGCTTGGCTTCCTCGAGGACAGCGGGGTGATGGATCTGCCCACCGCGCAGCAGCCGGCGCGGAATCAATTGGGGGCTGTGTCGATGGCCCTCGGCTGGTGTCGTCATCGGAAGCCGTTCCTTTCTGCGGCGGTGATGCGCGCGTTCGGTGTCCACTGAGCCGCTCCGGCGAATGGACGAGCCGCTGGCCAATGCTAGTGGCCGACGAGCGGCGCAACGGCGAAGACGTTGACCCACAGGCGGTCTTCACCGTGGCGACGAGCGATTACTCGCCCCTGTCCGCAGCTGAGCTCACACCCCAGGTCGCCGAGTAGAACGTGTTACAGTTTGCCGATTCCGGCCGGTGGTGTCAGCCGGGCGTCGCAGGGGCGAGGAGGCCCGCATGGATTCCAGCGCCGGTGGCCGCGCGCGTTCCAAACGCCTTGGGGCAGAAATGGATACGCCGTAATGGCGGCGCGCAAGCGCGTCGTCGTGGCGGGGCTGGGCGACGTGGGCCTGTTGACCGCGATCCGGCTGGCCAAGCACGCCGACGTGGTCGGAATCTCCGCCAAGTCCGCGCTGGTAAGCGGCCAGGAACTCGGCGTCCGAATCTCCCGGCCTGGCGACTGGGCACGCGACTACTGGATACCCTTCGACCGGTTCCGCGGTCTGGATCGGGTGCGCACCGTGCAGGCCACCCTGACCGGAGTGGACCTGGCTTCTCGAACGGTGTTCGGCCGCGGCGGCGACGGCGCGACGACAGCCGAGGAGTTCGACGCACTGGTGATCTCCACGGGGGTGACGAACGGCTTCTGGCGCCAACCGACCATGGAATCGGCCGACGAGATCGGCGCCGGGCTGCACGCCGCGCACAATCGCCTGGCCGCAGCGGGCTCGGTCATCGTTGTCGGCGGCGGGGCCGCGGCGGTTAGCAGCGCGGTCAACATGGCAACCACCTGGCCGGACAAGCGAATTGACCTGTACTTCCCCGGCGAGGCCGCACTCGTCGGGTATCACCCGCGGACCTGGGACCGGATCCGCGGCCGACTCACCGCACTGGGCGTGGGGGTGCACCCCGGCCATCGTGCGGTGCTCTCGAACGGCGCCGGCCACGAGATCACCAGCGAACCCGTCAGCTGGACCACCGGACAACCGCCGGCCACCGCAGACGCCGTGCTCTGGGCCATCGGCAAGGTACGGCCCAATACCGACTGGCTGCCACCCGAACTGCTCGACGAACACGGTTTCGTTCGGGTGTCACCCGAATTGGAGGTGCCCGGCCATCGCGGTGTGTTCGCCGTCGGAGACGTCGCGGCCAGCGACCCTCTGCGCAGCTCGGCACGCAACCGCGGAGACTCGTTGGTAGCGCACAACATTCGTGCCGAGTTCACCGGTCGACGGCTGCGCACCTACCGAACGCCGGGACGACGGTGGGGCTCGTTGGTGGGGATCCAGGCCGACGGGCTGGAAGTCTTCCTGCCCACCGGCCACGCGTTCCGGCTGCCCGCCTGGTCGGTCCAGCGCGTGGTGATGCCGGGCCTTGTCCGCTGGGGCATGTACCGCGGGGTGCGGGCGAACGACCCGCTTCGATAATCACCTGTGAAAGTCTGATCGCGGTGGGTGCTGTTCGACCCGGCGGTATGCCACGATGATCGCGTGCGCGCATTCGCCTGCCCGGTGTGCCACGGGTTCGTGACGTTCGAATCGCACCGTTGCCCGAATTGCCAGGCCGCGTTGGGGTTTCACGCGTCGTCGATGGCCATGGTCGCGACCTCGTCCGGCGCCGCGGTCGTGGACGGTAGCCGGTGGATCGGCTGCACGAAAGCGGCCGACCTGGGCTGCAATTGGCTGGTGCCCGCCGAACAGCCGGATCATGCCAGCCGGGGGCGCTGCCTGCCCGATTCTGCGATCCGGCAGGAACCGGCCGCCGACGACACGATCGCACGCGAGAAGCTGGTGTCGACCGCGGTCGACCTGCGCCGGCTCACCTATCAGCTGTTAGACCTCGCACTTCCGGTGGATCCGTTCTGGCGGGCGGAGGGTGGCCTCGCCTTCGACCTGCTGTCCAGCCACAGCTCGGGGCGCAAAATCGTGATCGGCCATGCCGGCGGGGTGATCACCATCGACCTGACGGAGTCCCTGGACGCATACCGGGAATCATTGCGGGTGCACCTCGGCGAGCCGTATCGCACGATGTTGGGGCATTTCCGGCACGAGGTCGGCCACTACTATCAGAACCTTTTGGTCGAGACCGGCCCCGGCGTGCGCTATCTGGACGAGTGCCGGGAGTTGTTCGGGGATGAACGCGCCGATTACCAAGCCGCAATCGCTCGCCACTACCAATACGGCGCGCCCGACAGCTGGGAAGAGTCGTTCATATCGGAATACGCGACGATGCATCCGTGGGAGGACTTCGCGGAATGCTTTGCGCACTATCTGCACATCACCGACACGATCAACACGGTGCGAGAGGCCGGTTTGATTCTGGTTGCCGACCGCGCGAGCGTTGCCGTTCCCCGCGACATCGTTCCGCTCGCCTCCTACGCCGAGGCCCCCATCGAGCAGCTGCTTTATGACTGGCATTGGCTCGCGCTGTTTTTCAATCGCATCAACACCGCGATGGGCAAGGCGCCGTTGTACCCCTTCGAAATCCCGCCCCCGGTGATCCGCAAATTGGGCTTCGTACACAAGGTAATTCGTCAGGCGACTCCCAACGATTACACAGGACCGCCGAATACCCTCTGAACGGCCGAATTGGACGACCGGACTGTGCTCCTGAAGACATTGGCGTCGATGTGATTCCAAACCGCACCGAATGGGAATAGAGAGCGGGTGGGCGAGCCGGGGGTCAGTGCGTTTGAGAAGTTGGTGGCGCTGCTCAACTACCCGATGTTCGTGGTAACCACGCAGTCCAACGGGTCTACGGCCGGCTGCCTGGTGGGCTTCGCGTGCCAGGCCAGCATTCGTCCGCCTCGATTCCTGGTCGGCTTGTCCTCGCAAAACCACACCTTCCGCGTCGCCGCCGAGGCTACCCATCTGGCAGTACACGTGTTCGATATCGAACACATCGACCTGGTCGAACTGTTCGGCAGCCAGACGGGCGACGAGACCAACAAATTCAACCGTTGCCGCTGGCACCGCGGCCCAGCCGAGCTACCCATCCTCGACGACTCAGCCGCCTGGTTCGTCGGGAAGATCGTTGATCGCTTTTCGCTCGGCGATCACGTCGGGCACCTGCTGGAACCGTTGGATGGCGACCCGCCGACCGAACAGGAGCAATGGGTGTCCTTTGACGATGTCCGCTCGCTGGACCCGGGCCACGAGGCATGACGGCATCCGAACAGCACCGCGAGCAGGCCGACACGGTGCACGATTCACCCCGGGTGGGGACCGTCAGCGACATCGCCGAACTCGCGTCCTGCTATGCCGAGCCCCCCGACGGGGTGCGCGTCAACATGATCTACAGCGCCGACGGCGCCGCCGTCTTCGGCGGTCGCGCCGGCCCGTTGTCGGGCCAAACCGACCAGCAACTCCTGAAGATCCTGCGCGGATTCGCCGACGTGGTGCTGGTCGGCGCCGGCACCGCGCGCGCCGAGAACTACGGTCCGGTGCAGCTCAGCGACGGTCAACAAGCCGAGCGGCAGCGCGAAGGACGGAGCAAGCCGCCTCCGATCGCCGTGATCAGCAAAACTGGCCGGCTCCCGACCCGGCTCGTCAGCGACCCCAACCATCCACCGCTGTTGGTGACTTGCGCCCAGTCCGCGGCGCGACACAACCGCAGCAGCGATCAACGATGCGGCGTCCTGGTGGCCGGCGAGGACACCGTCGATGTCGCACGCGCGATTGCGCTACTGCGCGCGCATGGACTGTCCCGGGTGCTGTGCGAGGGCGGACCGACACTGCTCGACGAACTCGTGGACGCCGACGTGGTCGCGGAGATCTGTGTCACGCTCGCCCCCAAGCTGGCCGCGAGCCAACCGGTGGGACACCGACGGCAGCCGTCGCGACTGCCGCTGCCGGCCGCGTTGCGGCTCGAGCACGCCCTGGCCCACGACGACTACCTTTTTTTGAAGTATCGCCGCTGACCGCGGGGCGCCGAGGAGTTAGGGCCGCGGATATCCCCGTCGCACCGTGCGGTCGAGAATGCCCAGCGTCGCCCGCAGTGCCCCTTCGGAGATCACCGGGAAAATCCCGGCTTCCCGCCACTTCGGGTCGATGTTCGACCAGTCGTAAAACGAGGTGACCACGGTGCCCGCCGCTTCCTCGGTCGGCTCCAGCTGGAAGCCGTAGATGTGGCCGATCTGGGGGCGCAGCTGACCGAGAACCGTCCACGAGATCAGTCGGTCCTGGTCGAACTCGGTGATCTCGACGGTGACGTCGTACTTGCCGAGTTGCGGGTAGTCGTTGAGCGCCTCACGGTCCATGTGCACGACGAAGCTCTCGCCGGCCGCGGTCACCGGACCGCCGTCGGCGTCCTGCAGCATTCCCGTGGAGTCGATCGCGACATGACCTTGCGGGTCGCACAGCACCCGGAAGATGTCGGGCGCCGGCGCCGCAATGGTGCGCTGAATCTCAATGCGTTCGGTCATGCGTCCTCCCAGCCAACGTTGATGGGTCGGGAGGTTACTTTACGACGCTCACGCCGGTCGATGTCCGAAAGCGGTGCCCCGCAACGGCTGCCTCGCGGTCCCGCGACGCCGCTGCTGTGCTGCTGCAATGGCGCCGGCGACGGTGCTGTGTCACGGTGGATTGATGTGGCGGCGCAATTCCCGAATGCATGCCCGGGCCTATTCTCCGTCTCGGCCTGCGACGGGCCAGTCCGGGGCGTGCTCCCGGTTTCGCTGTGGTGACACGAGTTCAAACGATCGTCGAATTGCCTGTGCGACATCACCTTGCGCACCCCGTCGTCCACTTTCGCGCGGTTCCCGAGGAGGACCATCGGCCAAGTGAACAATTCAGACGACGATGACGGCTACCGCAACATCGCGGTGAACCGGCTGCGGCCCAACGAACTTCGCTGGGCGCTCAACCACGATTCCGTTCATGGCATTGCGTACGCGTTCAAAAATCCCGTCGCGGTCGCCGACTCCAGCGACGACCCCGACGACGACCGCATGACCTACTTGGTGCGGATCAAGCGCGACCACCTGGCCGCGGCGCTGGGAAACATCAACGAATGGATCGTCAAGAATCCCGGGAAGGCCGGGATTCACGCGTATGGGTTCCTCCGGGCGCTGTCCAGGGAGGGCCTCAGCGAACGCCGGACCGGTGACGAGGAACGCCGCTGATACTCGGCTGCTGAAAGCGCTTTTCGGCCGCGCGACCGCACGCTATCGAATTAGCCGGCATTCTCTCTATTCACCGTGCCTGCGGTGGGCCCAAACTATTAGCCTGATGCCTGGCAAAGAGGAGTCGGCGATGGGTGACACCGCGGGTTCGCGGGAGGGCTCGCAGTTCGGGCCGTATCTACTGCGACGGCTGGTGGGTCGCGGCGGGATGGGCGACGTCTACGAGGCCGAGGACACCGTCCGGGAACGGGTCGTGGCGCTCAAGCTGATGTCCCAGACGCTGTCCAGCGATCCGGTCTTCCGCGCCCGGATGCAACGCGAGGCCCGCACCGCGGGACGGCTGCAGGAGCCCCATGTCGTGCCGATTCACGATTTCGGTGAGATCGACGGCCAACTCTATGTGGACATGCGCCTGATCGACGGTCGCGACGTCGCCACCATCTTGAGCCGGTACGGACCGCTGAAACCGCCGCGGGCGGTGGCGATCGTGCGCCAGATCGGCTCCGCACTCGACGCCGCCCACGCGGCGGGCATTACGCATCGCGACGTCAAACCGGAGAACATCCTGGTCAGCGGGGACGACTTCGCCTATCTGGTGGATTTCGGGATCGCCAGCGCGACCTCCGACGAGAAACTGACCCAGTTCGGCACCACGGTGGGCACCTTCAAGTACATGGCGCCGGAACGGTTCAGCGACTCCGACGTCACCTACCGGGCCGACATCTACGCCCTGACCTGCGTCCTCTACGAGTGCCTGACCGGATCTCCGCCCTACCAGGGTGATCAGGTCAGTGTGATGAGCGCGCACCTGCACCAGTCGATCCCGCGGCCCAGCGCCGCTCGGCCGGGCATCCCGGCGGCCTTCGACCAGGTAATCGCGCGCGGCATGGCCAAAGATCCGCTGGACCGCTATCCCACCTGCGGCGATCTGTCCGCCGCCGCGTACGCCGCGCTGGCCACCCCGGATCAGGACCGGGCGTCCGATATTTTGCAGCGCAGCCAGGTCGCCGAACTACCGACCGCGTACGCGAGTCAGGCGCCGCTGGGTTTCGCGTCCACTCCACCCGCCATGGCGAACCAGACGCCGGGCTGGCCCCCATCGGCGACCGGGATCCCGGCTCCGCCAAGCGGACTGCTCCCACAACCGACGGGATGGCCCGGCGCTGCCGGCTGGGGCGATCCCTCCAGCGTCGGCACGGCGTGGGCCCAGCCGCCCGCACCCCGGCGCGCAAGCAAAGCGTGGCTGTGGGTCGGCCTTGCGGGCATCGTCGTGGTAGCGCTGGTAGGCGCCGTTCTGGTGGTCGCCCAGCCCTGGCGGCCGTCGGGACCGTCCTCGTCCAAACCGCCAACCACCCCCGACGGGGTCGAGCTCCGCGTACTCGAGGACGGTGTGCTGGTGGGCAGCACCGCGGCACCGGTCACGATCGACATCTTCAACGAACCCATGTGCCCGCCGTGCGGCAGCTTCATCCGGTCCAATGCGGGCGACATCGAAACCGCGGTGCACAACCAGAAACTCGCGGTGCGCTATCACCTGCTGAACTTCCTCGACGACAAGTCGCACAGCAAGAACTACTCCACTCGCGCGGTGGCGGCCACGTACTGCGTGGCGGCCCAGAACGACCCGAAGCTCTACATGAGCTTCTACTCGGGGATCTTCGCCAGCGCCTTCCAGCCGCAAGAAGGCGCGCCCGAAGACCGAACCGACGGCGAGCTGGCGCAACTGGCCAAAACCGTCGGTGTCGACGCCGACGTGATCAACTGCATCAAAGCCGGCGACGACATGGCCACCGCCAAGGCCAAAGCCGAGGCCGGAGACACGACGCTGGCCGGGTTCAATGCCTCTGGGACACCGTTCGTTTGGGACGGCAACAAGTCGATCAACTACCAAGACGCGACCTGGCTGACCAAGCTGCTCGGGTGAGCATCAGGAACGGACCGGATCGGCGCCGTTGACTGCCGACAGCGCTTGGCGCACGTCAGCCGGCACCGACGTGTACACGGCGAAGAGGTCGTAAATCCCTTCTTGCCTATCGCATTCGATCACCTTCACGAACGCCTGCTGGCCGGCAACCTCGAGCACGAGGTCGTCAAACGGACAGACGGTCACTTCGGTGCGAATGCGAAGCGCTTCCTCACCGCTGGCGATCACCTCGGCGGCATGCTGTTCGCCGATGATCTTGTCCTTGACGATCGCAATGCCAATCGGTTTGGGCACCGCAAGACTGCTCAGGACCCGGTTGGCGCTGGGCAGCTGGAGGTCGTACTCACCGGCCAGGCCTCTGACGTCGTGGACGGTCACCGGATCCTTGAAGCCCTTCGCACGGATCTGAAAAGAACCCAAAGTGCTTGCGATACCGCTGATCTCGCGATATGTCCAATCGGAGACCAGAACCTGGCCGCCGACGGTGTGTGCCTCGATACGGGCGACCAGGTTGACCGTCCTGCCGACGGCGGTGTACTTCTGCCGTCGGCGCGAGCCGATGGTGCCGACCACGACCTCCCCGGTATGCACGCCGATCCCCAGCGCCAGTTCGGGCAGCCCCTGTTCGCGATGGCCCACGTTGAGATCGTGCATCGCGAGCTGCAATTCGAGTGCGGCGACGACGGCGTGCTCGGCGGCGTTGTCGTCGGTGATGGGTGCCCCGAAGAAGACGAGCAGGCCGTCGCCGAGGATTTCGTTGATCGTGCCGTTGCGGCGAAACATGACGTCGGTCGCGCGCTCGAGGAAGCCGTTGAGCACCTGGACCACCTGCTCCGGCGGTAGAACCTCGGACAAGGCGGTGAACCCGCGAATGTCGGCCATCAGCACCGTGAGGGTGAGTCGCTCACTGCTGAGGTTTCCTTCCGGGCGCGCCAGTAGCCGCGCCTTGACCTCTTCGGAGACATAGCGGCCGAAGATCTCCTCGACACGGCGCTTCTGTTCGGTCAGTTCCTTCGCCTGTCGCCGCGCGTCTTCGCCGGCTTGCAGCTCGCGCACAATCGTGACGGCCTTGGAGATCGTGGTCCGGAGGTCGGCCACATCGAGCGGCTTTACTTGAAAGTCGAAGGCCCCCCGCATCATTGCCGCGCGCACATTCTCCAGGTCGTTGTAGGCGGTAAGCACTATGGTCTTAAGCGGACGGCGCAGCTTGGTCACCTCGGTGAGCAATTCCAGGCCGTTCATCTGCGGCATGTTCAAGTCGGTGATCAAGACCTCGAGGTCCGGGCTCGCATCCACCAGCTTCAGGGCGTGCACCGGATCCGTGGTGAAGATCAGGTCGTACTCGCCGCGCTGCAACTCCTTGCGGAAGCGGCCCTTGAACAGCGCCCCGACGTCTTCTTCGTCATCGACGACCAGAAGCCGCACCGGCTGCTCAGTCTCTGGCACAGCGGCCCCAATCATCTACGCATCAATTACGTTGCCAACGTGTTGGTTTGGTGTTTGTTCACCAGGCGGTCATGCAGTGTGCACCTTCATCGCGTTGCCCGCGTCGGCTGAGGTTCTCGCGTATCGTAACCGACACGTACTCGCACCGAGTGCGATTCCCGGGCGTCAGAAGCTATCTCGCGGTTGAACGCAAGGTTACAATCCGGCTTCGCCCGCGGCGGAACGGTCGGCGATTCACTGCCGCAACGGAATTCGGGCGAGCATGTTTCTCGTCGTTGCCGCGCATCGGCGCCGACGATGTCCCTACACTGCGCATACACACGAACACCGATGAGGCAGCGTGGAACAAGACAGCGATCCCCCGAACGTTCGGCGGCCTTGGCCGACAAACAGGGTCTTCTGGAACCTCGCCGTGGCGATGATCGGCTTCGGGATGCTCGTCGCCGTGGTCGGACGAATCTCTCTTCTCGGGCTGGGAATTGATCGTCACGAAGCGTTTCGCCCGGAGCCCGTCTTCATCAGCATCACGGCCGGGTTGTTGATCGGCCTGTTGAACTATCTGATCGTCAGCCGGGTGGTGCGCCACCGTTTGCACGTCGTCACGACTCGCCTGATGGCGGCACAACGCGAAATCGCGGCGAGCGTGGGCGCCGATGACTGGGAGCCGCTGACGATGCGGTACGGGCTGCCCGTGTACAGCGACGACGAATTCGGCCGGACGGCCGCATCGTTCAACTACCTGCTGAGTTCGCTTGATTCCAGCCAACTGGCCGAACGCGAGCTGCGCCAGAGCCTGGTCGAACAGGCCAAGCTCGCCGCAATGGGAACGCTGACCGCCGGCGTCGCGCACGAGACGAAGAACCCGTTGAACTTCGTCAAGAATTTCGCGGAGCTGAACCTCGAGCTCTGCGATGAGCTGCGCGAACTCGTCACCGAGGACGGCGAAGAGCTGGTCTCAGACATCGGGGCCAACACGACCAAAATCGTTCACCACGCCGACCGGGCCCTCGCGGTGATGGCGACGATGCTCCAGGTCGGCCGATCGCATGCCGGCGACGCACAACCATGTCATCTCAATGCGATCGTCGAGCAGAGCGCCGGGCTCGCCGAGCATTCGTGGCGGGCCAGCCACCAGGGCGCGCGCTGCGCGATCCAGATCAGCCTGGATGACGACGACCCGATCGTGCGCGGCTTCGAGGGTGACCTCGTGCAGGTGATGATCAATCTCGTGATGAACGGGCTCGAGGCCGCGTCGACGGACGCCGACCGGGTTGGCGAGGTGCATATCACGGTGCAGCACGAGGAGCATTGGACGACGGTCGTCGTGACGGACAACGGGCCGGGCGTCGACCCCGAGACCCTGCCCCGCATCTTCGAGCCCTTCTTCACCACCAAGTACCGCAGCGGTGGCACCGGCCTTGGTCTTTCCATCAGCAAGAACATCGTCGACAACCGGCATCACGGCGAGCTGTCCGCGAGCAACGTGCCCGGGGCCGGCGCCCGGTTCGTAGTAAAACTCCCGCTGGAGGCGGTGGCGGCCAAGGCCGCCACACCCGCCTAGAGCGCTTGCGACCCAATCCATTTCACGCCGACAGGGGGAAAAGCCGATGAACGGAACCGACACCGCGGTCGCCGGCAAGGCGACGCATGTGCTCGTCGTCGACGACGAAGCCGACGTCGTGACGCTGTTTCGGCAGCGGTTTCGTCGTGAACTGCGCTCGGGGCAGGTCATCATGCAGTTCGCCGACACCGGGCGCGCGGCCCTCGAGGTGCTCGAGATGGTCGACCCCGACGTCATCCTGATCTTCAGTGACATCGAGATGCCGGAGATGAACGGCCTCGAATTGCTCGAACACGTCCGAGACAAGTGGCCGCACGTCAGCATCTACCTCGCGACCGCGTACGACAGCCCGAACTACACCCAGCGTGCGGCCGCGCTCGGCGCCCACGGCTACTTCACCAAGCCGCTGGACTTCTCGGCGCTGCGTCAGATCATGTTCGCGACTTGAGGATGGGTGTTGGCGCCGACCAGGTGTGGCTGCGCCTCCAGCACGGCCCGGGTGGCGAGCCGTCCGGCCTCCACGGCGGCATCGATCTTCTTGAAGTCCAGCGGACCGATCGTTGAGATATCCGGTTCGATGATGGCCGCGATCCGCGGCAGCGCGCGCAGGTCGCCGGTGGAGGCCGCCAGGTCGACGGTGCGCAGCAGCGTCTCCTGCAGCGGCGGCAGGGCGATGTCGGTCCCGGTGAGTAGGCGCCGGACAAATCCGGGCGGCTGAACGATTGCGGGCAACAAACCAAAACCCTTGGACGGCGAAAACTTTCGCCGCAAGTCGACACAGATGACCTCACCGTCGCAGTCGGCGCACATCACATCGGCGGGAAGGTTGTTCAGCAGACCCCCGTCGATCAGCAGGCGCTCGCCGTGCTGCACCGGCGGAATGAGACCCGGAATCGAGATCGACGCGCGCACCGCGAGCGTCAGCGATCCGCGACGATGGACGATCTGTTCACCGGTGATCATGTCCGCCGAGACCGAGAAGAATCCCTTCGGCAGATGCTCGATCACGCTGCCGCCGAAAAAGTCCTCGAGCAACCGCTCGATGCGGGTCCCTCGGGTCAGCGCGATCGCGGGGACCGTGTAATCACCGAGCGGGCTGGTGTTTCCGACAAAGCGGTAGGCCGCGTCCGTCGCCTCGTCCGCGGTCATTCCCTGTGCGAAGGCCGCGGCGGCGATGGCACCGGCACTCGTGCCGCCGAAGCGGTCGATGACGATGCCCGCCCGGGTGAGTTCTTCGTAAACGCCGAAGTGTGCGAGTCCCCGAGCGCCGCCACCCGCCAGCACGAGTCCGTAGGACCGGCCGGCGATCCTGCGAGCCATCGCAGCGATTCCGTCGTCGTCGCCGCGATGGTGCGACACCGGGTCCAGCAGATCCCACCAACTGGTATCCGGCTCGGTCAGCGCGATCAGGTGGACCGGCCCCTGGGCATTGAGCTGATCGAGCCCGTCCGGCGGCTGGGCCTGGTCGACCAGCATCACGAGCCGATCGCTTTGCGCCACAACGTATCGCTGCCACAACTCGCCCGAGTCCCCGTCGGCCACCACCAACACCCAATCGTGGCTGCGCTCGGCGCGGTCGAGGATCTCGGCGAACGCCTCGACGAGTTCGGCGTGCGCCGTGATCTCGGCGGTTTTCTCGGCGGGCGGCGCGACCACGGCGATCGATCCGTATCCGCCCAGCCACGTCGCGATCGCATCAACGAACGGTGCCGCCGCCGTATATCCGGTCGAGACGATGCCGATGACGCGCGGCGCCGAGGAGATATTCGCGGACCGGGAGTCGCGCAGCATCCCGGCCATCGCCTTGACCATCGCCAGCTGCAGTTGCGGAGTGTTGGCAAGCACCTCGCTGAAGGTCTCGCCGGCGATCCGCCAGACCACGCCGTCACGAAGCGCCTGGACGCCGGCCGAACGAACCGACCCGGAGATCACACCGAGGTCCCCGATGGAGTCGCCGGACGCCATCTCCCGGATGACCTGCCCATCGGCACCGACGGCCGCGAACCGTCCTGAGTCGATCACGTATATGGCGTCGGATGGCTCACCTAAACGAAAAAGCCATTCGTATGCCGGGATATGCAGCCGGTCCACGGCGCTCGCCAGGTCGTTGAGTTGTTTCGCGTCGATGTCGGCGAGTATCGGCACATTCCGCAGTGCCTTTCGCGCGTCGGCGACTCGCCACTCCCGCCGAGTACTCATCTAATGGCCGGTACGGCGATGGCGCCCGGCGAACGGGCGGCCCAGGTGGCCGCAAACGGGATTGCTGCACGCATGCTCTTCCTCCCCGGCGCTCCAAAAGGATTGAGGTGTCGGTCAGCAGTTTATCTGCCGACCGACGCGCCTTTCGAAATCCCGCCAGCTCTCGGGCGAACCGATCCCCCGTTTGCCGTCGTCAGCGCGGCGGACGCAACGAGTATTCGGTCGTCAATACTACGGTGACCGCCCCACGCTCGAATCCTTTTGGCGCAGAATCCAACCCGGCGTCAGGAACGGAACGCATGAAGGCTCAATTCGGGCGCGGGCAAACGTCATCCTTGATTAACCGGCGATTTACCCATAATTTCGCTTCTGTAGGCCATTTCCAGAATTTCAAACTCCCCGGGGTGGTTTCCGGTAATGTCCGCACCGTCACCAATCACCGGTACGAAGGACAGCCGTGAGTTCGAAGGACCAGCGAGTCGACGTGGTCGCGGCGATCCTCATCACCGGGAAAGGCAGCTCATGGGTGACGACTGGCGAACTGGCGCCCTACCCCGGCTGATGACGGCGTGTCATGAGACCGCAGCGACGTCGTGACTGCGGAGGAACATTGGCACCAACCGACTTTCAGGTGAGCGGACTGACACGGCGGGCAGCGAGGCAATGATGACGTCGTCTATGGGGATGCCAAACCGGGAGCCTGGCACCCCGCTGGCCTACCTCGAATTGCGCGACGGCGGCACCGAGCACAGCGTGCCGATCATCGATCAGCTGTTCATCGGTCGGGAATGCGCCGGGATCAGCGAGTCACGCCGGCTGGTGATCCGCGACCCCGAGATTTCCCGGACTCATCTGGAAATCCGCTTGGATGCCGTCGCCGATCAGGCTTTCGTGATCGACACGAGCACCAACGGCACACTGCTCAACGGGATGCGGCTGGAGCGAGCCGTTCCGCGGCCGATCCAGCCCGGTGACGAGATCCGGATCGCCGACGTGGCACTCATCTTCCGCTCGCAGCGATTCACCGCCGTCGACGCCGGGATCGCCCCTGGCCTGACCCGGACCCGAATCAGCCAGGCCGCCATGGTGATGGTGGTCGGCGACATCATCAATTACTCGACGATCTCCGAAGTGACCGAAGAAGAGGTCATCGCGCAAAGCCTGCACACGCTGTGGCACGAGGTGGGAGGTGTGCTGCACGCCCATCACGGCACGCTGAACCACTACGCCGGCGACGCGATATTCGCGATCTGGGAGGCGAACAGGTTCCCGGATGCCGCCGAGCGCGCGATCGATTTCTCGCTTGCCGCCAACCGGCTGGTCGGAGAGCTAGGACCACGACTACCGTTGCGCAGCCCGGACGGCTCGCCGATCCGCATGGGTTGGGGCGTGGTGGTCGGCCGGGTCGCGCTGGCGGCGATGACGAGATCGGTGGAGGCGGTGATCGGCGACTCGACCAATGTGGCGTTCCGGTTGGCCGGCCTCGCCGGACGGCAAGGGCGCGCGTCGGTGATGGTGACCAGCGGAGTGCGGCGGACTGTCGAGAGTCACTTCACGTGGGGGGAAGGCGAAGAGGTCGAGCTCAAGGGCCGAAGCGGGAAAGAGACGGTATTTCCCGTTCTCGGCCGCGGGCAGGCCAGCGGGTCGACGACTCTTCCGGGGAGAAACGCTGCGGGGGATCCGGGCGGTGGTCCCGAATCCACTGCGGAAATGCCCATCCGAAAAGCCGACTGAGCCGCCCGCCGGCTTCACCCCAGGGGTCAATGATGGATCTCGGAACGTCCCATGTGCAGGGCCAATCGAAAGCCGCCGACGCGACGACAACGGGTAACGGTGCAGCCAAACGCAATACGGCCGTAACGCGTCAGGACAACCAGGCGCTCACGGGCACGCTCAGCGTGCGCCGCCAGCCGTCGTCGACGGCGGTGCTGTTGGTCGCGGCGTTCGGGGCCTTCCTCGCGTTCCTCGACTCGACGATCGTCAACGTCGCGTTCCCGAACATCCAGCAGTCCTTCCCCACCTACCCCATCGGCAGCCTGTCCTGGGTCCTCAACGCCTACAACATCGTGTTTGCGGCCTTCCTGGTGGCGGCGGGCAAACTCGCCGACTTGCTCGGGCGCAAGCGGATGTTCATCTGGGGTGTCGTGCTGTTCACGGGCGCCTCGTGGCTGTGCGCGCTGGCCGCCACCGTCGAGCAATTGGTCGCCTACCGGATCCTGCAGGGCGTCGGGGCGGCGCTGCTGGTACCGGCGTCCCTCGCTCTGGTCGTCGAGGGCTTCGAGGTTGCGCGCCGCGCCCACGGCGTGGGGTTGTGGGGAGCCGCGGCGGCCATCGCGTCGGGCCTGGGTCCGCCGATCGGCGGGGCGATCGTGCAGGTGTCCGATTGGCGCTGGGCGTTTTTGGTGAACGTGCCACTCGGTGTCGTCGCGGTGGTGGTGGCCCGACGCGAGCTGGTGGAGAGCCGTTCGCCCGGACAGCGACGACTGCCCGATCTGCGCGGGGCGGTGCTGCTCGCGGCCGCGCTGGGCTTGCTGACACTCGGCTTGATCAAGGGCCCGGACTGGGGTTGGTCCAGCACCGGCACGATCGGGTCGTTCGTGGCCGCGGCCGTCGCCCTGGTCGGGTTCGTGATCAGCTCCCGACACCACCCGTCGCCGCTGATCGAGCCCGCTTACCTGCGCGTCCAGTCCTTCGTCGCGGGCAACGCCCTGACCATCGTCGCGGGCGCGGGGTTCTACGGCTACCTCCTGACGCACGTGCTGTTCCTGAACTACGTGTGGGGATACAACCTGCTCAAGACGGGCCTCGCGGTCGCCCCCGCGGCGCTCGTCGCGGCCGTCGTCGCGGCGCGGCTGGGCAAGATCGCCGACCGGCGCGGACACCGCGCAATCATCTTCGTCGGGGCGCTGATCTGGGCCGGCAGCCTGGTCTGGTACTTCCAGCGCGTCGGGACACATCCGAACTTCCTGCGCGAGTGGCTGCCCGGCCAGCTGCTGCAGGGGCTCGGCGTCGGCGCCACGCTGCCGCTGCTCGGCAGCGCCGCCCTGGCCCGGGTACCCAAGGGCGGCAGCTACGCGACCGCGTCGGCGGTGGTCAGCAGCTGCCGCCAACTGGGCGCGGTGATCGGAATCGCGTTACTGGTCGTCCTGATCGGGACGCCGGCACGCGGTGAAGCCGCCGACGCGCTGCGCCGAGGCTGGGTGATGGCGGCCATCTGTTTCGTGGCGGTTGCCATCGGGGCGTTGTTCCTCGGCCGCACCGGTCAGCAGGCCACGGACGACGCCGTGGCTGCCACACCGCCACCGAGACTCGAACCACGTTCGCGCGCAACGGCTGTCGCGCGGCACGAACAAGTGCTCGCGGTCGACCGCAAAGACGACCTCCTGGAGAACCTGCCGCTGTTCGCCGGCCTGGACGCGGACGCTCTCGCCGATCTGCGGCACAGCGCCGAGGAGATCGAACTCACGGCGGGCTCGTATCTGTTCCACGAAGGTGATACGGCCGACTCCCTGTACGTGGTGCGCAATGGCCGCGTTCAAGCGCTGCAGCAGGGCGTCGCGATCCGGGAACTGGGGCGCGGCGACGTGATCGGCGAGCTCGGGTTGCTTACCGGCACACCACGGTCCGCGTCCATCCGGGCCGTACGCGACTCCACCCTGGTACGGCTCACCAAGGCGCAGTTCGACAAGATCGCCGACGTCGGCATGCTCGGTGCGCTGGTGCGCTCGCTGGCCACCCGGCTGCACCAGCTGCCACCGCCGACAACGGCGCACCTGACCACATGCGATGTGGTGGTCGCGATTGTCGGCGTCGACGCCGACGCGCCCGTGACGATGGTGGCCCACGAGTTGGTGCACCTGCTGTCGGGCTACGTCCGCGCGGTGCGGCCGGGCCGCGTCGACCGCGAGGGCCTGGAGCGGGCCGAACGGGCCGCGGACAAGGTCGTGTTGCAGGCGCAGGTCGACGACGCGGAATGGCGAGACTTCTGCCTGCGCGTCGCCGATCGGATCGTGCTCGTCTCCGGAAATCCGGCGCCGCCTGCCGATCCGCTGCCCGAACGCGCAATCGGCGCGGACCTGCTGCTGGCCGGTCCGCCCGCCAGCCGGGAGCACCGGCGCGCCTGGGAAGAACTGATCACGCCGCGGTCGGTACTGACGTTGCACGCCTCCGGTTCGGCCGAGGACCTGCGGCCGCTCGCCGCGCGCATCGTCGGGCGTTCGATCGGTTTGGTACTGGGCGGCGGGGGTGCGCGGGCGTTCGCCCATCTCGGTGTGCTCGAGGAGCTGGAAGCCGCCGGGGTCGTCGTCGACCGCTTCGCCGGCACCAGCATGGGCGCGATCGTCGCGGCGCTGGCGGCCAGCGGCTTGGACGCGGCGGGCGTCGACGCCTACGTGTACGAGTACTTCATCCGCACCAATCCGATCCGCGACTACACCGTGCCGATCAAGGGATTGACACGCGGGCGGCGCATTCCGGCGCTGCTGCGTCGCGCCTACGGCGAGCGGCTGGTCGAGGAACTGCCCAAGGAGTTCCGGTGCGTGAGCGTCGACCTGCTGGGCCGGCGCACCGTCGTGCATCGCCGGGGCCCGGTTGCCGACGCCGTGGGGTGTTCGTTGCGCCTGCCCGGCATCTTCCCGCCCTACGTCTATGGCGGCACGCTGCACGTCGACGGAGGGGTGCTCGACAACCTCCCGGTGTCGTCGCTGTCGAGCACCGAGGGCCCGCTGGTCGCGGTCGCGGTCGGTTTCGGCGGCGACGCAACGGCGTCCAGGAGCGAATTCGCCGATCCCCCACGTGTTCCCGGCATCGGTGAAACCCTCATTCGCACGATGATGATGGGCAGCGGGCTGGCCGCCGCCGAGACGCTGGCTCAAGCCGACGTGGTGATCCGGCCCAGCACCCGCGGCGTCGGGCTGCTGGAGTTCCATCAGATCGACGCGGCCCGCGAGGCCGGCCGGGCCGCGGCCCGCGAGGCACTGCCCCAGATCCTTGCGCTCGCACATCGTTGAGCGGCACCGAAAATTGCTGCGACGCAAGCATTTTCGCTTTTCGCTGCGAGTCGCAACCAACGCGTTGCCGGGAGTTCACCAACCGTTCGCATCGGCTGGCCGTGGTGCGCGCGAATAACGGTGACCTGGACGAAAACCCGGGCACAGGTGCGGCTAACGCGATCGCGCATTTGCCACCGCGATGTTGTAGTTTTCGAGCGGTGATATTGGCCGGGGCTTACCGTCATGGTTGCCAGACCGTGAATAGGAGTCAGCGATGAGCGGCGCGCAGGGCTCGCGGTTGGGAACGATGTTCGGCCCCTACCATCTCAAACGGCTGCTGGGCCGCGGTGGCATGGGCGAGGTCTACGAGGCCGAGCACACCGTTAAACAGTGGACCGTGGCGCTCAAGCTGATGTCGCTTGCCTACAGCCAGGATCCGGTTTTCCGCAAGCGGATGGAGCGTGAGGCCCGCATCACCGGCCGTTTGCTGGAGCCCCACGTGGTGCCCATTCACGACTACGGCGAAATCGACGGGCAACTGTATTTGGAGATGCGCCTGATCGAGGGCATCGACCTGGGCAGCCTGCTCGAGCGGGACGGGCCGCTGTCCCCGCCTCGCGCGGTGGCCATCATCCATCAGGTCGCGGCGGCGCTGGATGCCGCACACGCCGCCGGGGTCACGCACCGCGACGTCAAACCGCAGAACATCCTGATCACCGGCAACGACTTCGCCTACCTCGTCGACTTCGGTATCGCCAGCGCGAAAACCGACGAGAAGCTCACCCAAATGGGCACCGCGGTGGGAACCTGGAAATACATGGCACCCGAACGCTTTTCGAGCGACGAGGTGACTCCCCGGGCCGACGTCTACGCGCTGGCCTGTGTGCTGTTCGAATGCCTGACCGGGGCGCCGCCCTATCCCGCGGACAGCACCGGCGTGCTGGTCACCTCGCACATGTTGGAGCCCATCCCCCTGGCCAGCGCCCAAGGCTTGGGCGTGGACCAGGCATTCGACGCCGTGATCGCGGGCGGAATGGCCAAGAACCCGATCGAACGCTATGCCACCGCGGGCGATCTGGCAGAGGCCGCACACGACGCCCTTTCCCGCCCGGAGCGCGACCGCGCCGCAACCATTTTGCGGCGCAGTGAAACATCGGCGAAGGCAAAGGAAACCCAGCCGAGCGCCGTGTCCGAGTCGAGCTCCCCGCACACGCGGTACAACCCGCTGACATCCCTGCCCGAGACGCAGCCGGACAGCGCAGCGCCGCCGCTGACAAACGCCGGCGGTGCGCCACCCACCGCCGGGCAATCCAGCCCCGAAATCGCAGCGGGCGGCGCCGGCTCGGATCAGCCGGTGCCGGCACGCAAGCGCAGTCGCTGGCCAATCCTGGCCGCGGCCGGCGCCGCTGTCGTCGTGGCCGTTGCCGCGGTCGGCATCTGGCTGTTGTTGAAACCCTCTGCCCAGCAGCATTCAAAGACAGGCGCGGCGAAAACCGCGCCGGCATCCGCCGCAGCTCCCAGCAATGACCTGGACCGACTGCTGAACCTACTTCCGTCCGGCTACCCTGCTGGCGTCTGCACACCGGCCACTCCCGAGTCGGGCAGCGTATGGGTAACGGCGGTGGCCCTGGTGTCATGCGGGCAAAACACCAACCCCGGCGGCCCGACGCACGCCACCTACGGACTCTTCCCGAATGCCGCCAGCCTCAAGCAGGCTTTCACCGATGACGTCGCCAACGTCAGCCTGGTGAAATGTCGCGGGGAGTCGCGGTCACCCGCCAACTGGCACTACGACCAAGGTCCCACCGAGACTGCGGGCATGCTCGCGTGCGGGACTTACAACAACCACCCGAACGTGGTCTGGACTTACGACGAAAAACTGATGCTCAGCGACGTCTCGGGAGACCCGGCCACCATCGAGGATCTGCACACCTGGTGGGACAACTACAGCTGATCACTCCGCCAACGGCGGCGCCGGCACCAGTTCTGTCGGATTCGGCGACACCGTTGCGTTCAGCCGTTTCAGGCACACGGACGGGTCAATGTCGTGCAGGTCGATCCCGGCGAACGTGTCCGCGTCGACCCGCGCGCTGATCAAGCACGGGCGGACCGGCTGGTCGGTGCTCGGGTCCGTCGTCTCTACGACACCGCTGAAGATCACCACCTCCAACCGGCGCTCGCCGTCGAGGGCGAAAACAGTCGCCAAAGCCAGCAGCGTCAGCTGCGCAATAGTGCTGGCGTACAACGCTTTCACCTGTCCCGCCGGCCGCGCCGTCTCGACAACCGTGTCGCGGCTCTTGACATACCGGTACGCCTTGGCCGCCGGAACGACGGCCACGGTGGGCAGTTCATATTCGACAACCAATTGGCCGGTGGCCGGGGCATACTCGACGACCGACTTGGGGGTGCAGCCCCGCGGCAACGGCATTGCCGCCAGCGCCGATTCGACGTGGGCCGCCAACTCGGCCGGGTCCGGCGTCAGCGTGTCGGGCAGCTGGCGCAATCCTGTTCGCAGCAGATCGGTCAGGGCGGCAATCTGGGAGTCGATTTTCGCGTTCTGCCGATCCACCTGCGCGGCCACGCCGTCGAGGTCGTAGACGTCGCTTTCCAGCACAATGCCTTTGGGCCAGCAGCTCTGCTGCCGTTCACGCCGGCGGGCCAGCTCCGCGGCTTCGGCTCTCGCTTCGGCGGCCCGCACCGCCGCATACAGCGCCTTGGTCGTTTCGAGTTCTTTCAACCGCTGCTGTTCGCGCACCGGGTGCCGCCGCCGGGCCAGCTGATATTGATAGCGGGCCTGCCCCAGCAGCCGCTCGGCGTCGGGCACGCGGTCGTAGGCCGGCGGCTGCACGAAGTCCGCAAGCCGGGGCAACGGTTCAGCGATCTCCAGGTAGTGGATCCGCATTTCGCAGACTTCGGCGTTGTCTCGGGCTTTGCCGACGGTGTAGTAATTTTCGAGCATCCGGCACGCCGACTCCCAGTTCTCGATGTCGGTTCGTCGCGCGGACCGCCACAGGTTCCAGAGCGCCTGGTACGCCTCCAGTTCGGCGGCACGACGCCGGCCGTCGTCGAATGGCCCCATGCTCTCCCCTGACCGGGCGACTTTCGTTCCTTCAGAACTTAACGCGTCAGGTGCGGCACGTGTAGCGGAGCGTTTCGCGGGATGTCGAGTCGCCGGGCGTGGGAGCCGCGGATTACCAAGCTCCGCGAGCGCGCGGTCGACCCCCACGCCCGACGACGGCTCTAGAGGATGTAGAGCATCTCCTGGTAGGTGGGCAGCGGCCACAAGTCGTCGGCGACAACGCCTTCCAGCGTGTCGGCCGCGGCACGCACCGCCTCCATCGCCGGTAGTAGCGCTTCTTGGGCATGGGTGGCCTCGGCAAGAGCCGACTCCGCCGAGTGATCGGACAGGGCCGCCTGCAAGGTCGTCAGCGCCGCGGAGAGATCGGCCAGTGGGGCCGAAACCGCTTCCAGGGCCGCCGTGCTGGCCGCCACACCGGCCTTCTTCATCGTCGCGACGTTCTGCGCGAGCTCGGTCTGGTAGCGGATTGCGGCGGGCATGATGATCGTCGTCCCGATCTCGAGCGCCAACTTCGCCTCGACGGCGATCGTCAACGCGTACTGCTCCAACCGGACCTCGTAGCGGCTGTGCAGCTCGCGTTCGTTGAACACCCCGTATTTCGCGAACAGCTCGATCGCGTCCGGCTTGATCAGCTCCGGAATGGCGTCCAGGGTGGTCTTCAAGTTCGGCAGGCCACGCTCGGCCGCTTCGATCTGCCAGTTCTCCGAGTAGCCGTCTCCGTTGAACACCACCGCGCCGTGCTCGGTGATGATCTCCGTGAGCAGCTTCTGAACCGCCTGGTCGAAGTCTTCGCCGTCGGCGACGGCCTGCTCGAGGATGGTGGCCATGTAGTCCAGCGAGTCCGCCATGATCGTGTTGAGCACGATCAACGGCACCGCCACCGTCTGCCCGGAGCCGGGCGCCCGGAACTCGAACCGGTTGCCGGTGAAGGCGAACGGGCTGGTCCGGTTGCGGTCACCGGCATCGGTCGGCAGATGAGGCAGCGTATCGACACCAATGATCATGGTGCCCTTACCCTTTGACGAGGTGGCCGCGCCCTTGGCGATCTGATCGAACACGTCGGCAAGCTGTTCGCCCAGGAAGATCGAGATGATCGCGGGCGGCGCCTCGTTGGCACCCAACCGGTGGTCGTTGGTCGCGGATGCGACCGACACCCGAAGCAGCCCGGAGAATTTGTGCACGGCCCGGATCACCGCGGCACAGAACACCAGGAATTGGGCGTTCTCGTGCGGGGTGTCACCCGGGACCAGCAGCGACCCCAGCTCGGAATTGCCCATCGAGAAGTTGACGTGCTTGCCCGATCCGTTGACGCCGGCGAACGGCTTCTCATGGAACAGGCATTCCATGCCGTGCTTCTTGGCGATCGTCTTGAAAACCGTCATCAGCAGCTGCTGGTGGTCCGAGGCGATGTTGGCCCGCTCGAACATCGGCGCGATCTCGAACTGGCCGGGGGCCACCTCGTTGTGGCGGGTCTTGGCCGGGATACCGAGCTTGAACAGCTCCCGCTCGGTGTCCATCATGAAGCCGAGCACCCGCTCGGGCACCGCACCGAAGTAGTGGTCGTCGAACTCCTGTCCCTTCGGCGGCTTCGCGCCGAACACCGTGCGACCGGCGTTGATCAGGTCCGGCCGAGCCAGGAAGAAGTGCCGGTCGACCAGGAAGTACTCCTGCTCCGGGCCGCAGAACGACACCACCTTGTTGAGTTCCTTGTGACCGAACAGGGTCAGGATTCGCTCGGCGTGGATGCCCATGGCCTGCTGGCTGCGCAGCAGAGGCGTTTTGTAGTCCAGCGCCTCGCCGGTCATCGAGACGAAAACCGTTGGGATGCAGAGCGTGTTGCCGTTCGGGTTCTCCAGGACATACGCGGGACTGGTTACGTCCCAGCCGGTGTAGCCGCGCGCCTCGAAGGTGCTGCGCAAACCGCCCGAGGGGAAACTGGAGGCGTCGGGTTCGCCCTGGATCAGGGTCTTCCCCGCGAACTCGGCCAGTGTCTGCCCGTCGGAGACGGGTTCGAGGAAGCTGTCGTGCTTCTCGGCCGTGAGGCCGGTCATCGGGTAGAACACGTGGGCGTAGTGGGTGGCGCCCTTCTCCAGGGCCCAGTCCTTCATGGCCACGGCGACCGTGTCGGCGACCGCCGGGTCGAGTTTGGCGCCCTTGTCAATCGTCGCCACCAGGGACTTGTAGACCGACTTGGGCAGCCGTGCCTGCATCTCGGCCTTGGTGAAGACGTTGGAGCCGAATACCTCACCGGGGGTCTCACCGGGGACGAAGCTGTTGGCCGGGGGGACGTATGCCTCGACGTTGTTGATCGCCTGCAGGCGCACTGCGTTTCCGCTCAATGGAGTTCCTATCGCTGAGGGGGTCGACGTTCTTCACGTGCGGTAGGTGGACCGCCCCACCCTAGGAACCTTCGATGCCGAACTTGTTACGCACGCGTCAACGGTGCGCTTCATCGGTTTCGAATATGAGACCCCCGTGTTGCCTACCCGGGCGGGCCGGCTTCCGATGTCGGGTCAGGCGGTGGCCTTGGCGCGTTTGCGGCGCACCAGCAGCGTGGTCTTGACGATCAGGAACAACACGGCAACGCCCATCATCAGCGTGGACAACGCGTAGGCGCCATACTCGGCCCCGCGGGCGTAGCGGTCGTTGACCAGCAGCGTCAATGTTTGCGACTCCCCCGGCAAGTTGGACGACACCATGATGACCCCACCGAACTCGCCGAGAGTGCGCGCGGTGGTCAGCACGGTTCCGTAGATCAGACCCCACCGAATGGTCGGCAGAGTGATCCGCCAAAACGTCTGCCATGGACCCGAACCCAGGGTTGCCGCGGCCTGCTCCTGCTCGGTTCCCACCTCCTGCAGCACCGGTTGGACCTCTCGCACCACGAACGGAAGGGTCACGAAGATGCTGACCAGCACCAGTCCGGGCAGGCCGAAGATGATTTTGATGCCGAGGTCGTTCTCGACGAAGCCCAACGCCCCGGCCGATCCCCACAGCAGGATCAGGGCCACCCCCACGATGATCGGCGACACCGCGAAGGGCAGATCGACAATCGCCTGGAGCACACCGCGTCCGCGAAACCGGCTGCGGGCCAGCAGCAGCGAGGTGAGTACACCGAAGACCACGTTCAGCGGCACCACGATGGCGACGAGCAGCAGCGACAGGTGCAGCGCCGCGATCGCGGCCGGTGTGGCGATCCACGCGTAGAACTGATCGAGCCCCGGCCGGAAGGTCCGCCACAGGATGATCGACACCGGCACGATCAGCATCACGCCGATGTAGGCCAGCGTCACGGATCGGGTGACGTAGCGGGCCAACGACGGCGTCATGCCGCCTTTTCCTCGCGTTTGGCCGTGCGCCCGCCCACGAGACGCAGCAGCACCAGCACGGTGAACGAAATCGACAGCAGCACAATGGACATCGCGGCCGCCCCGGTGCGGTCGTCGTTTTCGATCAACGAGCGGATCCACTGCGACGACACTTCGGTTTTGCCCGGCACGGCACCGCCGATGGTCACCACCGAGCCGAACTCGGCGATGCACCGCGAGAAGGCCAACCCGGCGCCGGTCAGCAACGAGGGCGCCAGCGAGGGCAGCACGATCGTGCTGAAGACCTTCGTGCCGCTGGCCCCCAACGAGGCCGCCGCCTCTTCGACGTCGCGATCGATCTCCAGCAGCACCGGCTGCACGGCACGCACCACCAACGGCAGCGTGACGAACGCCAGCACCATCCCCACGCCCGGCGGCGTGTGCTGCAGATGAATGTGCACCGGGCTGTTCTTGCCGTACAGGGCCAGCATCACCAGGCTGGTCACGATGGTCGGCAGTGCGAACGGCAGATCGATGATCGCGTCGACCAGTCCTTTTCCGGCGAAGTCGTCCCGCACCAACACCCACGCGGTCGCCAGTCCGAACACCACATCGAGAACGGTTACCACCAAGGAAATCCCGAACGTCACCTGGAACGACTGCACCGCGGCATGCGAGGTGACGGCCAACCAGAAGGCCTGCCATCCGCCGTCGGCGGCCTGCCACGCGATGGCGGCCAATGGCAGCAGCACGATCACCGACAGCCACAGCGTCGTCACCCCGACGCGCAGTGAGGTCAGGTCCGGCCGGGTCGTCGCCCGCAGCCCCTCGGGCGGCTCCGGAAGTTCGCTACCGGGCGTGGCCAGCGCGGGCCGGATCGCCTCCGGACCGAGGTTTGCGCCTAAAAGCGATCCAGTCATCCGGTGGCCTGCCGATAGACCCTGGTGATGCTTCCGGTGTTCTTGTCGAACAGCTGCGCATCCGCCGTGCCCCAGCCTCCGAGATCGTCGATCGTCCAGAGTTTGACCGGCACCGGATACTGACCACGGAAGCTTGCGGTGACCGCGGGGTCGATCGGCCGGAAACCTGCTTGCGCCCATAGCTTCTGCGCCGCGGCGCTGTATTGGAAGTTCTTGAAGGCGGTCGCAACGTCCAGGTGGGCGCTGGTGCTCACCACGGCCACCGGATTCTCGATCTTGAACGTTTGCGACGGGATGACGTGTTCGACGGGCTTGCCCTGCCGCTCGGCGGCGATGGCCTCGTTCTCGTAGCTGATCAACACATCGCCACTACCCTCGGCGAAAACCGACGTAGCGATCCGCCCCGACCCGGGCCGCAACTTGACGTGCTCGTGGACCAACGTGCTGATGAAATCGATACCCGCCTGTGGATCCGCGCCGCCGCGGCTCTTGGCGGCATAGGGCGCGAGCAGATTCCATTTCGCCGAACCCGAGCTCAGCGGACTGGGCGTGATGACCTCGACACCGGGCCGCAGCAGGTCGTCCCAATCTCTGATGTTCTTCGGATTGCCCTTGCGCACAACCAAAGTCACGACCGACCCGAATGGGTTGCCATGGCCGGCTCCCTTGTCCCAATCCGCGGCCACCTTGCCCGCCTTCACCAGGCGGGTGATATCGGGTTCGACCGAGAAGTTCACGATGTCGGCCGGTTTGCCTTCGACAACCCCGCGCGACTGGTCGGCTGACGCCGCGTAAGACGTGACCACCTGGACACCCCTGCCTTCTGCCGAGGCATTGAAGGCCGGAATCACCTTGCTCCAACCAGGTTCTGGAACCGAATAGGCGACGAGAGTGATCTTGGTGTCCGCGTTGTTCGGCGCGCCGCCGCCCACGGCGTCGCTGGCGCCGCCGGCACACGCCGCCATCAAGCCGGCGGCCGACAGCATCGCGACGGCGTGGCGCCACCGGGTTGCGACACCGGTGTCGTCGAACATGAGTCGGCCTTCCAATGCGGGGTTTGGGTGCGTCGATCCCGTTGCTGCGGAAGGGCACTACGGCATTGGAGGAATTCGCCGGCACGAGACCAGACCGCGAACGGACAGCAGCGTCAGCGACAACAGCGCACGACGGCAAAGCGCACCAGAGAACCGGCTGCCGCATGCATGGGGCGAGCGTAGCAAAGCAGACGGACCCGTACGACGGTGCTAGACCGTGGTATTCGTCGTTGCCGGGCCGGCGACGAAGCCCGCACACCGACTTAGCCGGGCGTGATGTCCGTGCACGAGTGGCGCCGACGTAAAAGTCACGCTGATGAAAAGAATCGGACACCGGCGGGTAGCCGGCGGATCGGCGCGGTCTCATGCCGGCAACATTTCGGCGCGTTCGCCCGCGATCTTGGCCAACTTCGGAGTTTAATGCTCCGGAAAGGGCGACCAATAACCCTTTTCTCAATTCGTTGCGCGCCCGCCATCCTCGAGAAAAGGACGCCGATGGCCCACACCCGGACGACGAGATTCGGCACGGCCGCTCTGTTGTGGGCAACCGCCGCGGCGACATCGGCCGCCTGGGCCACCGCTGCCCAAGCGACCCCGGGCCCACCCGCGCCGGACGCCGACCACGAGGCGGGCATGTACGGCGACCCGGCAGCTGCCGCGCCCCATTGGCGCCGGCAACACTCCTCGGACTGCGGCGAAGTCGCGGTCGCAGACGTGGTCGGCGAGCTCACGGGCCGCCAGCCCACCGAGTGGCAGATCACCGCGGTCGCCGAAAATACCTCAGGCGCAACCGGTTTCAAACCGATATGGGATCCGCCGGGCAACACCGACATCAGGGATTTGCCGCCGCTGCTCTGGCACTACTGGGTCAGGGCCGACAACATCCAGACCAATATCGCTGCCTTACAACAGAATCTGGCCGACCACCGCAAGGTGATCGCTCTTGTCAACGCCGAGACAGTCTGGAACCACTCCGGCAATCGTGACATCGGAAACCACTTTGTCGTCGTCACCGGCATCGACACCAAGGCCGGCGTGGTGCACCTCAACGACAGCGGCATCGATAGCGGCCGCGACGAGCAGATACCGATCGCCGCCTTCGAACGGGCATGGGCGCCCAATCACAACTCGGCGGTCGTGACCCGTTAATGACCCGTTTGTGGCGATAACCCTGTTTCAGGACAGGCTTTTCATCGGGTCCGACGCGATCACCGCGGATCCGCGCCGACCGCGGGCAAGGCTGCACGACTCGCCCAGCTCGGGCCCATAGGTGGCCGCACCGCACTCGCATTCCCAGCAGATGTGCCGGCCGCAGGAGCACGGCATGGTTGCCACGATCATGTGTCCCGGCAACAGCCAGTGACCACGTGCACACCGTTGTGGTGGTCTGTCCATCCATTGCGTGCGCGAGCCATGCGCCAGCTCGTTGACATGAACACTCACGGGCACCACCCTCTCACCGGCGTTGACGCCATGCCAGGGCGATGTGCGAATCGTTATCGTCTCGTTGGCCGTGTCGTTGTCGGCAGAACGCGCGCGGGCGCGTTCAGTTCTTCTCGAGGGTCACCTGGTTGACGTCGATCTGGCCGGTGCGAAACGCGTTGGCCCGGCCGGTCAGGTAGTGCAGGTATCGCTCGTAGACCTCTTCGGACTGCATTTCGATGGCTTCGGCCCGATGCGCCTCGAGAGCCTCGGCCCACAGGTCGAGGGTTCTGACGTAATGCGGCTGCAGCGGCTCGCGCTGGGTCAGGGTGAACCCCGCCCCGGCCGCGTGCAACTCGACGGGGTCGATGGACGGCAGGCCGGTGATCGTGTGCAGAAACATGACGCCGTCGTCGGGCAGAACGGTGTAGGCCATTTCGAAGAAATCGTCATAGCGGTCGT
This sequence comes from Mycobacterium sp. NGS40, assembly GCF_059812735.1. Classification (NCBI taxonomy): domain Bacteria; kingdom Bacillati; phylum Actinomycetota; class Actinomycetes; order Mycobacteriales; family Mycobacteriaceae; genus Mycobacterium; species Mycobacterium sp. NGS40. The sequence goes on from NZ_JCALDG010000006.1 coordinate 233,522, forward strand.
AACGGCCCTGCTCGAACGCCCCGATGGACACGATCCGGTCGACGGGCTCGGTGAACTCTTCCCAGCCCTGCAACAGCACCCACTTGCTGCGCTCGGTGTCCATCTCGTCGAACATTTTCTGGACGTGGGCGGCCTGATCGCTGGACTTCGTCAGGCCGACGACGTTGACGTCGTACTTCTCGATTGCCCGGCGCATCGTGGTGCCCCAGCCGCAGGAGATGTCGAGCAGCGTCATGCCGGGCCGCAGATCGAGCTCGGCGAGTGCCAGATCGATCTTGGCCATTTGGGCCTCTTCCAGCGTCATGTCCTCGCGCTCGAAGTACGCGCAACTGTAGGTCTGAGTCCGATCGAGGAACAGGCGGAAGAAGTCGTCCGACAAGTCGTACCGGGCCTGCACGTCGTCGACGTTCGGGCTCAACCCCTGAGTCATGTTGCGTCGCCTTTCCGGACCCAGGGTCCCCCCGCGTGACATCTAAAGTTTGCACATAGATACCCCGGCGCGCGCGTCGCAAACCATATTCAAAGCGAGTTCTCAGCTGTGAGCAGCGCTTTTTGCGCCCGCCGACGCTTCCCGATGAATTCCGGGTAGCCGACCGGTCAGACCTTTGAGCCGGAGAAAATCGAGAGCAAAGGTGCATCCCATGTCCCCCAACCACACCGCGCTGCCGCCCATTGTCGATGCCCGGGCCTGGCGTGCCGAGCTCGATGAACTGCGCAAACGCGAGAAGGCCGCTACGCGTGAACTGGATGCGATCGCCGCGCAGCGCCGCCGTTTGCCGATGGTCGAGTTGCCCGACTACACCCTGATCGGCGCCGACGGGCCGGTCCGCCTCGCCGAGGTGTTCGATGGCCGTTCGCAGCTCATCACCTACCACCACATGTGGTCGGACGGCGCTCAGTGGCAGTGCGGCGGGTGCACCGGTTTCACGTCGCAGTTCACTCGGCTCGAATTCCTGGACAACTACGACGCCCGGTTCGTCATTGTCACCAACGGCCCGATCGAGGAGGCGCTCGCCTACAAACAGCGGGTCGGCAATCGGATGCAGTGGTACTCGTCGTCGCAGAGCACCTTCGGCGCCGACACGGACGCGCCCCCGGGCGGGGGCTTCGGGGTCAACGTGTTCCTGCGTGACGGCGACACCGTGTATCGCACCTGGCACACGAATGGTCGTGGCACCGAACAACTCAGCCACTCGTTCGCGCTGATCGACCTGTTGCCGTGGGGACGCCAGGAGGAATGGCTAGATTCGCCGGAGGGTTGGCCGTCGCGGCCCACCTACTCGGGCTGGCTGGACTCCCCCGACATCGCCCGCGCCTACGGTTCTGATTAGTCGCGCCGCCCGCTGTCGACGACCTTCACCTGCTTGTGCGGATAGCGGCGTTGCGCGTATTCCTTCGCCTTGGAGTTCGGCAGCACGTACAGGGTTTCCTTCTTGTCCTGCAACGGTTTCAGCACCAGGTCCATGAAGCTCTTGCGATTGTCCAGGTAGGGCTCGATCACGTCTTCGCCGGCCGGGCACACCGCCAGACAGTAGGCCGCCTTGTAATTGGGCTTGAACGACAGGCTCTGCCACATCGACGCGTTCTCGGAATCGGTTACCCGCGAACGGAAATCGGCCGCATCCGTGCTGTCGGCAACGGTCTGCACCCAATCGGTGAAACCGCCCATGAACTCGCGGTAGTTGTGGGTCGAACACGCCAGCCAATCGAAACTGCCATCCTTGCCGATCGCGCCGACCGGGCACGCCGCGACACACAGCTTGCATTCCAGGCACGGGCTGTAGTCCAACGGCTCGCCGTAGCTGCTGATCGGGGTGTCCACCAAGATCGTGCCCAGCAGGATGAAATTGCCGAACTTGGGATGAATCACGTTGCGGTGGATGCCCATCACGCCGAGTCCGGCAGCGACGGCGACGGGTTTGTGTGCCACCACCCAGATCCGCCCCGGGTAGTTGTCCATCTCCATCGGAAAGGTCGCCGACGGGTTCAGCACCCGGTGGCCCGCGTCCTGCAGCCGACGCACGATGCGGTAGGCCGCCTCGTTGAGCAACTCACCGCTGCGGTGAAACTCCTGGTTGGCGACGCTGCGCGCCGTCGAGCGGATGTTGTCGCGGTTCATCTTGACCACCAGCGAGATGTAGCTTCTGGTGCCCGGCAGCGCGGCCTCGACGTGCTCGACCTCCGAGGCCAGGTCGGGGTTGTCGACGCTGGCGAAAGCGACGTCGTCGACTCCGGCCTCCAGGCAGGCCTCGCGCAGCCACCCCGCGTCGATCACTTCGGGTTTCGGTAACCGGCGCGATCGCACTTTTCGCACGGTGGGATGCTCCGCCAGCCGAGCCGGAAGTTTCTCACTCATGCTAGGTATAGTACACAATACTCAGGAGGAAGCGGCTCCGCTGCAGGCGCAGGACGCGGTGATCGGAACGTCGGAGTGGGCGCGCGCCATGGTCAGTTGCTGCTCGACGATCGCCGCTTCCGCGGAGCGACCAAGACGTCGCAAGCACTCGTGGTACCCGTGCAGGCTCCACACATTGCCCGGATGTTGGCAGCATCGGCGCACGGAGGGGTCCAGACCAAGATCGGCCGCGTACACGCCGGCCGCTTCTTCCACCTGGCCCTGCTCCAGCAGCAACGCACCGAGGGCGTGGCGAGTCGGCTGCATCCAGCCCCATGGCTCGTCGTACGGCAGGGTGTCGTCGAGTTCCACCGCGCGGCGCAGGTGCGCGAATGCCGAATCGAATTCCCGGTAGCGGTAAGCGATTTCACCGTCGAGCATCGCTGCGGCGACCGCGAGAATGTCACGACTGGTGTTGTTGAACAGATACCGTGAGGCAGGGATGCGGGCGTAGGCATCGGTGAAGGCTTCCCGCGCGGAATCCGCCTGTGCCAGTTGACCGGTGGCCGCATAGGCCACGCCGCGGCCGTAGTACACCGTGGCCACCGTGGTGCAGTACAAATCCTGGTCTGCGGGCAGCGGCTCGGCTATCAAATCCTCCCAACGGCCGAACCGGATCAAGACGTGCACCCGAAGCGGCACAAAGGCTTCCAGCCAGTCCGCCATGGGAGGGGACGCGATCGACAGCACCTCCGGGGTGAGTTGCCGGGCGATCTCGTCGGCGGCTTCGAGCGCGACCGCCGACTGCCCGGAGAACATCGCCGCGTACACCACGAAGTGCAGATCGTGGGCACGGTAGGCCGAGTAGAAGTTCAGTGCGCCTTCGCGTTCAAGGAATTTGCGATCGGCGCGCACTGCCGACAGGTTTGACACCACCGCGTTGCGGTAGTCGCCGCACAGTACATCGATATGGCTGGGCATGTGTTCGAGATGACCGGCGTCGGGTGCCAGCCCACGCAACAGGTCGGCCGCGGGCAGCGCCTCCTCGGGATGGGCGGATAGCTCCATCGTGTGAAGGTAGAGGTGCAGAATGCCCGGATGGGCACGGCCGGCGGGGGTCGACAGGGCGGCCTCCAGAATGTCCTTGGCCGCCAGCACCCGCGACCCTGCCGCCGGCTCGCCGGTCCGGGTGTCCCATAGTGCCCAGGCCGTCACGTTGACCAGCGCATCGGCCGCCAGAGCCGCGATGTCGATGTCGTCGGGAAACACCGATGCCAACCTCGACATCGAGTCCGCGTACGCGGCGTTCCCGTCGGCCAGCGCCGCGGTGTCGGCGACGTCGAGGGTCGGAAAGCGAACGGCCAGGGCGTCGATCAGGCCGCGCTCGGCGGCCGTGGCGCGGCCCGCGGCGGCGAGGCGGAGTTCCTCGCGAGCCCGGGCCAGCGACTCGGCCAGATCGACGGGATCGAATGCGTCCCAGGCCTTGTTGTAGTTCGGGCCGACCGAGTACGCGATACCCCATCGCGCGATCGCAAGGTCCGGGTCCACGGCGAGCGCCCGGTCGAAGCACCGCACCGCCTCTTCATGGTTGAACGCGTAGGCCCACACCATGCCGCGGTTGAACCACACCTGCGCCGCAGCCGAGGGCGTATCGACGGCCCGGTGGTAGGAGCCCAGGTCGTAGTAGGAATCGACGTCGCCGCGCGGAACCGTCACGTCGCCGACGATAACCCCGGCCGTCGTCGCTTCTTTATCGGTGCTCGGCGTCGGCCACCGTCAACGGCAACGCCAGGTCTTCCAGGGCGCGTTGCTCGGCGGCGATCCCGAGCCACAGCTCCACCAAACCCGCGACCGCCATCACGATCGCCCCGATCAGGAACGACCACAGCACCTGGCCCCGATCCCCCGAGTTGATCAGCTCCCCGAACAGCACGGGGCCGGTGATGCCGCCGATCGCGGTGCCCACCGCGTAGAAGAACGCGATCGCCAGCGCCCGGGTCTCCATCGGGAAGATCTCGCTGACGGTCAGGTAGGCCGCGCTCGCGCCCGCCGAGGCCAGGAAGAACGCCGCCGCCAGCGCGACGATGAAGGTCCAGACACCGCCGACCTGATCCACGAACAGCACTCCGAGGACGACCGCGATCACCGCGGAGCCGATGTAGGTGCCGGTGATCATCGGTTTGCGGCCGATGGTGTCGAACAGCCGGCCCAGAATCAACGGGCCGAGGAAATTGCTCATCGCCCACAGGATGAAGAACACCGGCACTTTCCCGGAGGGAATGCCGTAGAACCCGCTCAACAGCGTGCCCAGGTTGAACGTGACGCCGTTGTACAGGAACGCTTGGCCGATGAACAGGGCCAGCCCCAGGACCGCACGCTTGGGATAGAGCTTGAACGCCACCCGGGCGATCTCCATGAACGAAATCGCGTGGCGCTGACGGATTCTCAGCGGCTCACCGTCCGGCTCGGGCAGCGGCTGCCCGGTTTCGCGCTGCACGTCTTGTTCGATCTCGCCGACGATCTGCTCGGCTTCCTCATCGCGCCCATGAATGAACAGCCAGCGGGGGCTTTCCGGAATGTTGCGCCGGACCAGCAGGACGAAGATGCCGAAGATGGCTCCGATGCCGAAGGCAAGTCGCCAACCGACGTTGGCGGGGAAGTTCGACGTGTCCAGCAGGACCAGGGCGCCGGCGGCCCCGGCGGCCGAACCCAGCCAGTAGGTGCCGTTGATGATCAGGTCGACGCGGCCGCGCACCCGGGCCGGAATCAACTCGTCGATCGCCGAGTTGATCGCCGCGTATTCGCCGCCTATGCCGGCACCCGTGAAAAACCGGGTGATGAAGAAGTACCACGGCGCGAAGGCGAATGCGGTCGCGACGGTGGCGACGAGGTAGACGGCCAGGGTCAGGATGAACAGATTGCGGCGGCCGAACCGGTCGGTCAGGTGACCGAAGAACAAGGCGCCCAAGCATGCCCCGGTGATATAGATCGCCGCCGCGTAGCCGATCTGCGCCGGGTTGAGCTCGACGCCGCTGCCCTTCTCGGTCAGCCGGGCCGAGACGTTGCCCACCATCGTGACCTCGAGCCCATCGAGGATCCATACCCCGCCGAGCCCCACCACGACGCGCCAGTGAAACCGCGACCACGGCAACCGGTCCAGTCGCGCCGGAACATGCGTCGTGATGGTTTTCGTTTGCGCGCCTGGGCTCATCCTGTCTCCGTTCTCGGTGGATAGAGAGATACCCGCCACCGCGCGTCGCAAGCCGCGGAAAATCCAGCTCTCGGATCAGCCGCCCGCGAGGGAGAGAATGCCAAAACGGATGGGCCGCGCGCAGCCTGGCATCCTGGCGGACCCTACCAGCCGGGTCAGTTCACGCCGATCGTCGCGGTTCGGCGTATGCCACCTGCCGCGGGCAGGTCCGGCTCAGGCCGAGGGGTGAGCGTGGGCGACCACCGGAGGAAATTCGGGTCGCAGCGCGGTGTGCGGATCATCAAGCTCGATGCGTGCCCACTGGTGGGACGAGAAGTACCACGTCCACTTGCCCGTGGAAGGCCCGATCTTGAGCACCGCGCCATCGGTGTCGAAATGGAGTTCGTCACCGTACGTAATTTCGGTGCCATCTGCCCAGGTCACTGTGAAAGCCATGGGGGCACGCTACCCGGTTGACATATCCAATGCCTGTACAAATGCCGACAACTTATTTCGTCCGGGCGCGATCCCGACTCAACATTCTTGGGGCTCGCGGCGCGTCAATGGGTGCGGATTCGGCCGCAGCATCGTGATGACGGCGTCGACCATTTCCGGGTCGCCGTCGGGAGTCGGTAGATCGGGTCCCGGGCATCGTCCCCAAATCAATAGGGTCCGTGCTGCAGGGCGACATTCGACGACGGGATGCAAATGGTCTGCAGAGCCGAGTCCAATTATTGTCACCGGACTACCGGTAACCGTGATATCCGAAGCACCCACCGAGCGCAGGATGACCGAGGCACATTCACCGCCGCGGGGCGGAAACACGTTTGGCTGCATGGCGGCGACCGTTGTCGCTGCATGGACGCCGATTCGTGCGTCGCTCAGCGCCCGGATACTGGTTTCGTCGCTGCCGACGATGTCCCACCGATGAAGTATCAACTCACTTTCGATGTGCAACGTCAGCGCCCGTGCGTCCAGCAAAGCACCCGTGAATGCCACACTGCGCCCCTTGCACTGCCGCAGCCGCTCCACGGCAACCGTCGCGGTAAGTGCTTCCTCAAAGAACTTGCGGTGCAATTGCTTTGGAGCGAGTGCCCGGTATGGCACCTCACGCTCTTCGAAGTCGCGGGTGGGGCGAGAAGCGGCCCCGGAGAGCTCAAGCGCAACGAGGTCGGCGATTTCAGCAGACCCAGCGGCGAGGTGCGCGGTCAGCTCGTGGACGGTCCATCCGGCACACCGCGTGGGTGCACCCGGATCGGCCGCGAGCATGGCCTGCACGAACGCGATGAACGCCCCCTGCGCAGGGGCGTTTGCAAACCGCAGCAGCCCGGGGCCGCCGGGAATGTCAGCAAGCACGCGAGCGAAACCGGCGCGAACGCGCGGCCGCCCAAGAATGGAGGCCAAGATTCTGTTCACAGGTGCCACAAGATCATGCTCAGATGCCCACATGCTGGCGCTTTTGCGACATCAAAGTGACCGCCATCAGTGCGCGGACCAGTCCGGTAGCACATCCAGGTCTACTCCGAACTGGAATTGCGATCCGGCGCTGACTTTGCTTGGCCCCGAACGGCGTTCGGGTAAGCTACCCGGCGCCCTTGCCATTGTCGACACGGTAGACGGCGCCATGAACGGCCGCCGCGGCGTCGCTGGCCAGGAACGCGATCACATTCGCGACGTCGAGGGGCTGCATCATGCCGCGTGGCGAGGCCGTGCGCATGATCAGGTCGTAGTTCGGATTCTCCGGCGCGGTGAACTGTTCGATTTGCGGAGTGAGCATGCCGCCCGGGCATACCGCGTTCACGCGCAAACGGTCCGCGGTGTACTCCACCGCCAATGCCCTGGTCAGCCCGATGAGTCCGTGCTTGGCCGCGCAGTAGCCGGCCGAATAGGCCTGCCCTTCCACACCCGCAATGGACGCGACGTTGACGATGTTGCCGCCCCGTTCCAGCAGCTGAGGCAGCGCGGCCCGGCACAGATAGAACGAACCGTTCAGATTGACCGCGAGGTCCTCGGTCCAGTCGTCGTCGGTCATCGACTCGGTCCGGCGCATCTGGTGTTTGCCGGCGATGTTGATCAGGACGTCCAGACCGCCGAACTCGCGGACACACTGCTCGACGGCGTCCTTGCAGGCCGGCGCCGAGCCGACGTCCACCGATGCGAAGGAACCACGCTCGATGTCGGCGAAAACCTCGGCCAAGCGTGCGGTATCCCGCCCTATGCCGAAAATCGTCGCGCCCTGACGGGAAAGCAGCTTGGCTGTTTCGGCGCCCAGGCCCGACGATGCACCGGTGACGAACGCGATCTTGCCTTGCAGTGTTGTCATGGCGACTAGCAAATCAACTCTCGCGGTCGCGCATTCCACCAGGGGTTCCCAGCCGCGTCACACCAGCCTTGCTCGCCTCAAGACCAGCGCCACACTCCAGCGCAGAAGTTCAACCGGCTCAACCGATTTCAGGTCTGCGGGGCGGAACGGGCGGTGCGTCCGGGCGGTTTGCCGGATGCGCCGGGCAGCCACCAGCACCACGAAACTCAGCGCGAGCCTGCCCATCGCGAACCGACTGGTGCGCTGTCTCCAGGTCGGCGGCGACGAGCTGGCGCGACGGCCCAGGTAATAGCCGAGCGATGTCGCCGTCGCAAGCGCACCGACCAGCACCAGAACCACCATGGTGACGAGCGTCCATTGCCGCAGTCGCGATCAGGTCACGCGCGAGATACACCTCGGCCAATAAGGATCAGCCTCCCACCGCGGGTGGTGGCTCGGTAGCATCCAAGACGATGAATGGGGCGGGCTACATCGAGGAGAGCACGCAATGCCGGTGAGCGTCGCCGAGACGGGCCGGCCGCTTTCCGTCGCGATGAAGGAAGGCTCGGCCGAAGAGCACGCCCGGGCCGAGCAGTCGCCGTTCGTGACCGAGTTGCTGGCGGGACGGGTCAACAATCACGGTTACGCCGATTACCTGCTTCGGCTGCGCGTGGTTTATGCCGCATTGGAGGATGCCGTCCGCAGCCGTCGCGACGATCCGATGGTGGCTGCGGTATACGACCCGATGCTGGAACGCCTGCCGGCCATCGATGCAGACCTCGAACACTGGAAACCAAACGGCGGCAACGAGATCCAATCGCCCGCCGCCCAGGCCTACCGCGAGCGAATTCAGGGAGCCTCGTGGGGCGGGGCGCTGGTAGCCCACCACTACACCCGCTATCTCGGGGACCTCTCCGGCGGCCAGGCCATCGGTAGGATTCTTGACCGCACGTTCTCGCTCGGCGGTGCCGGGCTGGCAATGTATCGATTCCCGATGCGGCCCAAGCCTTTCAAAGACCGCTATCGGGCTCGCCTTGACGCGCTGCGCCTCGGTCCCGACGCGGTTCGTCGTGCGGTCGAGGAAGTCAAGGTCGCGTTCGGCCTCAATCAGGCGGTGTTCGACGAACTGTCGGACAATCTGCCGGCCTATCAGCAGTAGTCACCGCGAAAGTTCAGGGGCGCCGGAGGGCGACGATCGTGACGTCGTCGTCGATATTGCCCGAGTCCATCGCGGTCCAGATCCTGGATGCCGGGGCATCGGCCGCGCGGCTCAAGGTCTCGGCGAGACGGTCCAGACCCTCGTCGATCACCTCACCTCGCCGTTCCACCAGGCCGTCGGAGTACATGACCAACCCGTTGCCGGGCTCGACGGTGAATTCGCTCGGTACGTACGTCACGCCGCGGATGCCGATCGGCGGCGAAAGTTCGATGGGCGCAAGGACTGTCGCCGGGTGGGTCAGGTACGGGATCAGGTGGCCCGCACACGCGGCCTGCACCAAGCCCGAGCCGAGGTCGACCCGCACGGCGACGACGGTGGCGAAGGCGCCGGGCAGCATGTGCACACAGAATTCGTTGAGCTGGGTGAGCGCCTCGGCCGGCGTCGCCCCGGCGAACAATTGCGCCCGCAACGCGTTGCGCAACTGCGCCATCGTGCCGGCCGCGGTGATGCCGTGCCCGGCGACGTCGCCGATCAGCAGGATCAGGCGGCCGTCGCGCAGCTCGAATGCGTCGTACCAGTCCCCGCCCACGTTGCCGCCCGCCGCTGGCTCGTAATACGCTGACAGCCGCCAACTTTCGAGCTCGGGTATCGACTCGGGCAGCAGGCTGCGCTGCACCATCTCGGCCATGCGCAGCGCGCCCCGGGTGCGACGGTACAGCGACTCCACCAGGTGGCGTCGCAACGACTCAGCGGACTCGCACTCACTGGGTGTCCACGGTTCGCTGCGTTGATGGACGACCTCGCGCCACCGGTCGAACGACTTGCGCGGGCTGAGCCGCACGCCGTCGCCCTCGCCGACCGCGATGGTCTTGTTGTGCGGGTCGCCGCCCCAGTCGACCGAGCGCAGCACCTCGCGGCGGAACCAGACGGCGTACTGGCCGTCGGGCAGGTTGATCACGAGCGCGCCGGCGGCCGACTGCGGGTCGAGGTCGAGGTCGGGGAGCTCGCTCGAAAGGCATTCGCTGCCGGCGATCTCGTCGTCGGCGCCGCGTGCCCAGTCGATGACCGCGGCCACCACCCGCGGCGGCGGAACCGACCCTAGGGTTTGGTGATCGCCCTGGATGTTGACCACGACGCCTTCGGCGGGCACCAGGTCGAGCAGATCGGGCGCCCCGAGCAACGCCGCCGTCAGTGATTCGCGGTCGTCGAGCGTGGCGGCGGTCAGCTTGCCCAGCACCGCTTGGGCGGCCAGTCGCTGGTGTAGCTGTTCGTCCTCGAACCGGTCGACAAGTCGCAACGACAGGGTCGAGCCGAGGAACTCCGCCGCCGCCCGGGTGCCGAACGGCGGCAGATGAGGGCCGGCGTAGTGATGGCAAGCGATGAGCCCCCACAGCCGGCCCTGGCGCAGCAGCGAGATCGACATCGACGCGTGCACGCCCATGTTCTGCAGGTACTCGACGTGGATGGGCGAGACGCTGCGCAGCGTCGCGTAGGTGAGGTCCAGCGGCGTGCCGCTATCCGGGTCGACACTCGGCAGCAGCGGCGTCGGCGCGTAGTCGACGTCGGAGATGAGCCGAATCCAGTTCTTCTCGTAGAGCGCGCGCGCCTGCGCGGGGATGTCGGTGGACGGATAGTGCAGTCCCAGAAAGGAATTGAGGTCGTCGCGCTTCGATTCGGCGACGACCTCGCCGTTGTACTCCTCGTCGTAGCGGTACACCATCACCCGGTCGAAGCCGGTCAGATCGCGGACGGCCCGCGCGGCGGTGGCGTACAGCTCTGTCAGGGTGGAGGCCCGGTTCAGCTCCTCCACCGCGCCGCGCACCGCCTGATAGGTGTTCGGGAAGGAGAACGGCCGCTCGCCGTAGGCGATCTCGAGCTCCACCAGGAGCACCCCGCCCGGCTCGCGATGCAGGATGGCGTCGAATGCTCGCCGCTCACCGGCCACGTCGATCATGCATTCGAGCGGGTTGTGCTGGCGCAGGCTGCCGTAGCTCGAGGCCACCTGCTCGATGCGCCCGGCCTGTTGGTGGCCGACCAGTGCCGACAGATGCCGACCGAGGACGGCGTCGGCGGGACGACCGAGCAGCTCGCCGACATTGGCGCTGACCTGACGCACCTCGAAAGCCGGCTCGTGGACCACGGCGAGCACCCCGCGCGGCTGGATGCTGCCCGGGATGTGGATCGGCTCGCGAGCACAGTTTTCGAGGTCGATGGGTGTTCCGACCGGAACGAGATCGTCGATCTGGTGGCCCTCCCCTGCCAGTCGCGGAATCCGCACCTCGTTCGTCACAAGGGCGAGATGCTCAAGGTCTCGTTGAGCACGCAATCTCCCGCGAAAGCATCCTTTTATACTTCGGCAAAGAGGGGCGACGGCCCGACCGTCTTCGACCAGGTTAGCGAAACTGAGGTCGTGCTGTGCCAGCCGCTGCCGAGTGTCGGGCGCCCGGCGTTGACCTCAGGAAGCCGTCGGGCCCCGGCCCGGTCCGGCCCGAGAAATCGTGCAAACAACGACTGTAGGTCTATGCGCAGCTCCATGTCCGTCAGTGCGCACCCCGGCAAACGGGCAGGCCGCTACCGAAGCCGAATCGCCAGCCAAGTCAGACCTGGTTGAATCCCCCGTCGGCGGTCAGCGTCGACCCGGTGGTAAAGCTCGACAGGTCGCTGGCGAGAAAGACCGCGGCATGGGCGATTTCGACGGGGTCGGCGAAGCGTCCCAACGGGATCGTGGCGACGCGGCCGGCGCGAAACTCTTCGATCGACGCGTTCGGGTTGGTTTGAGCCGCCAGTGCGTCGCTGCCCGGGGTGGCGGTGGAGCCGGCGACCAGGACATTGACCCGAATTTTGCGGTCAGCGAGTTCGCCGGCCCAGGTGCGGGCAAACGACCGCGCGGCTGCCTTGGTGGCGGCGTAGATGCTGAGCCCCGGGCGGCCGCGGTCGGCGGTGGTGGACCCGGTCAAAATGATCGAAGCGTTGTCATTGAGTAGCGGCAGCGCCTTTTGGACCGTGTAGACGACGCCTTTGACGTTCGTCGTCAACAGCGTGTCGAGATCCTCATCGGTGATCTCACCGAGGCGAGAGACCCTGGTGGACCCGGCATTGGCCATCAGGATGTCCAGACCCCTGCCGGCCTCCTCGACCTTGGCGTAGAGCCGGTCGAGGTCCTCGGGCTTTCCGACGTCGCCGCACACCGCGGTGGCGCGGGACCCCAGTTGCAGTGCCGCGGAATCTAATTCGGCTTGCCGCCGACCTGTGATGAACACTCGGTCGGCACCTTCGGCGATGAAACGCTCGGCGGTGGCCAGGCCGATACCCGAATTGGCGCCGGTAACGACGGCGGTCTTGTGGTCGAGCAGTCCCATCGAGGTCTCCTAAGGCAGGCCGGCACTGTGCGGTTCAACGCGCACGCTGCCGCCGGCCTTCCCGTGCCGGCGTTATCGCTATTCGGCGTCGCCGATGGCACCCAAGCGCTGGCTCACCCGAGCCAGTGCCTCGTCGAAGATCTCCACCTTTTCGCCGCGCTTTTCGTTGGCCGGCTGCGCGGCGCCACGGGCGCCTTCGGCCTCCACCCGAGCCGCACCCTGACGCCGCAACAAGCTGAAATTCTTCTCGCGCGCCTGCCTGAGCCGGCTCTGCAATTCCTTCAGCGACTGCTCGTCCATCCGCTTGAGTGACTCGGGATGACTCTCGGCGATCAACGAGCTTTCCTGCTGGGTCAGGTTCACATGGTGGGTGCTCACCGTTGATTCATAGCCTGCACCGAACACCCCGGCGCGTCGAATCGCCAGACGTCATGCCCAACCGTCACCGCGGAGACACTTCACGTTCACGTCGCCGGGGGGCCGACATAACAGAGCAGTCGCTCTGTTATGGTGTCGACATGCCTCGCCCCAGGGTGCTCGATCTGTCCCAGTTGATGGATATGGCCGAGCGCCTGGCCGCGGAATCCGGACCTCGTGCCGTCACCATCCGCGCTCTTTCAGACGCGACGTCGATATCGAATGGGGCGATCTACCACGCATTTGGATCGCGCGCGGGGTTGCTGGGTCACGTGTGGTTGCGCGCCGCGAAGAGATATCTCAGCGTCCAACGTGCCGCGGTTGCGCAAGCATTGTCGTCCGGTACCGCGCGGGAGCCGGTGGTCGACGCGGTAGTCTCGGCCGCCCGATGTCCCGCGACCTTCTTCAGCCAGGACCCCTTCTCAGCCCGATTCCTGCTCGCGGTGCACCGGGACGAGCTCTTCGAATCCGGTGATCTACCCAGCGAATTGGCCGACGATCTGCGTCGGCTCGATGACGAGCTGGGCGGTTTGCTCATCGAGCTCAGCGAACGCATGTGGAACAGGCGGGACCGCTGCGCGGTAGCCGCCATTCGCGCCTGCGTCGTCGAATTGCCCACTGCGCTGGTGATTCGAGGCCAGGAGCCGCCCGATGGCGCGGCGTTGCAACGGCTCGACGTCGCCGTGCGTGCCGTGCTGACGCTGACACCCCCGATCAAGGCATCCACCAAGAAGAAACACGGGAGCACACCATGAGCGTGACGGTTGAACGTGATGGGTCGATCGCGATTTTGACGTTGGGAGACGACGAAAACCGTTTCTCACCCGAATGGCTGGACACCGTCAACTCTCACCTGACGGACATCGAGAACAACGCCGACGCGCTGGTCACGGCGGGCACCGGCAAGTTCTACTCCAATGGTCTCGACCTCGATTGGCTGTCCGCGAACAGCAGCCGCGGCGATTGGTATATCGAAGCGGTGCAACGTCTGCTAGCTCGCCTGCTCACCTTTCCGCGGCCCACGGTCGCTGCGGTCAACGGCCACGCCTTTGGCGCGGGCGCCATGTTGGCCATCGCACACGACTACCGCGTGATGCGATCGGACCGCGGCTACTACTGCTTTCCCGAAGTCGACATCAAGATCCCCTTCACCAAGGGCATGGCGGCACTGGTGCAAGCCAAACTGTCCCCGCAGACGGCGGTGACGGCCATGACGACCGGCTATCGTTTCACTGGACCCGATGCGCACGCCGCCGGCCTCGTCGACGACACGGCCCCGGACGAAGAGGTGGTCAGTGCCGCGGTCAGCCGGCTGCAGCCACTACTGGGCAAAGACCGCGGCACCCTCGGAGCCATCAAGACCACGATGTACGCCTCGGTCACCGCGGCCCTGCGGCCGGGGGACGACTAACGCAGGCCAAGGCAATGCAGTAGTGAACTACTCGGTCGTGATTCCCGCCAATTCCCTTGCCACCGCGTCGAATGCGTGCAGCGTGTCCCACAGCATCTGCGGGTCCCCCGCGTCCGGCTGGGTGGATAACTTGGCGGCGACCAGCTCGGCGTCCCGGTTGACGTAGATCATCTGGCCACACATCCCCTGGCACAACACGATGTTGTTGCCCGGGTAGGGAAACCACACCTGGTTGCGGTACATGCCGCCGGGCATCTGGGTGTCGTCGGGGCTGGCGGCAAACGCTTCACGCGAATCCGGACCGCCGTCGACAGTGTCGGCGATCCAAGCGGCCGGGACCACTTGCTGCCCGGTCAACGAGACACCGTCGTGCAAGAACAGCGACCCGAACCGGATCATGTCGGTCAGACAGGCGTTGATGCCGCCGTCGAAGAATCCGGTCCCGGCCGTGTCGACGGCGATGGTGGCATCGCGTTGGGCGCCGATGCGGCTCCACACCAGCTCCGACATCAGCGCCGGCATCCGCTGGGCGCCGGCCACCTCGCAGATCCAGCCGAGCACGTCGGTTTCGCACGAGCGATATTCGAACGGGCCGCCGTGTGCCGACTTCTGCTGCAGGGTCAGCAGGAAGTCGCGCAGCGTGGACGGGACGTCCGAGTGGTTCGTCGGCGCCCATCCCATCGCCTGGTCGAGAACGTGGATCTCCGCGGTCGGATGAAGGTAGTTGTCCGAGAACGCGATACCCGACCGCATGTCCAGCAGGTGGCGCACCGTCGCACCGGAGTAGCCGCAATTCCCAAGAGCGGGAACGTATTTCGTGACCTGCGCGTCAAGATCGATCGCACCGGCGCCGTGCAACGCGCCTACCACCGCACCCACCAGCGATTTGCTCACCGAGAACAGCAAGTGCCGGGTCTCGGCACCCATGCCGTCGAGGTACTCCTCGGCCACGATCGACCCGCGGTGGGCGACGGCCCATCCGTCGGTCGCGGTGCCGGTCATCACCGCTCCCACGGTGGTGGCGTCCCCTTCGGTGCTGATCACCGGGATCTCGGGGATCGGGGCGCGGGCCGCGGGCAGCGCCGCGACCGGACCGTCCCCGCGCGGGATCACCGCTGTCGGCACGAAGTCTTCGATGTGCTGGAACGACCAATGCGCATACGGCGGCGACAACCAGTTGTCCAGCGAGATACCGGCCGGGGGGCTCACGCTCGTGCGACGAGCCGCGAGACGATCGGCGCGGCCGGCGTCAAAGGCGTCGAGACGAACTTCGCCTTCATCCCCTTGACCCAGCGCTGGCAGCGCTCGCTGAGCTGATAGTCGTCGGTCTGCAAGTGTGAGCGAGTGACGAGCACGCCGAGTTGGGCACCCTCGGACCGCAAGTCGCCGGGTGCCGCGACACGCATGTAAAAGGCCTCGGAGCCGTCGAGCAGCGTCGCCCAGTCGTTGGCGGTCCGCGAAAAGGAGACCCGACCGTCGTCGTCGATGCGCCATACCCCGGTGCGTGGCGTCGCGGTGAAGATCTCGATATCCGGGGACGTCTCCGTGATGATCACCTGGCCCCATACCTCGTCTTCGCCATAACCCCGCTCCCAGCGCGCGTTGATCTCGTCGATGTCGAGCTCGTACTCCACGTCCATGTACTCGAGCAGGTGGAAGAGAAACAGCGGCATGTCGGCGTAGGCCTCGGTGGTCAAGTTCGTCATCGGGCTGGCGCCGGACAGCCGCGGATTCACCTCGCCGAGGTACAGCTGGTCGGAGTCGAGGTCGTGCAGAAGATCCACTTCGAAATAACCGAGGTAGCCCTCGCGGCGCATGACGTCGCCCAGCTTTGCCACCATTTCTCGCGCGGCGTGGGTCTGGGCGGGCGGCAGCACCTCGCGCCAGATGTCATTGCCGCACCAGCTGCCCCGGCTCGGGGTGAGCTCCGAGTACCCGACGAGACTCGTCATCGCGGGGCCGACCACCGTGCCGTGGCGGGTCACAGCACCCTCGAGGCAGACCTCGACATTGCGGATGCGCTTCATCACCTTGAGTTCTTGCTGCGAGGTCAGGTCACCCGCGTGCTCGTCCCAGTCGCGCTGACCGCGCACGAAGAACGTCCCGCTGCCGGCGTTGCCATACGCGATCGAGATGACGAGGTCGTCTCCCAATCCGGCGCTTTGTGCCAGCGCCTGCAATTCGTCGTAGGAGCCGGCCCGCCCGATCACGTTCGGAACGCTGGGGATACCCGCCTCGTTCGCCAGGCGCGTCATGACGATCTTCGAGCCCAGGCGCTGGCGCAGCTCGATCGGCGGATGCATCACCTCGAGACCCGCGGACCGGGCGAGGGCCTGGATCTCCTCGTTCAGCATCACAAAGCAGCACTTGCCGCCGGGACCTTTGCCCGCCACGAACTCGAGCGTTTCGGGATCGGACAGCAGATGGCTGCACACCTCGTCCATCGAGTCGAAGTCACGGCGGTCGCGTCGCCGGGGCACGAACACCCGCGAATGGGTGCCCTCGAAGGAGTCAAAGTAGGTGAGGTAGAAGAAGTTTCGTATCCAGCGGTCAACGCCGAGCAAATTGAACGGGGTCGGCGAGATGAAGTACAGCGGCACCTTGTTCGTGTGAAAGAACGCGCGTATATCCGACAAACCGTTCAGCACCCGACGCTCGGGCCCCGGCGCCACGATCACGCCTGCCGCGGTGATGTCGCGGCTCGGGCGGTTTCGGTCAACACGGTGAGCTGAGGTATCTGCATGCCCACAAGTGTGCCCTTGCCGCTTGCCGTGCGCAGCCTCTCGGAGCATCCCGTTCCACGCGTCGTCTGCCTCAGGGCGAGAGCTGGACGTGGCCTCCCGGGGGGCGCGGCGACGGCGGAGGTTGCGGCGGCGGCGGCGGTGGGGGCGGCGGCGGGGGCGCCTCCGGCGCTGGTGCGGGTGCTTGCTCCTGGGGTGCGGGTGCCTGGGGTTGCGGTTTAGGGGCTTGCGGCTGTTGTGCTCGCGGTGGCGGCGCCGCCACGGGCGGCTCGAGCGGCTTTGCCGTCGGGGCCGGGATGCCCGGCGGCGGATCCGGTGTGATGTCCCCCAGGGGAGCCGGGCCGAGCTGTCCGATAAGCAGCACGCCACGCTCGCCGGTTGGGGAAATGTTTGCCGAACGGGCCCCGTTCGGGATGCCGACGGCAGCCCGGTGCATCGGCCCACTCGCCACACTCGAGCTGATCAGGGCCGCGATCACCACAACCAGAGCAGGCACCGGCCGCCTGCGGGTAGCCGTCGTGTCAGACGGCCACATCTCGCTACGGTTCGATTCGGTCATACCCCTGCGCGACCGTCGCGCCCCTCCCCTCATCTGCGAGTGCGCGCGAAAGCCGAGTGGTGATTCACGGTTGCAGCCAGTTACGATTTCCATCATTGCAGGCGCTAGTTGCCTCCATTGTTACCGGTTGGTGTCGATCTAATGAGACGCGGGCAGGTGACACCGACGAAGCGGGAACGTGCCGTGCGCATCCACATCAGCAGGTTTGCAGGCGCTATGGTCAGCGCCTCGACGGCGCTTTCCGTCGCGATCACCTGTGCCGGCGCAGCGGGCGCCGATGCGCAGGAAGATCAGTTCGTGGCGACGCTCGCGCAGCTACAGATTCCCGTCATCGACAACGTGCCCGGGCTGGTCTATCGGGCTCGCGAAATCTGTGGCGAACTCGATCGCGGCGCCTCGTTCCAGTCCGTCGTCGACGAGGAGACGAACACGACCTACTCGGGCAGTCCGTCCTTACATCTGGTCCCCGATCGCGTCACCCGCACCGCGGTCAAATTCGTCACGGCATCAGTGACGGTCTACTGCCCCAGTCATCAAGGCCAAATCCCCAGCTAGTGGTGCAGCACAACGATTTCATACTTTCTGCTTGTTGCGGGCATCAATAAGGCGTGCCAGTCCCCGAAACACCCTGTGCCGTGCCATGGTTCGTGGCAGCGGCGCCTGCGCCCAGGATGCGCCGACCAGTATCGCGTAACCGACAACCGTGGCCGCAAGCGGTGTGGCTACATTTGCCGCACTCGGAAACGGTTTTATAAGAGACCGATGCGCCTACCATGGCCAGCGAAACTGGTTGTGCCCCAGCCGTATTCGTCGGGATCAACTTTCGACCTCGTCGTCGACTGGCCAGCCGACCGCGGCCAGTCGCCGCTTGACCCGCTCGGTGTCTTCGGGCGACGGCATCTCATCGGTCAGCTTGGTGATTGCGACTCGCACATCCGTGACGTCCACCGACGTGTTGTTGCGGGAGATCACCGCAGCGGCGACCGCGATGACATCGTCGTCGGAAAGGCGGCGACGAAGCAGGGCGAGTAGCGGCACGTAGTCACGCGTCGGAATACCTTCGGGGTAGCCGGCCCGCAGGAAACCGACCGCCCGCATCACTACATCCGACAGCGACATCGACTCCCCCGCTCTTCGACTCCCTGGTTAACAACCCTTGCTGGTCCCACCACAAGGGGGGAACCCCTTTCACCCATCAGAAACGGCCTGTTAACAGTCTGTCCAACGGGGCCACCGTTTGTACCGGTCCGCTTAAGGTTGCCGCGTGCGTCGTCCTGAACTGCCGGTCGCCGAGTCGATGGACGGACGCGCCCGGTTTTCTGGTCCTTCAGGGTTTCGTCGATGTCAGAATAAAATTCGGCTGCACGGTTTCCGGCCGCCGATCGTTGTTCAGTAAAGGGGAGCTCGAGCGGATGGATCGCCCGAACAGCGGGATCAGCCGACGCGGACTGCTTTTCGCGGTCGCGGGTGCCATCGCGCTGACCGCGGTGAACCAGCCGACACAAGCGTCGGCGATCATGCAGAAGTCGTCCCCCGGGCCGGTGGGACCCGCGGAGCGCGCGGACCTGGCGGAGCGGGCGGTGACGGAACGACACGTGCACACACTCTGGTGGCAGTCGGGGATGCAACTGGGCACGCTGCACTGGCCGTCGTCCGTGTTCGACCAATTGTTGTTGTTCCGTTGGTGTTACTGGTGGCAGGCGCACTTGCTGGACTGCGCCGTGGATGCCGCGTACCGCGCACGCACCCCCGAACGCATCGACCGCATCGGCGCCATCGCGCGCGGCATTCACACCCGCAATTTGGCCAGCTGGACCAATTCGTATTGCGACGACATGTCGTGGCTGGTGCTCGCGCTCGAACGCGCCGACAGGCTGCTCGGCGTCCGGTTCGGCGACGCGGTTCCGAAGCTGCGGACCGCCCTGCTCAATGGCTGGAACCCGGCCGTCGGCGCAGTGCCGTGGAAGATCGGCCACGACTACTACAGCACCTCCGGGGTTGGTCCGACCGGCATTGCGATGGCGCGCCTGGGTAATTTGTCCCGCGCCGAACGACTCGCCGACTATCTGCACACCCGGCTGCGCGACAGCGAAAGCGGTCTGATCTTCGACGGCGTGCACGAACCCAGCGGGCGGATGGACCGCTCGCTGCTGACCTACTGTCAGGGCGTGGCCATCGGGCTGGAGACCGAATTGGCGCTGCGCACAAACGATCCGAGCCATCGCGACCGCGCGGCGGCGCTGGTCGCCGGAACCTCCAACAGGCTCGCCGACGGGAGTGTGATCGCCGGGTGCGCCGGCAACGACTCCGGGCTGTTCATGGGCATTCTCGCCCGGTATCTCGCTCAGACCGCGCTGGCTCTGGGTGACAGCGTCGCCGCGCAGCTCGTGCACGCCTCGGCGCGGGCCGCCTGGGACAACCGCGCCGAAGTGGACGGGCTGCCACTGTTCGGTGCGCATTGGAACCGCCCGGTCACCGCGCCGGCGGGTCTGGAAAGCTTCACCCAGTTCGCGGACTCGGCGCACGCATCCCCGCCGAACCCCAGCCGCGATCTCTCGATACAGCTGAGCGCCTGGATGCTGCTCGAGGCGGATCACCAGCTGACCGCCGCCGGGCACTGAGCTCGCGCCGGCCCAAAGTCCTCCACGCCCCACCGGCGCGCCCAAGCCGCGAACCTGCGGTCACCTCACTCGCTTCGAGTTTGCGTAGCTGACTCAGCCGCGCCGAACTTGGACTCGGTCTCCAGCCTTTCGAGCGCCTGCGCAAGCAGGCGCACGTTGTCTGCTCCGACGCTATCGACGAAGTGAGACAACGCGGCGCGGCGGCCCGTTGAATCGGCGATCTCGGCCAGCGCACCGAGCATCAACTCGGCGACCAACTCGTCGAGGCCCTGCGCCGCACTGTATCGGTAGGCACGATCGTTGCGGTATTGGACGACGAGGCCTTTAGCTGCGAGTCGGCGCAGGACCGTCATCACCGTGGTGTACGCGAGATTGCGTCTCATAGAAACCGCGAGGTGTATCTCACGTACGGTCTTGGGCCCCGGATCGCTCCACAGCCGCTCCATCACGCAGCGTTCGAGCGGACCCACCAGCCTCCGGTCCGGCATGACCACACTCCTGCCCCGGATCAGTTCCGGTTCCACCGGGGCAACGGTAGCGACGACGGCGGCCGTGAGGCGTCACCCATCGGGTGGATGCACGGGGTGAGCGCACCGAGCGGGTCGATGTGTGAAACGGTTGACTGTCGGTCGCAAACTTACGCGGGAATGTCCTGCGAATCACTTGCAACTAATTCATCGTCGGCACTACTTTTGCATGGGGTTGCAAGCCGCGCCAAAGGAGCCGCTTCGTGGTAGATGGTGTCGGTGAACGGAAACGCTCACTGCGCTTTGGATGGCAGAGCGCATTAACGCCGCAGGAGTGGCGGCGCGTTTCAGTCATGGTCGCCGTGATCGTGGCGCTGCATCTCGTCGGCTGGTCCACCCTGCTGCTGATAGTTGAGCCGGCACGACTAAGCGTGGGCGGCAAGGCCTTTGGCATCGGCGTCGGGCTGACCGCCTACGCGCTGGGTCTGCGGCACGCCTTCGACGCCGACCACATCGCCGCCATCGACAACACCACCCGCAAGCTGATGAGCGACGGCCAGCGCCCCCTGGCCGTCGGGTTCTTCTTTTCACTGGGCCACTCCACCGTGGTGTTCACGCTGGCGATGCTGCTGGCCATCGGGACCAAGGCGATCGTCGGGCCGGTCCAGGACGACTCCTCGGCGCTGCATCACTACACCGGACTGATCGGCACCAGCGTCTCGGGGGTGTTCCTCTACCTGATCGCCATCCTCAACGCCATTGTGCTGGTCGGAATCCTGCGGGTCTTCCTGCGATTGCGCCGCGGCCAATACGACCCGCGCACCGATGCCGCCGAACTGGAACGGCAACTGGAGCATCGCGGATTTCTCAACCGCTTCCTGGGCAGACTAACCCGTTCGATCACCAAGTCCTGGCACATGTACCCGATCGGCCTGCTGTTCGGCCTCGGTTTCGACACCGCCACCGAGGTCGCCCTGCTGGTGCTGGCCGGCACCAGCGCCGCCGCCGGGCTGCCCTGGTACGCGATCCTGTGTTTGCCGGTGTTGTTCGCCGCGGGCATGTGCCTGCTGGACACCATCGACGGCTCGTTCATGAACTTCGCCTACGGCTGGGCGTTTTCCAACCCGGTACGCAAGATCTACTACAACATCACGATCACAGGTCTGTCCGTCGTCGTCGCGTGGGTGATCGGCAGCATCGAACTGCTCAACCTGTTCACCGAACAACTGGGATGGCGGGGCCCAGTCTGGGACTGGCTCACCGGCCTCGACCTCAACACCGCCGGGTTCGTCGTGGTCGCACTCTTCGTCGCCACCTGGGCGCTGGCGCTGCTCGTGTGGCGCTATGGCCGCATCGAAGAGAAATGGACCGCCCCTTCGGACAGCACGCCCTAGATTCGCCGGGTATCCGCGTCCGCACGTGCTGGGCGGCGGGCGACATCCTTTCCAGCAGTTACTCTTTCGTCTCCCCCATTCAGGGGTGAAGACCAGGCTAAGGCCGACCGTAGGGTATCGCCAACCCCCGGCTGCGCCTGTCGGCGTGGCCGAATCTGCAGAAAGACCAAGGTGATCGACAACCAGGCCAAGATCGTGTCGTGGTACGACAACGAGCGGGGATACTCCAACCGACTCGTTGACCTGGTCACACTGGTCGGCACGCCGCCGCACCAGCGGTGACGTCCGTGGTCTCGCTCGCAACGTCGCACGACTGCTTATTACTCGACCTGGACGGCACGCTGTTTCGCGGAGCACGCGCGATCGACGGCGTCGCTGAAGCACTTTCGCGGACCACCACCCGCAACCTTTTCTTGACGAACAACGCGTCACGCAGCGCAGCCGAGGTCGCACGACACCTGTGCGAGTTGGGCTTTGACGCGAGTCCGCACGACGTAGTCACCAGCGGCCGGTGCGCGGCACTTCTGCTGGGTGCCGAGTTGACCCCGGGCTCGCGGGTGCTGGTCATCGGCTCGGACGCACTGGCAGCCGACGTCAACGAGGTTGGCCTGCAGCCCATCCGGCGGTGGGCCGACGGCCCGGATGCGGTGGTCCAGGGATTCGCCCCGGACATCGGTTGGCGTGATCTGGCCGAGGCGGCCCTGGCGATTGGCGCCGGGACACCGTGGATTGCAACCAACCCCGATCTCACCCTGCCGACCGAGCGTGGCCTGGTGCCCGGAAACGGTTCTCTGGTGGCGGCGCTGCGTGCGGCAACCGGCGCCGAACCGCGAGTAGTCGGCAAGCCACACGGCTTCATCTTCCGGGAAGCGCTGTCTCGCGGCGACTTTCAGCGGCCGTTGATGGTCGGAGACCGGCTCGACACCGACATAGCCGGTGCGAACTCGGCCGGGCTGCCCAGCCTGTTGGTGCTAAGCGGGGTGAGTAGCGCAGCCGACGCGGCGTGTGCGCAGCCGGCACACCAGCCAACGTACATCGCTGCGGACCTGCGCGGGATCCATCACGACGACCCGGCAAGTCTCAGCTTTCACCGCCGGTAAATCCGGCCATCGTGACGGGTCGGCGCCCGCGTGCCCCCGCCTGACCACCCGACCGGGGGATGAACGAACGTCTCGCCGGTCCGACCATGGGTAGGTATCCTGCTGCCCGCCGGAGGTTCCCGCGCATGCTCACCCGTCACACCACGCTGGTCAAGTTCCTGATCGAGGAACGCCGACGCCACCCTGAAGCCAGTGGCGAACTGAACTCGCTGATTCTCGACGTCGCCCTTGCCTGCAAAGCCATTTCGACCCGGGTGGCGCAGGGCGAGCTCGGCGGTGTCTTGGGTGCCGCCAATGTGGTGAACGTCCAGGGCGAGGAGCAGCAAAAGCTGGATTTACTGGCCAACGACTACTTCCTGCGCGCCAACGAGTGGGGTGGTCAGGTGGCGGGAATGGCCTCCGAGGAGCTGGCCGATCCGTATCTACTGCCCGCGCAATATCCGCGCGGCAAGTACCTGCTGGTCTTTGATCCGCTCGACGGCTCGTCGAATATCGACGTCAATGTGTCGGTGGGAAGTATCTTTTCGATCCTGCGCGCGGCCAGTCCAGGTGCGGACCCGTCGCTCGAGGACTTCCTACAGCCCGGCTCTCAGCAAGTGTGCGCCGGCTACGCGATCTACGGTCCGTCGACCATGCTGGTGCTGACGGTGGGTACCGGCGTACACGCCTTCACGTTGGATCCCACGCTCGGGGAATTCGTCCTGACCCGCCCGTCGATCCAAATCCCGAATTCCACGCGCGAGTTCGCTATCAATGCCTCGAACAGGCGGTTCTGGGAGCCCGCGGTCCAGCGATACATCGACGAGTGCTTGGCCGGCCGGACCGGTCCACGCGGCAAGGACTTCAACATGCGGTGGGTCGCGTCGCTCGTCGCGGAGACACACCGAATCCTGAGCCGCGGCGGCGTATTCCTGTACCCGCGTGACACCAAGGACCCGGAGAAGCCGGGACGCCTTCGACTGCTGTACGAAGCCAGCCCGATCGCGTTCTTGGTCGAGCAGGCGGGCGGGGCCGCCAGCACCGGCCGTCGACGCCTCCTCGACGTCGTCCCGACAAGCCTCCATCAGCGGGTGCCTCTGATATTCGGGGCGTGCGACGAGGTCAAGCTGATCGAGGACTACCACCGCCAGGACTACGTACGGCCGTCCACGTCACCGCTATACGGCGTCCGCGGCCTGTACCGCAGCGTAGTCGGCTAATCAATCGTTCAATCATTCTTGGAGGCAACATATGTCGCGTCTGCACCCGATCATCTCGGTTACCGGATCCTCCGGGGCGGGGACAACCTCCGTCATGCGGACCTTCGATCAGATCTTCCGCCGCGAAGGCATCAATGTCGCGTTCGTCGAGGGCGACAGCTTTCACCGCTACGACCGAGTCGCGATGAAGGCCGCGATCGCCGACGCACACGCGCGCGGCGATCACTCGTTCAGCCATTTCGGTCCGGAGGCCAACCTGTTCGACGATCTGCAAAACCTATTCGAGACCTACGGCGAGACGGGTACCGGCAAGGTGCGGCGCTACCTGCATGACGAACAAGAGGCCGAACCCTATGGACAGGAGCCGGGTACCTTCACGCCGTGGGAGGAGATTCCCGAGGACACCGACATGCTCTTCTACGAAGGGCTACACGGCGCGATCGTCACCGACGAGGTGGACGTCGCTGCGCATGCCGACCTGCGGATCGGCGTGGTGCCGGTGATCAACCTCGAATGGATCCAGAAGTTGCACCGCGACAAAGTGACCCGCGGGTACACCTCGGAAGCGGTGACCGACACCATTCTGCGACGCATGCCTGACTATCTGAACTACATGTGCACCCAGTTCTCGCACACCGACGTCAATTTCCAGCGGGTACCGGTCGTCGACACGTCCAACCCCTTCATCGCCCGGTCGATACCGACCGCCGACGAATCGATGCTGATCATCCGATTCCGCGACC
Source organism: Mycobacterium sp. NGS40 (assembly GCF_059812735.1). Lineage (NCBI taxonomy): Bacteria > Bacillati > Actinomycetota > Actinomycetes > Mycobacteriales > Mycobacteriaceae > Mycobacterium > Mycobacterium sp. NGS40. The sequence continues at coordinate 258,519 of NZ_JCALDG010000006.1, forward strand.
CGCACGGCATCGACTTTCCGTATCTGCTTGCCATGTTGCATGATTCGTTCATGTCGCGCCCGAACACCATCGTGTGCCCCGGTGGCAAGATGGATCTGGCCATGCAGCTGATCTTCACGCCGATGGTGCTGCGTCTGCTGGAACTACGCAAAGCGCAGCTGTCGGCGGCGCACTAACCTCGCCTCGGCGGTGGCGCAACCGCATCGGTCCCGGTGTGGGCGACCGCCGGATTGATCACGTCCAGAGCGGGTTTCGGATACACACCCAGGACGACAAGCAGCACCAGCAACGGAACGACAACGGCCAGTTCACGTGGCCGCAAATCACGCAGCGCAGCGTCTTCTTGCCGCTTGGGGCCCGTCATCACCCGCTGGTATAGCCAAAGAACGTAAATCGCGGAAAGCACCAGCGCAGTCGCGGCCACCACCGCAAACGCGGGGTACCGGGTAAACGTGCCGACCAACACCAAAAACTCGCTGACGAAGGGCGCCAGCCCGGGCAAGGCCAGCGAAGCCAGGCCGGCGATCAGGAACGTTCCGGCCAGCACCGGAGCGACCTGCTGTATTCCGCCGTACTCCGCGATAAGGCGGGTGCCCTTACGCAACACCAGAAATCCGGCAGTCAGAAACAATGCAGCGGTCGCCACGCCGTGGTTGACCATGTACAGCGTCGCGCCGGATTGACCCTGTTCCGTCATGACGAAAAGACCCAGGACGATGAAGCCGAAATGGCTGATCGACGTGTAGGCGATCACGCTCATGATGTCGCGCTGCCCGATGGCGACCAAAGCGCCGTAGATGATCGCGACAACCGCGAGCGTCGCAACCAACGGCCGAAACTGAATTGCGCTGTCGGGAAATAGTTTCAGGCAGTAACGGAGCATCCCGAAGGTACCGATCTTGTCGACGACGGCCATCATCAACACCGCGGTCACCGGCGACGCTTCGGTGGCTACCCTCGGCAACCAGGTGTGCAGTGGCCACAGCGGCGCCTTGACGGCGAAGGCGAACATGAAGCCGAGAAAGATCAGGTGCATGACCGCGGGACTGGATGCGATGCCACCGGAGGTTACCGTGGCCACCATGGCGCGGAAATCGAAAGTTCCGCCCATCGCCAGGTTCAATCCGATCAGGGCGGCCAGCATCAGCAATCCACCAAACAGGCTGTACAGCAGGAACTTCAGCGCGGCACGAGGGGCGCCCGGGCCCCCGTAACGGCCGATCAAGAAAAACATGGGGACCAGCATCGCTTCGAAGAAGACGAAGAAGAGCAGGACGTCCAGCGCAAGCAGCGAGACGAGCATCATCGACTCGACCACCAGTATCAGCGCCAGATAGCCGCGCGGTTGTTCGGCGTCGTTCCACCCGGCGATCAGTAGGAACGGCATCAGCACCGTCGTCAAGATCACCAGCACCAAGGCGACGCCATCGACACCGACGACGTATCCGGCCCCGAAAGACCTTATCCATGGCTGGCTTTCGACGAACTGGTAGCGGGGTTCCGCCGGATCGAAGAGAACGGTCAACGTGCCGGCGATCACCAGCACGCCGGTGGAGACGCCGACAGCGGCGTACTTGACCGCCGTCGGCCGGTTGGCCGGCATCGACAGGACCAGAAACGCTCCCACCAGAGGCGTCAGCCACAAGGCACTCAATAAGGGGAACTGACTCATGCCAGCTTCCCCACCACCATGCTCAACAGCAGCATGGTGGCTCCGAGGAAGATCGCCAGCGCATACGAGCGCGCGAATCCAGTCTGGGCCCTGCGGATCTGTGTCGAGCCACCACCGACGAGGCGCGCAATGCCTTCGACCGCGGCGTCGATTCGCAGACGTTCCACGTCGACCAGGTGCCGCGAAAGGCGTTGGCCGGGCCGCATGAACGCGGCCTCGTTCACGCTGTCGCCAAACAGATCGCGGCGAGCCGCGACGACCAAGATCGACACCCACTCCGAGGCGGCGGTCGACACCGGGCGAGCGCCGTAGCTGCGATAACCGACGGCGACGCCGAGAGCGACGATGGTCAATGTGATACCCGTGAGCGCCCAGCCGGGCCCGGGCGGCGCCAACTCAGCCGAGTGGTTCGCGTCGGTCACCGGTTGCAGCCAGCGTTGCAGGGTTCCACCGACGGCAAGGGCCGCCCCGGCACCGAGTGAGCCCAGGGCCAGCACCATCATGGGTACCGTCATGACGACGGGTGATTCATGGGGGTGGGAGTCCGGGCGCCAGCGAGGTTGGCCGAAAAATGTCATCACCATGACCCGGGTCATGTAGAACGCCGTCAACCCGGCGCCGAGCAGCGCCGCGGTGCCCAGCAGCGCACCGCGGATACCGCCTGCCGCGAAGGCAGTTTCGATGATCGCGTCCTTGGAGTAGAACCCGGCCAGGGGCGGGGCTCCGATAATGGCCAGATAACCGAGCCCGAAGGTGGCGAAGGTGATCGGCATCGCCCTGCGCAGTCCGCCGTAACGGCGCATATCGGTCTCGTCATCCATACCGTGCATCACTGATCCGGCGCCCAAGAAAAGCCCGGCTTTGAAGAAGCCATGCGTGAGCAGATGCATGATCGCCACGGCGTAACCGGCCGGTCCCACACCGGCGGCCAGGACCATGTACCCGATCTGCGACATGGTCGAAGCCGCAAGGGCTTTCTTGATGTCGTCCTTGGCGCAGCCGACGATCGCACCGAATAGCAGTGTCACCGCCCCGACGATCACCACCGCAGTACGGGCGATGGGGGCCGCATCGAACACGGGACCCGAGCGCACGATCAAATACACACCGGCGGTAACCATGGTCGCCGCGTGGATCAACGCACTGACCGGAGTCGGCCCCTCCATCGCGTCGCCAAGCCACGACTGCAACGGAACCTGCGCGGACTTGCCACACGCCGCCAGCAGCAAGGCCAAGCCGATCAGAGTCAGCGTGTGCTGTGAAGCCGACGCCAGCTGGCCGAATACCCCTGCATAGGAAAGGTTCCCGAGGTTGGCGAACATCATCATCATCGCCAGCGCCAACCCCACGTCACCAACCCGGTTGACGATAAAAGCCTTCTTGGCCGCGGTCGCCGCGGCCGGTCTATCCGACCAGAATCCGATCAGTAGGTACGACGCCAAACCGACACCTTCCCAGCCCAAGTAGAGTCCGAGATAGTTGTCGGCCATCACCAACAACAGCATCGCCGCCACGAACAGGTTCAGGTAGCCGAAGAATCGGCGTCGCGCCGGGTCATCGCGCATATAGCCGATCGAATACAGGTGGATCAACGCACCGACACTGGTGATCAGCAGGACGAAACACACGCTCAGAGCATCCAGTTGTAGACCGAAGTCGACATTGAGCGTGGCCATCGGCACCCAGGTGAACAATGTCTCGTGCAGTACGCGATCCGGCGCGGCGCGCTGCAACATGCCTGCGAAAAGCCATAGCCCCCAGCCGAAAGACATCAGCACGGTGGCGCATCCAAGCAGGTGGCCCCAGGCATCGGTGCGCTTTCCGCCGAGCAGCATGATCGCCGCACCGGCCAATGGCAACACAATCACCAACCACATGAGCGGCGCCATTCGTCAATGCCTGCGCGTTTTGACGTCGTCCACGTCGACGCCCGGGTTGGCGCGGTGATCGTCACGGCCCGAAACCATGGTGGCGGTCAGCGAGACCGCCACCTCGCACACCACCGCTGCCGCGACCACTACGAGAACCATGATGAGAAGATGGGGATCCACACCTGTAGCTTGCGCATTCCCGCCGGCCCGTTGATCACCGAATCGGGGGATATACCAGGTGGTTTCGCAGGACCTTTCAGCGCCGGAGCGCGCCCAGGCCGGCCAGTCCCGGGTCGAAGGTTGCCCGTGCGGTCACGGAGGTGGCGGCGGCCGCCACGACGACGCCGGCCTCACCTTCGTAGCCTCTGGGAAAGACGATCTCGGCACTGTCGGGTCCGTCACGGTGGGCCATCAGCCAGTCGTAGAGCAGCCAGTCGACGGCACACGTGACGGCCAGCGGATCGGCCTCGGCGACCCGTGATGCCACGACCACCGATCTGAGCGCATCCAGGTGCTCCCGGCGTGCGCCGTCCTTGTTCACGCCCGAGCTGTCAAACATCAACATCGACAACGTGAGCGGAAATCGTTGTCCTGTATCGGTTCTCACCACCCACCGGCCACCCAGCCACGGCCGGTTGGGATCCACTTGCCGCATCTCCCCAAAGCCGCCCACCACCCCGAGGGTGGGTTCGTCCAGTTGCCCGTCCAGCGGTGCCGGTCCCAACAGGCCGAGCGACTGCCGGGCGCGGATGGAGAACAGGGCGGTGGTTCCGATGATCTTTCCAGCGCGCAGGTCGGGCTTGACCCCGGCGAGGTCGCCGGCGGCCGCGTACTCGAGACACAACCGGTCCAATGTCCGGTGCAGCTCAATCAGGAGGTCGCGCTCGGCGGCATCAGCGGGACTCCTTCCCCCGCCCAGGATTTCGCCGAACGACTCGGCCGCGAAGATCAACGCGTCGTCGAGTGCTTCCAGGTGCGTGGCCACCAGCCGATCGGCCTCGTCGTCGTCGGCCACCAGCTGCGGAAGCGAGGTGCGCATCCCCGCCGATGTGACCCAGTAGAACCCGGTCTGCCCGTCAGTCTGGACGATGCGCGGTCTCATCGCCGTCGCCAAATCACGACCCGATTGTTTCCCGAGTCCGCAACCGCCAATCGGTCCCCACTCAGCGACAGCCCGTACGGCCAACACAGGGTGTCACGCTGAACCGACGTCCAGCGGTTCTCGCCGTTGGCGCCGAAGTGCGGTTGGGCCAATACGTAATCAGCCGGGCGACCGTCGGAAGGAATGCTGTCCCACAACAGGATTCGGTTGTTGGCGGTATCGGCCACCGCCAGCCGGTCCCCCGCTAAACCGATCGCATAGGGAAACCGGAATCGGTCACCCGTGTGCGGACCGTATGGCCATTCCTGCGAACTGCTGAAGTCCGGCTGGCCAATCAAGACGCCGGCGGGACCGTCGAGGTCGGGCGGAGGTGACCAGCCGAGTATGCGGTGATTGCCGGCATCGGCGACAAGCAGGAGATCCCCGCGTCCCGCGATGTCGTGTGGCCAGCGGAAGCTCGCGGGGCCGGCAGTCTCGCCACGGTTCTCCTCCCGGTGTGCGGCGCTCGGCTGGCCTAGCACCACGTCGGCGGGTTGACCGGGGTCGGGAATTCCGTTGCGCCAACCGAGCACACGTCGATTACCGGTATCGGCGACCCAGAACGCGTCACCGATCACCGCGATGCCGAACGGCCAATAAAAGGACCCGGCCCAGCAATCGGCGCCGGCGTTGGGGTCCACCGAAGACGCGTCGGGCTGTCCCAGCACGATGTCGGGTGCGACGTCACTGCGTCGCGGTACTTCGTCCCAGATCAGAATGCGGTGATGCCACGCGTCGGCGACGATGAGTCGTCCGTCATGCACCAGGACCCCGGTGGGCAGGTTCATTCCGCGTTCGGGTCCGCGTCCGCCCGCCGCGCGTCCTTCCGTCGAGCCGTCCGGCTGACCCAGTACCACATCGGCCGGCTGCTCATCGCTTGTCGGTATCCCGTGCCATAGCAGAACGCGATGGTTTCCGGAGTCCGCGACCACCAGATGTTCATCCCCCAGGTACACCCCGCGTGGCGAATACATCCACGCCATGGTCGGTTTCGCCGGTGGCAGCGCCAGGCCGCCGGGGGCCGGTGCGCCCAGCCAGACGTCGGGCGACCAGCCGTCGGTGAGGTCGAGTTCGGCCACCGGGTCGACCCGCGGGGGTAGCGCGGTGATGTTGCGCCGGACCGTGTAGCGGCTCATCCGCGCACTCGGACCCAGACGTCTCCGTTGTCCACGCGCAGTGGCAGCTGTTCGAGTTGCGCGCCGGGTGCACTCAGGCATTCGCCCGAGGACGCGTCGTAGCAGAAACCGTGCCACGGGCAGGTCAGGGTGCCGTTGCCCGCGTCGAGGATCGCGTTGTCCAACGGCATTGCCTCATGCGCACATTCGTTGCGGTATGCGGACAACCGGTGCTCGACGCTGACGACGATCACCTCGGCCCGCTCTCCGGAATCGGCTGTCAGGCTGCACGCGGTCAACGCACCGTCGAGCAGTCCCGCGGCGGGACCGACCCTGGCCCACCCCTCGCGGCTGGAGGCCGGACCGATCCGGAGGGCTTCGATCGGGATCAGGGTGGGCGATGGGTCGTTGGGCAGCACCTCGACGGCCGAGATCGCGGGCACCTCCTGCACTAACGCGTCTTCGACGAGGTTGCGCAGGGTGACCGACGACATGGAGCAGCCGTTGCAGGCTCCGTCCAGGCGTACATAGGCGGTGCCGTCTTGCACCCGGACCAGGGTGACATCGCCGCCGTGGCTTTGCAGCTGGGGTCGCACCGATTCCAGCACCCGGCCGGCCTGGGTGAGCGGGTCAGGCCGAACGATCTCGTGCAGCGACAGCAGCAGATGCACCACCGGATCGTCGACCAGCTCGAAGAGCACCGCACGTGCGGAATCGTCCGCACGCATCCGGCGCACGATGGTGACCAGTCCCTCCCGGTGCACGGCCTCCAGGGCGGACTTGAGTTCTTCGGCCACGGCGCGCGCCTTCGGGTCGAGATCGGCCAACGCCGCGACCGCGTCGTCGACCCGCTTGGCCAGTTCTTCGACGCCGGGCGTCGACACCTTCGCGACCATCGTCATGTTAGGTCCTCGGAACGTAATAGCGCGCTCTGCCTGGCGATTTCGTCGAGGACGCCTCGAACCGCACGCACCGAATCGTGGTCCTGCTGCTGCTCGAAGAGGAACCGCGCCTCGTAAAGCTTGGCCTTGGCCTGGTCGAACATCCCGAGGTGGGCCAGAGCGTTGCCCTGGTTGGCCAGCACCCGGGCCCTGCCCAGCGGGTCGGTGTCGCGGCCGCGGGCCGCGAGCACGGCCTCGTACAGTTCCACCGCCTCGACGAGGTTGTCGGCCTGGTGTTTGGATGGCGTATACACCAGCGAATTAGCAAGATTCAGCTGGACGCTCGCCCACTGGTCGGGGTATCGCTCGGGTGTGTAGACCTTCAGCGCGGAACGCAGCGATTGCGCTGCCACCCCGAGACGCAGCTGGCCGGACGCTTCTACCATCGGCATCGTCAGGTACGCGGTCGCCAGGTTGGCGTGCGCCGACGCCCAGAGCAGCGGCGCCTCCTCGCGCAACACCAGCTGCAGCGCGGCGTGATAATGCGGTATCGCCTGGGCTAACAGGCCCGGATTGTCTTGGGCGCGTTCGTGTATCAGCGCCGCGATGCCCAGATGCAATTCCGCCCGCGCAACGCGCAGTCCATCGGCGCCGTCGAGCAGACGCAACGCCCGTTCGAGGCGCGGCTGCGCCTCCAATGCCGAAGCCTCATCCATATCGCGGCAGATCGATCCGGCCGCCCCAACCAGCACACCTTCAAGGCACGACGACACGTCGGCGGCGGCCTGGGCGGCGCGCTCCAGCAAAGCGACGGCTGCCGCTGAATCGCCTTGTGCCACAGCGTGACTGGCGTGTGCAGACAACGCCACGGCGGCAAGTTCGCCGGTCGCGCCGTCGACTTCGGGCACGGTGTCGCGCTCGCCGATCGTGAACAGCACCAGGTCGACCAGGATGCCGAATTCGCCTAGGTCGGCGCGCAGCTTGTCGGTGTCGACACCGTCGGGTGCCAGCACGAACCGGTTGTACCGGGTCACGGGATCATCGGTGGTCAGCCGGCCCAACGCCGCCTCGACATCACCGGAATGGGCAAGCTGCAGTGCCCGCAACCCGTCGGGCCAGGCGGCCGGTTCGTTTCCTTCCAACAGCGCCGTGCGCACCGCGTCGTGCTCGGATCCCGCGGGAATCAGCAGATACCCCAGCGGCAGCGGGAACGCCCCGAGCGGCTGCGGTCTGGCCGCCAAGGTGGTGGCGGGGGCGGCTTCAGCGGTACTGGTCATGGCGTTCACCCATTGAGCGGTCCTCGGATATTGCGTTCGGCGGCACGTTTGATCAGGTTGGCCGACAACTCGGCGCGGCGCTTGGTGGCGTGGCCGTCGATTCGCTTCCGCACCACACCGTCGGCGAACACCACGACGATCTCGACGAACCAGCGGCCGCATTCCTCGACGACGACGGTCTGCACGTCCAGGGCTTCGTCGGCCGAGCTGTCGGCGCGAACCACCGTCGGTGGGCGTTCCGGCTGTCCCCCGTCCGTCGGCCGCTCAGCCATCAGAATCACCCCGGCGGCTCCCGCCGGCCCTGCAACGGGACGCGCAGCGACTTGGTTGCATCGTCCCAGAATGCACCAGCGGTGCCCGACATTGCGCGGTCAGCGAGCACTTCGCGGATGAGCAGCGATCGGTCACCCGCGGGGTTGCGTTGCTTCAACAGCAGTCCCCCGCTGCGCGGACCGCGCAACGGGATCAGCCACAGGTCGCCGTCGCGGATCACGGCGGCGACCGCGTCGGAGGGAAATCGACTGGCCGCCAAAGCCGCATCCAGTCGCAGATAGCCATCGGCGGTGAATTCGACGACGGTTTCCGGCGCGGCGGCCGGCCGGAGGGCGGCCAGATGGTCGGCCTCGATTCGGTCGATGACCAGCTCCATCGCCGCCTGCACCGGCGCGGACAGCTCTGCGCCGAGCTCCACGGCTTCCACCTCGACGAGATAGACGGTGATGTCGGTCGGGCAGTCCTCGCCGAGCGCCCAGCGGGCGAACGCGATGGCGTGGTCCCATCGGAACGAGTGGGTATGCAGGCCCTGCAGTGGCGGTAGGTCCGCCAACTCCGCTCCGGGCACCTTGAAGATGGTGCCCGGCGCCGAACCCGTCGCCGCGGCGTCGACGATGACCACCCGCTGGGCGCCGCGCATCTGGAACGCCACGTCCATTCCCGCGGTACCGCCGTCGACCAGACGTGCGCCCTCGGGCATGCCGCGTTCCCAAAGATGGCGGATCAGAACGGGTCCGACACCATCGTCACCGCGCAACAGGTTGCCGCAACCGACCACCAACACCGCACACCCCGGGGGTGCGAGGTCGTCCGTGTCGTCGGCAGGTCCCAAGCCGCAGTCGTGCGCAGTCAGCGTCACACCATCCCGTTGATCACGAACCGGGACAACTCTTTACCCGTCTTGCCGTCATAGGCGTGCACGGTACACACCAGACACGAGTCGAAGCTGCGCGCGACGTGGCCGAGTTCCACCGGATCCTCGGGGTCCACGATCGGCGAGCCGACCAGCGCACTCTCGATCGGGCCGAGCACCTGTCCACTGTCTCGCGGACCGATGTTCCACGCAGTGGGGGTTACCACTTGATAGTTCTTGATCTTGTTGTCCTCGAGCACAATCCAGTCCGAAAGCGCACCACGCGCGGCTTCGGTGGAGCCGAACCCCATGCCCTCGGCGTGCTCAATGGGCTTGGAGTAGAAGCTTTCCTTGAGGTCGAGCTGGTCGAGCCACTCGCGGGTCCACTTGTAGTACTTCGGGCCCTCATGCATGCGTGCGAGCTGGCGGACCATGACGCTGGGTCCGATCTTGTTGTACATGTCCACGAAGAGCGGGTCGTTGTCCTGGTGTGCGGCGGCATTCGGACCACCGGCCGCCATCCGACGAGCCAAGGGGCCGGCTTCCAGCGGGATATTGCCCAGGTTGCCTACGGCATACCGAGGCGACTTGGCCCAGCTGTACTTGCCGTCTTTGCGGCCCTGCTCGGGGTCGATCGGAATGGTCTCACCTTCGAATGGATGCAACGCGCGGCTGCCCTCGTAAAACGAGTGCGTGACGTCCTCGCGAACGTTGGCCTGGTCGAACTCGTACCACTGACCCTTCGCGTACACACCGGAGCGGCCGATCAATGCGGCATTGCGCCCGTCAATGGTCGGATTCTCATACAGCGACGGGTCGAAGTAGGTGCCAGTGGCGATGTAGTTGCCGACGCCGGCGCCGTACTTGTCCAGCCCGACGTCCAGGCAATAGCGGATGAAAAAGCCGCAGTCGCTGTTGTATTGGGATTCGTTCTCGTCCACCCAGGCCAGCACGTCTTCCCAGGTCTTGTTCTCCAGCCAGCGGTCGATGGTGCACCCGAGCCAGCGCGCTTCCAGCCAATTGTCCTTCCAGTGCTCGAGGATCGCGATCGAGCGGGTGACGTCGGACAGGGTCGGCGCGCACATCACCCCGCCGGGCACCATGAAGCTCGAGTGCGGCCACTGGCCGCCGAAGATCGCGTACACCTCGACCGGCTTTGCCGAAAGCACCACGCCCGGTTGATAACTCGTACCGACGTAGGGGGCGAACCGACGCACCGCTTCGTCGTAGAGCTTGGACTTCCCGTAGTTCTTGTTGGTCAGGTCGATCGCGAACAGCGCGTAGAAGTAGCGCGGGATGGACTGCAGTGTTTCGCAGGCCTGGCAGATGTTGCGCACCAGGGTGGCGTTGGGCGGCATGTGCGTTCGCCACGCGGTGTCCAACGCGTACGCCGACTTGTAGAGGTGGCTGCCGCCACAGATGCCGCAGATGCGCGGACACACGATGAGGCCGGCCTGCGGATCCTTGCCGCGCAGGATGATTTCGAAGCCCCGGAACATCGCGGCCTCGGTCCAGGCCGACGTGACGACGCCGTCCTCAACGGTGACGCGAACGTCGAGGTCTCCCTCGACGCGGCCCAATGGGCTGACATAGAGGTCGAGCGCAGTCATAAAAGATCCTCTCTAGGGCTTACCGGGATTTGGAGCACTACCAGGGCTGTGGGTGTGGCGGTCGTCAGACCACGAACATGTCTTCTTTGGACCATTGCGGTGCGGCGATGCGGGCGGCCGCAGCGTGCGCCATATAGGTCAGGTGATCCGATCCCTCCGGCACTTCCCTTGGGATCATGCCGCTGACCTTCTGCGTCTTGAACACGGTCCCCGGCGCGAGATCGAAGTGCGGGAATTCCGGTTCGGTGCAACCCAGGCACGGCATACCGGCTCGTGTCTTCGACGACTGGCGGTTCCACAGGATCCGGTTGCAGGGTGAGTGGGTCATCGGGCCACGGCAGCCGAACTCGTAGAACAGGCAGCCGGTGCGGGTGCCCTCTCCGAACGACGTCGTCGATTGCTTGTACTCAAAGAATTGCACTCGGGTGCAACCGGTCTGGGTGAACGTCTTGAAGAACGTCTCGGGCCGGTGTAGTTCGTCGAGGGTGATGTCGCCGGCTCGACCGGTGGCCAACGCGACGAGGATCTGCGTGATCCAGTCGGGATGGGCCGGGCATCCGGGAATGTTGATCACGGGCAAGCCCATCTTGGATCGGAAGTCCGGACCGAGAAATCCACCCTTGTCGCGCTTGTGGAATTGCAGACCCGTTGATGCCGACGGGTTGGGCTCCATGGCCGGGATGCCGCCGAAACACGCACAGTCACCGATCGCCACGACGATCTGCGCGGCCGCGGCGAGGTCGGTGACCCAGTCCTTCATCGCACGATCCGCGAACATGTCCATGCGGCCGGTGCCGTTTGGCGCCTCGATGACCGTGCCCTCGAACACGAATATGTCCAACGGTCGCTCGCCATTAGCGCAATCCCAGAAGACCTTCTGCGCATTCTTGCCGAGTTCGAGCCCCAATGACGGATGCCACAAGAGATCCAGTCCGAAATCGACAATCAAGTCGACGACATTTGGCTCCTCGGCATTAAGAAAAGACATCGTGTTTCCACTACACGCGCCGCCTTGAAACCATAAGACAGAAGCCATTGGAAACTCCTTCCGAAATGGCGGCCGTGGTCGCGGCCGCATTGCTGAATCGTGGGCTGAAGTCTGCTTTACTGCGGGAGACGCCTGCCGAATGCTCGCGCTACCTGTACCAGGAAACCCAAGCCGCGGTTGACGTCTTTGTCCTTGCTGACCCGCCACAGCCCGAACAAGCCTTTCGGTCCCCCGGGGTCCGCCGTGGCGGCCGCTTTCCCTACGACGAGGGCCTGGCCCACCTCTGCCAGCACATCGACGGCCTGCGGATCGACGAGCGGAGACCGCAGGATCTTGGTCAGCGCCGGCGCGGCAGTCGCCAGCGACGACGCCAGTTCCGACAAGCTCGCGGCCAGCGCCGGCAGATCGACCGACCCTGCGCCGGATGCCACGCCGTCAAAGCCGGGCAGGCCGGCTATCGAGGCGCTGCGCGCTCCCGCGCGCAGCTCGCCGACGCTCGAGGCCAACGTCTCACTGATCTCGTCACCGCGACGCACGAAGCCGTCGAGGCCGGTCAGCAGGATCGCCAACAGATCGGCGTGGTCGAGCAGGCTGTTGAGCGCCGCCGCGACGGCCGGGTCGTCGAGCCGTTCGCGCAACTGGTCGTACGGCGACAGAGTGGTGACCTGACCGTTTGCCGACATGGCACCTCCTGGACGGATCGGGTGGGCTGTTCCCCGACTTCGCGGGGGCCGCAGCGAGCTGTGGCCCCGATCACAAACTAGCGGCCGGTCGGCGTTCTGCCTATCGCTTTCGCGCAGCAGCTGTCACGATTGCGAAGAGTTAAGCGCGTTGGTGCGCGCTCAGTTGCTGGGAGACTTGCATGATTGTCACCGATTGTTTAGTGAGCACTTCACCATTCGATGATGTGTCGATGCAGCTACAAGCAGGGGCTACGTGGTGTCGCGGCTGACCCGTCTGGGCTATATCGACGTCCGCCGCACGGCGAACCCGGTGCGGCGCAAGGTGCGTTCGCGAGGCGTCCCGCCGGCCCTCGCGGACAACGAGATCTTCTACACCGAGAACCCGGCCGAAGCCACCCGATTGATGGGCAAAGCGCTGGCGCCGTTGTCATTGCACGTGGGGCCCGATGACGCGGCCGGGTTTGCTGCGACCATGCACGGGGTGCGGCTGCGCAACGTCAGCATGCTGTACCTCGACGTGCATGTCGCGGCCACGGTCGACATTCCCGTGCTGGGCCAGTACTTCGGCGTGCACATGCCCATGAACGGACGTGCGATGGTCGATCACCGCGGCCGCAACTTCGAAGCCAACACGATCCGCGCGGTAGTGACCAGCCCGGGCGAGGCACTGCGGATTCAGTTCGACCACGACTCCCCGCAGTTACTGATCCGGATCGAGCAGCGCGCCATGGCCGCCCACCTCACCCGGCTACTGGGCCGAACCCTGACACGGCCGTTGGAATTCGAACCCGAATTCGACCTTGCCAGCGAGGCCGCCATGCGTTGGCATACCGCGGTCCAGCTCATCCACAGCGAAGTGTTCCACCCGGGATCGCTGATCCAGCGGGGTCAGGGCATCGGTGCGATCGAGGAACTGGTGATGAGCACCCTGTTGCAGCTGCAGCCGTCCAATTACCACGAAGAGTTTTTGCAGCCGGCGCAGCCAGATCCACGGCGGGCCGTCGTCCATGACGCCATGAACTTCATCGACGACCATCTTGCTGAGCGCATCACGATGGACGACCTCGCCAGAGTGGTCCACATGAGTGTCCGCTCGATCCAGCAGGGCTTCCGCGACGAGCTGAACATGACGCCGATGACCTACGTTCGCGAGCGCCGGCTGGAGCGCGTCCACGAGGAGCTCATGGACGCGATGCCCTCCGACGGGATCACCGTCACGGCTGTCGCCGAGCGATGGGGCTTCAACCATCTCGGGAGTTTTGCCGTGGAATACCGCAAGCGGTGGGGCGAGGCGCCCTCCGACACCCTGCGGCGTTGATCCCTCACCCGGTCGTTGCTAGGACGCGCGAGGCACCGCGCTCACCTGGCGCCAGCCGAGCTCGGGACGGGAGACCAGGTGCTCGATGAGCAACTCGGTGGCCATCGGTGGCGTGGGTTGGCTGACGACATGCCAGGGCCGCTTGATCGGAGTGCCCGGCACGGCTAGCTCCACGAGTGTGCCGGAGTCGAGCTCGCGCTGCACCGCCTGCCGCGACACCAGCGCGACGCCCAGCCCCGCAACAGCCGCCGCCACCACCGCACCGTGCGAGCCGAGGACCAGCTGTGGCGGCGCGACGTCGAGCTCCTCGAGCAGCGTCATCAGCGTCGAGCGGGTGCCGGAACCCTGCTCACGCAACAGCCAGGTAGCCGTCCCCGGCGCGAAGCCGCCGGCCAACTCCGGGCACCCGACGACGATCAGCGTGTTCGGGCTGATCGCGCGGACCCGGACTTTCTTGCGCAAATCCTCGGGCGGCCGACCCGCGAACACCAGGTCGACTTCGTGGCGCGACAGCATCGGCCACAGCGCGCTGCGCGCGGCCACCTCGACGTGCAGGACCACCCCCGGATGTTGCGCGCGAAACGACGCGAGCGCCGCCGGGATCAGCAACTCCCCCGCCGATGTCACCGCGGCCAGCCGGATCGAGCCGTTCTCCGGATCCGCCTCGCCGCGTGCGGCCAGAATCGCCTCGTCGTGCAGGCCAAGGATGCGGCGCGCGTACTCCACATAGCGCAGACCCGCCGGCGTCAACCGCACTCCCCGACCGTGCCGATCGACCAGCGTGATGCCGATGTCGCTGCTCAAAGCGCGCAACGCCGAGGAGATCGACGACTCGGTGACCACCAGGCGTTCGGCGGCCCCGCGCACCGACCCGGTATCAGCCACCTCGACCAGCGCCCGCAGGCGCGCGTTTGTTGTCATGCCGTCTCCCGCGTCTCGAACACCCGGCTGGCCAATAGATCTACCGCTTCGATCGTGGTCAGCTCGGCCAGACCGACCGGCGTGTCGGCCTCGGCAAGAAGCCGGCGCGCGTGCCGCAGCCGGGCCCGCTCCAGCGCGTTGCGTACGCTGCGCGCGTTGGCGAACCACGGCTGGTCGCGACGTAGCTGGAGGTATCTGTGCAGCACGCCGTGGGCCTCCTCGGAGAACCGGTAGCCCAGGCCGGCGATCATCAGTCCCGCGATGTCCTCGAGTTCGCCGACGGAGTAGTCCGGGAACGTGATGTGGTGGGCGATGCGACTCTGCATCCCGGGGTTGGCCGAGAAAAATTGGTCCATTTTGTCCGCGTAGCCGGCCAGGATGACCACCAGGTCGTCCCTGTTGTTCTCCATCACCTGCAGCAGGATCTCGATGGCTTCGCCGCCGTAGTCGCGCTCGTTCTCGACCTTGTAGAGGTAGTAGGCCTCGTCGATGAACAGCACGCCGCCCATCGCCCGCTTGATGACGTCCTTGGTCTTGGGTGCCGTGTGCCCGACGTACTCCCCGACCAGGTCGTCGCGGGTGACGCTGACCAGATGGCCGCGGCGCAGATAGCCGAGCCGGTGCAACAGGTCGGCCATCCGCGTTGCCACCGTGGTCTTGCCGGTACCGGGGTTGCCGGTGAAGCACATGTGCAGAGTCGGCTGAGCTGCCTGCACGCCGAAACGTTCCCGCATGCGGTCGACCAGCAGCAGCGCCGCGATCTCCGCGATGCGGGTCTTCACCGGCTCCAGGCCGACCAGCTCGCGGTCCAACCCCGACAGCACCTCATCGATACCCGAGGTGGCCCGGGCGGCCGCCAGGTCGACGACTGCACCCGGGTCCAGGGTTTCCGGCTTTGGTTCCGCTTCGGGCTCGGCGAGAACCGGCCGGCAGCCGAACGCGGTCATGACGACTCATACCTCTGCCCGCTCGGCCGCTCGGTGGCATAGGCGAACGTGGTGTAGCCGATCTGCCGGTTCGCCCGCTCGGCGCGGTCCAGCCGGAAGCCGGGCTCCTCGGCGGGCCGGTTGACGATGAACGACAGCGCCGTCGTCTGCCGACCCAAACTCGCGTCGTACGCGTTGAGGCGGATGTAGCTGTTCGGGTTTGCCGCCCGGCATGCGTTGACCTCGAGCAGCACGCCCGCCGCGTCCTTGAGGTCGAACATCGGGAGCCCCCACATCTCCCAATAGATGTTGCGCGGATGCGGGTCGTCGGTGAATTCGACCGACAGCGGCCAGCCGTGGTCGAGTGCGTAGTTGATCTGCGCGGTGATCTCCTCGTCGGTGAAGTCGGGCAGATACGAGAAGGTGCCCTGGGTGATGCACATGATTGGCTCCTTTGGCTGTGTTGATAGTGGCGACCCGCTTCGCCCGGCTCGCGCCGGGCTCGCGATCGCCACGGCTCAGGCCCGAGTGGGCGTCGCGACAACGTCCGGGGTGTCGGTGGATTCGTAGTTGAAGGTGATGTCGCCCCAGGTGGCCAGCGCGGTGTCCAGCGCGCGGTTGCGTGCGGCGGCCTTCTTCAGGATGTCGGGGCCTTCCTGGTAGTAGTCGCGGCCTTCGTTGCGGGCCTTGATCATGGCCTCCAGAGCGACCCGGTTGGCCTCGGCCCCGGCGGCGATTCCCATCGGGTGCCCGATCGTGCCTCCGCCGAACTGCAGCACCACGTCCTCGCCCAGGTAGTGGATGAGCTGGTGCATCTGACCGGCGTGGATGCCGCCGGAAGCGACCGGCATGACGCCGGGCATGGACGCCCACTCCTGGTCGAAGAACAGGCCCTTGACCGGGTCTGCTTCGACGCGGTCGAGGCGCAGGGTGTCGTAGAACCCGGCCGTGGTGTTGGGGTCACCCTCGAGTTTCCCGACCACCGTTCCGGCGTGGATGTGGTCGACCCCGGCCAGCCGCATCCACTTCGAGATGACCCGGAAGCTGACGCCGTGCGACTTCTGCCGCGTATAGGTGCCGTGCCCGGCGCGGTGCAGGTGCAGGATGACGCTGTTATCGCGGGCCCATTTCGCCATCGATTGGATCGCGGTGTAGCCGATCGTCAGATCGATCATCACGATCACCGAACCGAGCTCGGCGGCGAAGTTCGCCCGCGCGTACATCTCCTCCATCGTCCCGGCGGTGACGTTGAGGTAGTGCCCCTTGATCTCGCCGGTGGCGGCCTGCGCCCGGTTGACGGCTTCCATGCAGAACAGGAAGCGGTCTCGCCATCGCATGAATGGCTGGGAGTTGATGTTCTCGTCGTCCTTGGTGAAGTCCAGTCCACCGCGCAGCGCCTCGTAAACGACGCGGCCGTAGTTGCGCGCCGAGAGACCGAGCTTGGGTTTGGTGGTGGCGCCCAGCAGCGGCCGGCCGAACTTGCCGAGGTGCTCGCGCTCCATCACGATGCCGTGTGCGGGCCCCTGGAAGGTTTTGACGTAGTGCGTTGGGATCCGCATGTCTTCCAGGCGCAGCGCCTTGAGCGGTTTGAACCCGAACACATTGCCGATGATCGAACTGGTCAGGTTGGCAATGGAGCCCTCCTCGAACAGGTCGAGGTCGTAGGCGATCCACGCAATCCACTGTCCGGGCACGCCGGGCACCGCGTCGACGCGATAGCACTTGGCTTGGTAGTGCTCGAAGGTGGTGAGGCGGTCCGTCCACACCACCGTCCACGTCGCGGTGCTCGATTCACCGGCGACGGCGGCGCCCGCCTCCTCCGGAGGGACCCCCTCCTGCGGGGTGATCCGGAAGGCACAGAGAACGTCGGTGTCCTTCGGCTGGTAATCCGGCTGCCAGTAGCCCATCTCTGCGTACGGGATCACTCCCGCGTTCCATCTGTCGGTCATGGCTCGAATCGTGTCAGCGAACAATCAACCTGTCTATCGATAATAGGCGGGGGGGGCTGATACTTAGGTTATTAGTTAAGTGTCCAGCGACCCCCATTCTTTCCACCATTCGGGTGACGCCGCACTATCGGCGCTGCTCTTATGGTGTGCGCACCCCTAGAGACAGGAAGCATTGATGAGCACGTGCAGGAAGATCGCCCAGGCCATGACGGCGCCCGGCAAGGGCATCCTCGCCGCCGACGAGAGCATCACGACGATGTCGGCCCGTCTCGAGCAGGCAGGCGTCACCGCGACCTCGGACAGCCGGCGGAACTACCGCGAACTCCTGGCCAGCACGCCCGGGCTCGCGGACGGCGTCTCGGGGATCATCTTCTGCGACGAAACCCTGGGCCAGGTCTTCAGCGATGGGCGGCCGTTTCCGCAGCGGGTCCGCGAACTGGGCATGCTGCCCGGCATCAAAGTCGACACCGGCGCGAAGCCCTGCCCGGGTTTGCCGGGTGAAACGGTGACCGAGGGCTTGGACGGTCTCGCCGGCCGACTGGCCCGGTATGCGGAAATGGGCGCGGCGTTCGCCAAGTGGCGGGCCGTGTTCAGCATCACCGAAAGCACCCCGAGCTGGGGCGCCATCGCATGCAACGCCAACGCACTGGCCCGCTACGCGGCGGCCTGCCAGGAAGCGGGCATCGTGCCAATCGTCGAACCCGAGGTGCTGATGACCGGCGACCACAGCATCGCCCGGTGCGCCGAAGTGACCGCCGAGGTGCACGCGGCGGTGCGCCAACAGCTGGGCCTGCTACGCGTGGACCTGGCCGGCATCGTGCTCAAACCCAACATGGTGATCGAAGGCGAAGACCACCCCACCCAGGCCACGGCGGAAGAGGTTGCCGCGGCCACGGTTTCGGTGCTGCGTGCCTGGCCGGCCGACCTCGCCGGGGTGGCGTTTCTGTCCGGCGGACAGTCGCCGACGCGTGCCACCAGCAACCTGACGGCGCTGCAGGCGCATCGCACACCGTGGCCGTTGACCTTTTCCTTCGGCAGGGCCTTGGTGTCCCCGGCGCTGGCGGCGTGGCGCGGTGATGAAACACGGGTCAGCACGGCGCAGGAGGCGCTATTGGGTCATGTGTCGGCCAACGCCTCCGCGGTGCGCCTGCGCGACCAGCTTCAGCCGGCCTGACCTGCGATGCCCGCGCCGTCCAGCGGGACCGTCACCGTGACGGTGGTACCCGATCCGGGCGTCGAGCGCACGGCCAGCCGCCCGCCCACCAGCTCGGAACGCTCTGTCATCGACAGCATGCCGTAGCTGGTGGGCGGGCGGGCGGACGGATCGAATCCGGCGATGCCGATCCCGTCGTCGGCAACCTCCAGTCGGGCTACGCCTGCCTCGACGGCAAAGCGCACCGTGGCGGTCATCGCGCGGGAGTGCTTTACGACGTTCTGCAGACACTCCTGTGCGATCCGGTATAGGGCCACCTCGACATGTTCGGGCAACCGTTCGTCAGCCAACTCCAGGTCGAGGTCTACCTCGGGGATCGTCGATACCAGGCTGGCCAGGCCGCCGGCCAGACCGAGGTCGTCCAGCACGGGTGGGCGGAGCCCGCCGATCGCCGAACGGGCTTCCGCCAGCGTGAGATCGACGAGATCACGGGCCTTTTCGAGCTGTTCAGTGGCCTCGTCCTGGTCGTCGGTCTCGACGGCGTGGGCGGCCGCATCGAGCCGGTAACTCAGGCTTACCAGCCGCTGAGAGATCCCGTCGTGAATATCGCCGGCCAACCGCCTGCGTTCGGATTCCTGCGCGGCGATCACCTGTTCGGCGAAACTGCCGTGCACCCGTTCCCGCGCGGCCAACTGCCGGTGCACCCGCGCTTGGTCGAACGCGCCGGCGGTCAATTGCCCGATCGCCAGCAACAGCTCAATGTCGCGGTCGGTGAACTCCCGGCGGGCTACCGTGTGCACATTGAGGACGCCGACGAGCCGGCCCGGTCCCGTCTCCATCGGCACCGACGCCATCGAAGTGAAGTCCGAGCCGCGCAACGCCGCGATCGGCACATAGCGCGGGTCTTCGTCTTTGCGGCTGGTGATCACCACGGGTTCACGGTGTTGCGCTACCCATCCCGAGACTCCTTCGCCAAGTCGCAGCTGGACCTGGCCGATGCATTCGTCGAACGGTGGTGTGGCGCCGGCCAGGGTCAGCGACCCGCCGGAATCATCGAGGACGTGCACGAAGCAGACGTCGGATGCTGTGGCCGCTGTGATGAGTCGCGCGACCGCCGCCGCGACCGGTTCGATCGCCGGACCGCTGCCGGTGGCGGCCACGATGTCGAGCAGCAGTGCGACCTCGCGGTCGGCGTCCACCAGCCCCCGCACCGATCCCGTCACTGGTAGATCCCCTCGCGCAGCGCGACCGCCACCGCCGCGGTGCGGTCGTTGACGCCCAGCTTGCGATAAATGGAGCGCAGGTGACTCTTGACCGTCTCATCGCCGATGACGAGTTTGCTGGCTATGCCGCGATTCGACAGGCCGGCCACGACGAACGACAGGATTTCGCTCTCCCGCTGACTCAGGCCCTGTCGCGCGCCCGGCCAGAATTCGTCCCGTTGCAGCCGGGCCGCAGTGTCGGCGGCCCGCGCGGCAAGGCCCGCGTCGATGGCGGTCGAACCGCTCTGGACGTACTCCAGCTGCCGCACCAGCTCGTCGCTGTTGATGCCCTTCAGCAGATAACCCGACGCCCCGACCCTTAAGGCCTGGAACAAGTACTGCTCGTCCTCGTACACCGAAAGCAGAATGACCTTGCTTGCGGGGTTGCGTTCGCGGATGGCACGGCACAGGTCCAGACCGCTGGCGCCCTGCATTCTGACGTCGCAGAGCACAATGTCAGGTTGCAGGCTCTCAATGACCTGGAGTGCATTTTCGGCGCCCACTGCCTCGCCGACGACCCGCACGCGGTTCCGGAAAGAGGCGAGCATCGCTTTAAGGCCCTCGATAACCATTTCGTGGTCGTCAACCAAAACGACCCGAACGGGCCCGGTAATAGGCACTGCAGTAACCGCCGTCATGCGAACACGATAATTGCCGAGTACCAATGTCGTCATCTCCTTTTGCTGGATTTCACCGGTGAGAACATCACCCCGGATTCCCCCGCGTTGGGGGATTCAGCGTTGCCGCATTGCGCCCTAACGTGCTGGAAACGAGTTTCAGGGAGGAATCGCTTTGGTGACACCAACTTTGGTCGCGTCCGTGCTGCCGGCGGACTTCGCCGAACTGGGCCGCGACGTCGCAGAGATCGAGCGCGCCGGTGTCGACCGGATCCAGTGGGATGTCATGGACGGACGGTTCGTCCCAAATCTGACCTTCGGTCCCGACGTGATCGCGGCCTGCCGCGACCGAGTCACAATGGGTTTCGAGGCGCACCTCATGGTCGAGGATCCTGACCCGATGCTGCCGCGCTGGGTGATCGAAGCCGGCTGCGAAATCGTGATCGTGCATGCCGAGGCGTGTCGGCACCTGCACCGCACCCTGTCGAGCATCCGCGGCCTTGGCGCCCGCGCCGGCGTCGCCCTTAACCCGGCTACCCCGCTGGGCGCGGTCCTCGATGTGCTCGACGTCACCGACCTGCTGCTGATCATGACGGTCAACCCCGGGTTCGGCGGGCAACGCTATTTGACCAGCATGGAACCCAAGATCGCGGCCGCCAGAGCTGAAATCGACCGGCGCGGACTGGATATCGAGCTCGAGGTGGACGGCGGTATCGGACCGGGCACCATCGCCGCCGCCGCAGCGGCCGGAGCCGACGTGTTCTGCGCCGGTTCGGCGCTGTTCGCCGGACCGAACATGACCGAGGCGGCGCACGCACTTCGCGCAGCCGCCCGCGAGACCAACGGAAGGCTGGTGGCACCGTGACCATCACACCCAGAACGACCAGCACACCAGGAACCACACTGGCCCCCGACATGACCGAACCATCAACCGGCACGGACGAATTGGACCGGTTAGCCATCAACACGCTGCGGTTCCTGGCCGCCGACGGTGTGCAGGCCGCCGGCAGCGGACATCCGGGACTACCGTTGGGTGCCAGCGCGATCGCCTGGACGTTGTGGTCGCGCCACCTGCGCCACGACCCCGCCGATCCGCGTTGGCCCGACCGCGACCGCTTCGTGCTGTCTGCCGGCCACGGCTCGATGCTGCTCTACTCCCTGCTACACGTGTTCGGCTACGACATGCCGGTCGAGCAACTGCGGAAGTTCCGGCAGCTGGGCTCGCTGACTCCCGGACACCCCGAGTGCGGTCATACCGCGGGCGTCGAAACCACCACGGGCCCACTGGGACAAGGGCTTGCCAACGCGGTCGGAATTGCGTTGGCCGAACGGATGCTGGCCGCGCGATGCAATACCGATGAACACAGCGTCGTCGACCACCGCACCTGGGTGCTCGCCGGCGACGGCGACTTGATGGAAGGCATCAGCCACGAGGCCGCATCACTGGCCGGGCGCCTCCGGCTCGGCAAGTTGATCGTGATCTTCGACGACAACGACGTCACCATCGACGGATCGGCCTCCCAAAGTTGCACCGACGACGTCGAGGGCCGGTTCAGCGCCTACGGCTGGCGTGTGCTCGGCGTCCCCGACGGGAACGACGTGGCCGCCCTCGACCACGCGTTCACCGAGGCGGTTCGGACAGACGGCCGGCCCACCTTCATCCGGGTGGGCACGATCATCGGCTTTGGGGCGCCCGGCATCGAAGGCACCTCCAAAGCACATGGGAGCCCGTTGGGATCGGAAGTGCTGCATGCCATGCGCTCCCGTTTGGACTGGCCCGACGAGCATTTCCACGTGCCGCTCGCGGTCAGCGCGACCGCCGCCGTAGTGGCTGCGCGGGGCAGCGCGGCGCATGCGCGGTGGGCTCAGATGCATGCGGCGTGGCAGGTTGACCATCCGCAGCTTTCCGCGGACTTCCCGCTCGACACGGTTCCCGCCGCCGACGACCTGTCGGTGCTCACGCCGCTGGCCGACGGCCTGGCCTCGGGTGGAACGTCGGCCACTCGCAAGGCATCCGGTGCGGCACTGGCAGCGTTGGCTGCCGCCTACCCGGGGCTGGTCGGCGGATCCGCCGATCTGGCCGCCTCGACCAACACCGCGATCCCCGGTGGTGACATCACACCGGAGGACTACAGCGGCCGCACGATTCATTTCGGTATTCGCGAGCACGCGATGGCGGCGGTGATGAACGGCATCGCCCTGCACGGCGGGCTGCGCCCCTTCGGCAGCACCTTTCTGGTGTTCGCCGACTACCTGCGCCCGGCTTTGCGGCTCTCGGCGCTGATGAAATTGCCTGTGGTGTATGTGTTTACGCATGACTCCGTGCATGTCGGTGAGGATGGCCCGACCCATCAACCGGTTGAACAGCTGGAGTCGCTTCGACTGATTCCGGGGCTGACCGTGCTACGCCCGGCCGACGCTGCCGAGACCGCGTTGGCATGGCAGCTGGCGGCGGACAACACCGACGGCCCTACCGCTTTGGTGCTCAGCCGACAGGATCTTCCGGTACTCGGCGGTGCCGGGCTAGATGACGTCCGCCACTACGGCATGCGGGTGGTGCGGCCGGTAGCCGATACCGCTCATGTGATGCTGGCGGCCAGCGGCTCGGAGGTCGCCTTGGCACTCGAGGCCGCCGAATTGCTCAGCGAGCACGGGATATCGGCGATCGTCATCTCGGTGATGTGGCGCGAACGCATCGCCGCCGCGCTGCAGGCCGACGGCACCGCACTGCCCGATCTGCCGGTCGTGTGGATCGAAGCCGGCGTGAGCAGCGGCTGGCGAGCTCTGGCACGGCCGGCGGACACGGTGATCGGCATCGACCGCTTCGGCGAGAGCGGGCCGGGCCCCGAGGTGGCAGCGCATCTGGGCCTGACCGCGGCGGCGGTCTTCGACGCCGCGCTGCGCAGTATCGCGGCGGCGTCCGGATGACTCGTGACGCTAGAGGCGGCCATCTTCGACGTCGAGATCTCCGGGCGGACCGGACCTAGCAGATGCGCGGAAGTTGCTCGCCCAGTTGACGTTCGATGACCTGTGTGGTGCCAAACGGCGTCCTGCCCACCACCAGGCCGGGATGTTCGGCGACAACTCGGCCGATGATCGCGGCGTTGGCCCCCTCGGGACGCGACCGCATGGCGTCCAGCACTGCCTCACTGTGCGCGGGGTCGATGAAAGCCACCATCTTTCCCTCGTTGGCCACCTGCAGCGGGTCCAGCCCGAGGAACGAGCATGCCGACGAAACCGTCTCGGGGACAGGGATTGCCGCCTGATCGAGTTCGATACCAACCGAGGCAGCGCGGGCGATCTCGACGACCGCCGCAACGAGGCCACCACGGGTAGGGTCGCGTAGCGCGTGCACGCCGGCACCGGCGGTGGCGAGCATGGCCGCAACCAGTCGGTGCAGCGGTGCGCTGTCGGTCGTGACGACGGTGCCGAAGTCGATGCCCTCGCGCACGCTCATGATGGCGACGCCGTGTTCGCCCACGTTGCCCGACACGATGATGTGGTCGCCGACGCGCGCCCTCTCCGGCCCGACGTGCACCCCCGCCGGCACGACACCTACCCCGGCGGTGTTGACGAAAAGCTGGTCCGCACCGCCCCTGGCAACCACTTTGGTGTCACCGGTGACGATGCCGACCCCGGCGGTGGCGGCGGCCCTGCCCATGGTTTCGGCGACCGCGCCGAGCACGTCCAGATCGAGTCCCTCCTCGAGAATGAACCCGGCCGTCAGCGCGAGCGGTTGGGCTCCGCTGCAAGCCAAGTCGTTGACGGTGCCGTTGACCGCCAGGTCGCCGACGTTGCCGCCCGGAAAGAAAAGAGGTTGCACCACATAGGAATCGGTGGTCAGCGCGATCCGTCCGCCCGCGATGTCGACCAATGCGGAATCACGGGGCGCGCCGGCCGCGCCACCGAACGCGGGCAGAAATAGATTCTCGATCAGTTCCTCGGAGAGCACACCGCCACCGCCGTGGCCCAGCACAATGCGTTTCGTCTCGCGCAACGGCAGCGGACACACCCAGTCGGCCGGATCGGTGGCGACGCGAGACTCAGGCATGGGCAGCGGCTTCCAACCGCCGGAACTGGTAGTAGGCGGCGCAGGCGCCTTCGCTGGACACCATGGTCGCGCCGAGCGGCGTGCGCGGTGTGCATGATTTTCCAAACGCCGGACATTCGTTGGGTTTCAACAGGCCCTGCAACACTTCGCCGCTGTGACATTCCGCCGATTCGGAGACCCGCAGATGCCCGACCCCGAACTTCAATTCGGCGTCGAACTCCGCGTAGCGTGGGGACAGCGTCCATCCGGACTTCGGGATCAGGCCAATGCCGCGCCATTGTCGATCCGTCACCACGAACACCCCCGCGAGGGTCTGTTGCGCGACCGCGTTCCCGGCGGCGGTCACCGCGCGCGGATAGGCGTTGCGCAACTGTGGGGTGCCCGCCTCCAGCAGGTCGACAGCTTGCCGCACGCCTTCGAGCAAGTCCAGCGGCTCGAAACCGGTCACCACGATGGGAACCCGGAATTCATCGACCAGCGGCCCGTATTCGCCGGTACCCATCACCGTGCAGACGTGGCCGGCCGCCAGAAAGGCCTCGACTCGGTTGGTCGGCGAGCTCAAGATCGCCGTCATGGCCGGGGGCACCAGCACATGCGACACCAGCATGGAGAAGTTGGTGAGCCCCAGTCGCTGCGCATGCACAACTGCCATCGCGTTGGCCGGCGCGGTGGTCTCGAAGCCGACCCCGAAGAACACCACCTGCTTGTCGGGATTGTCGGCCGCCACCCGAGTGGCGTCCAACGGCGAGTACACGATTCGGACGTCACCACCCCGAGCACGCACACCGAACAGATCCTGACTGCTGCCCGGCACCCGCAGCATGTCACCGAAGGAGCAGAAGATTACGTCATCGCGGGCCGCGATCTCCAGCGCACGGTCGATCATCTCCAGCGGCGTGACACAGACCGGGCATCCGGGTCCGTGGATGAATTCCACCGCACCGTCCAGCAATTGGTCAATGCCGTTGCGAATGATCGAATGTGTCTGCCCACCACAGACTTCCATGATGGTCCAGGTCTTGGTGACGCGCCTCTTGATATCGGCGACCAAGGTGCGCGCCGCCGCTGGATCACGGAATTCATCTAGATATTTCATGCCGGCTCCCTCCTGCCCTGGCCTTCGTCACCGGCCAGCTCTTCGTCCAGCACGCCGAGGTCGTGGAACATTCGTAACGTCTCATTTGCCGACGCCTCGTCGAGTCGGGTGATGGCGAATCCGGCATGAACGATGGTGTACTCCCCGATCTGCATGTCCGGAAGATAGGCAAGGCATACGGTTTTGGTGGTGCCGCCGAAGTCGACGGTGCACATCCGCGTCCCCGCCTCGTCCCAGGTGTCGATGACCTTTCCGGGAATTCCGAGACACATAGCTATGCCACCCTTTCTTGCCGCCGAGCCGCGATCACGGCCTGACCTAACGCAAGTCCGCCGTCGTTGCACGGCAGCACCGCATGAGTCAGCACCTCGAAACCATTGTCGGCCAATTCGCTACGCAGACCGTCGCGCAGCACCCGGTTGACGAACACACCGCCGGTCAGCCCGACGGTACCGACGTCGCCGGCCACCTGACCGACCGCCTCAGCCGTGGCTCGGATGACGGCGGCGTGGAACCCGGCGGCGAGGTCGGCCGGCGTCGTGCCGGCTCGCAGTCCCCGCACCAACTCGGTGATCAACGGCATCGGGTCCAACTCACCGTCGGTCACCTCGAAGTCCAGCGGTGCCGGTCGGCCCCGGCGCGCCAGGTGCTCGAGTTCGACGGCCGCCTGCCCCTCGTAGCTCACCTGCTGGCACACGCCGAGCAGGCTGGCGACCGCGTCGAACAAGCGGCCCATGCTGCTGGTCTGGACGCATCCGATGCCACGCGGAAGCTGTTGGGCAAGGACGTAACGTGCCTGCGCACTGAGACTCTCGACGGCCGGGAGATCCGGCGCCCACTCGATTCCGGCGCGGTACAGCAGGTCCAGGGCGATGCGGGCCGGCTGACGCACGGCCCCGTCGCCGCCGGGCAGTGCGAACGTCTTGAGGTGTCCGACGCGGGTGCAGGCGGCCGGGTCGCTGACCATCAGCAGTTCACCGCCCCAGATGGTGCCGTCGGTGCCATAGCCGGTGCCGTCGAACGCGACCGCGAGCATCGGGGAGGCGAGCCGGCCGTGCTCGGCCAGCAGCGATACCGCGTGGGCGTGGTGATGTTGCACCCGCACGACCGGCCGCTCCTGCCGTTGCGCCCAGCCGGTGGTGGCATACGACGGATGCAGATCACACGCGATGACCGTGGCATGCCGGTCGGTCATGAACGCCAGGTGGTCGAGCGCCGACTCGAAACAGGTCTGGGTCCGCGGGTCGGCCATGTCGCCCAGGTGCGACGACAGGTGCGCGTTTCCGTCGGAGGACAACAGACAAAACGTGGTCTTGAGGTCCCCACCGGTTGCCAGCACGACGGGGGCGTCGGCCGCCGCGGGGACCGAGACTGGAAGCGGCGCGTAACCGCGGGATCGTCGGATCGGCACCACGCCGCCGTCGTCGTCAACCGTGAGGACCGAATCCTCGCACGGCACGTGGATGGGCCGGTCGTGCGTGAGCACGGCATCGGCCAGCCCGTCGATCCAGGTCAGGTCGCGATCGCGGAAGACGATCGGCGATCCCCCGTTGTTGGCCGACGTCATCACCAACGGCACCGGCCCCAAACGATCGAAGAGCAGATGGTGAACGGGCGAGTAGGCCAGCATCACGCCGATTTCGGACAGTCCGGGCGCCACGCCGGCGAGCATCGAGTCGTCCCGGGCGGCCCGCAAGACTATCGGCGCCGCGGGCGACTGCAGCAGTTCAGCCGACGCGGCGTCGATATGGCAAATACGTTGCGCCGCAGTGATATCCGCTACCATCACCGCAAACGGCTTGGCGGGTCTGCCTTTTCGGCGCCGCAGATCCGCGACCGTCGCGGCATTGTCGGCTCGGCAGGCAAGATGGAACCCGCCGATGCCCTTGATGGCGACGATCAGGCCGTTCTCGAGCGCGTGCGCGGCGGCGGCTAGTGGTTCGAGGCCACCACCGGGACCGCGCCAAGACAGCGTCGGTCCGCAGTCGGGGCAGGCGATGGTTTGCGCGTGGAACCGTCGGTCGGCGGGATCTCGGTACTCGGCCGAACAGGTGGCGCACATCGGAAACTGCGCCATGGTGGTCGCGGGCCGGTCGTAGGGCAGGTCGGTGATCACCGTGTAGCGCGGGCCGCAGTTGGTGCACGTGATGAACGGGTGACCGTGACGACGGTCGTCGGGGTCGCGGAGTTCGCGCAGGCAGTCGGCGCAAACGGCGATGTCCGGAGGCACCAGCGTGCGTCGGTCGGCGACGGTTCGGCTGTCGACGATGCGAAATTCGGATTCGCCATTCGGAGGCAGTGCGATGGCCTCGATGGAATCGATGCGAGACATCGGCGGGCGGTCGACGCTGATCGCCGAGACGGCCGCCTGGACCGCATCGGGAGCGCCCTCGAACTCGCAGTGCACCGAGCCGGAATCGTTGTACACACACCCCGCCAGGCCGTGACGTGCCGCGATGCGCGCGACCGCGGGGCGGAATCCCACGCCCTGAACGACCCCGGCAATATGGAGGCGCAATCGCACGCTCGCTAGCGCCCCACGCTGACTGCCCACCACCAACCTCCTGAGCAGCAAGGACCCCCGCGCCTATGGGCTGGCGGCACGGGCGGTCACGCCCAGGCTAGACCGGGCCCCGATGTGTCGACAATCACAATTTCGCACACAAAGTCTGCGTTTTTCCGCAGTTTATTTTCGCGACAGCGTTGTCCCCTGCGAGGCAGCATGGTGTAGTGCACGAACTGTCGCTGTGTAGGGCCATCGCCGGTGTCGTGAAGCCCCATGCGGCGGGTCGTCACGTCGATATCGTCCGAGTCCGAGTCGGCGCGCTACGACAGGTGGTGCCCGATTCTCTGGAGTTCTGTTGGTCGTTGGTGTGTCAGCACCTCGACGGCAACATGGTCGATGCCGAGCTGGAACTCGACCTGGTGCCCGCCGAGGTCCTGTGCCACACCTGCCGGCAACAGTCGCGGATTGAGTCTCGGTTCTCGGTCTGCTGTCCGAGTTGCTCGAGCACCGACGTTGACGTGGTGTGCGGCAACGAGTTTCTGGTCACGTCCGTCGAAGTGTCATGAAAGGGCAAGTGCGTGGGTAGATTTCATCGTCACGACGACGGCACGGTACACAGTCATGACCACGACCCCGAGGGTCACCAGCACGAGCACGGCGACCACAGCGGATATGCGTCCGGCTCACAGCGCATCGAGGTACTCGAGTCCATCTTCGCCGAAAACGACAGCCGCGCCGCCATCAACCGCCACGCCTTCGAGACCAACGGCATCCGCGCCTTGAACCTGATGAGCTCGCCTGGATCGGGAAAGACCACGGTGCTGGCCGCCACCCTGGACGCACTCGCCGCCGAATTGTCCCTCGGGGTGATCGAAGGCGACATCGCCACCGACCTCGACGCCGCGAAGCTCGACGGCCGGGGTGCCCAGATATCACTGCTCAACACCAGCAATGGCTTTGGCGGTGAGTGCCATCTGGACGCCCCCATGGTCAACCGAGCACTGCAGGGGCTGGAGCTGGCGGCACTGGACCTGGTCATCATCGAAAACGTCGGCAACCTCGTCTGCCCGGCCGAATTCGACGTCGGCGAGCACGCCAAGGCGATGGTCTACTCGATCACCGAGGGTGAAGACAAACCACTGAAATACCCGGTCATGTTTCGGTCGGTGGATGTCGTGCTGCTCAACAAGATCGACCTGGCACCCCACCTCGACGTCGACATCGCGACTTACGTCGACCACGTTCGACAGGTAAATCCGACCGCAGACATTCTTCCGATAAGTGCGCGCACCGGCGACGGCATGACGACGTGGTTCAACTGGTTGCGGCGGTTCTGCTCCCCAAATGATGCTGTCGCACCTGACCTCCTGATCCGTGAGACCGCGGATCAGTAGCTCGGGCGTCGCAAGGAATACACCGAAAGCCAACGGCTTTCAATCTTCAACACCCGACGATGCTCCAGCACGAGCCAAACCAGGCCGGCAACGATCGCTGGTACTCCGACCATAACCATCGTCAGCGTCCAGTCCTGGTGCCCATACGCTGCCGCGGCTACGCCGCCAACCAGCGACGCGACACCCAGCACTATCGCCATCAGCCCCGGCCAACACAGTCGGTCGATGAAGAATTCGCCGGCATGCGGACACGTCGTACGGAAATGATCGGTCGGATCTGCGGTGTCACCCATGGCTTCTCCTCGGTAGAGCTGAGACGAAGCTAGTGGTGACGACTCGATCGGCCGTCCCCCATCCGGGTGGTCGGCGACGTGATTCTAATTATGGCGTCAGCGATCCTCAGTGCCCGCTGAGCGTCAGCGTTCCCTTCGTTTGAAGCACTTTGCTGGCGGTGATTTTCTCGGTCTTACGCGCCTCGCGCTCCAGGTAGCGCTGCTTGGATTCGTCGAATTTGTCGGAGGCTTCTTCGAGTTCTTTGACCAGCGCGGCGAGATCGTCGCGCATCCGTGCGGCCTCACCGGAGAAGTCTTCCCGTTCGAAGATGCGCCACTTCTTGAGCACGGGCATGACCACCTCGTTGAGATGGATACGCGGGTCGTAAACACCGCCGACGGCGATAATTACCGCCTTACGCCGGAACTCCGGGACCGTGAACCCGGGCATCTTGAAGTTGCGCAGGATCCGGTGCACCGATTTCATCGCTTGATTGGGCGCGATGTCCAAACCTGCGGCGCTGACATCCCGGTAGAAGATCATGTGCAAGTTCTCGTCGTGCGACACCCTGGCCATGAGCTGTTCTGCGATCGGGTCATTGCTGACTTTGCCCGTGTTGCGGTGCGAGACGCGGGTGGCCAATTCCTGAAACGAGACATACATGACGGAATCAAACAAGCTCTCAGCAAACATATCGCCCTGCCGATTCTGGCCGGGGCTGAAACCCCGCGTCATTTGCTCGAGGCGGAGCTTTTCCAGCTCTACCGGGTCGACCGCGCGGGTGACCACCAGGTAATCACGCAGCGCCGTGCTGTGCCTGGACTCTTCCGCGGTCCACCGATTCACCCATTGCCCCCACGGGCCGTCCATGCTGAAGTTCATCGCGATCTCGCGGTGATAGGACGGTAAATTGTCCTCGGTCAGCAGGTTTTGAACAATCGCCACCTGGGCGACGTCGGGGAGCCGGGTCTGCCCAGGCTCCCAATCCTGGCCGTCGAGCGCATAGAAATTTCTGCCATCCGACCAGGGCACGTAGTCGTGCGGATTCCATTCCTTGAACATCGACAGGTGGCGGTTGAGTAGCTTCTCAACCACCGGTTCGAGTTCGCGGAGTAGCTGCACGTTAGTAAGGTCCTTGGACACGGAATCCCCTCAGTTATCTCTCTACATGATGTATATGTGTCGTACGGTTACATTAAGATGGCACACGCGGGATGAAGGGAAATAGGGTCCAAAGTCCTTTTACGACCCGAGCCGGCGTAGCGAGCGATCAGACGGCCACTGGCGCAGCCACTTTCGGCGCCGGGTTCAGACTCATGGCCGCGCCGGGGCATGATGGTCGCAGAGCGGTGCGATGAGCAAAGGTGAGGTCATGACCGGTCCGGAGAGCGGCACTGTAGCGGCGGCCGTCACGGGCAAAGGCCTCAGGGGCGGCGCGCTCGGACTGCTCTCCAGCGTGGTGGTCGGATTGGCGTCCATGGCGCCGGCCTACAGCCTTGCCGCGACACTGGGTCTCATCGTGGCTAGTGGCGGCGCGCAGCTCTGTGGCGTCAAAGCCCCAGCCGTCGTTCTCATTTCGTTCATCCCGATGTACTTGATCGCCACGGCCTACCAGGAGCTCAACAAGGCCGAGCCGGACTGCGGCACGACGTTTATATGGGCGTCGCGAGCATTCGGGCCCTTCGTCGGATGGCTGGGCGGCTGGGGCATCATCGCTGCAGAAGTGATTGTGATGGCCAATCTGGCCGAGATCTCCGCGGCTTATTCATTCAGATTCGCCGGAGACCTGGGTTGGCTTTCGCTCGCGGACGTGCCCAACAGCAGGTTGTGGCCGACGATCGTGGGCGTCTTGTGGATCGTGGCGATGACCTATATCTGCTATCGCGGAATCCAGGTCTCGGCCAGACTGCTGCACGCGCTGCTGGCCTTTCAGATCGTGGTCCTGGTCGCGTTCTCGGTGGTTGCACTCGTCAAGGCGTATACCCTTGATGCTCAAGGGTTTTCGCTGCATCCGTCGCTGTCCTGGTTTTGGCCCGGCGGTCTTGATTTCGGCACCACGATCGCCCCAGCAGCCCTGATGGCCATCTTCATGTACTGGGGTTGGGACACCGCCGTGGCATGCAACGAGGAATCCGACGACCCCAGCCGCACGCCTGGCCGTGCCGCTATCATCTCGGCTCTCCTGCTGTTGGCGACCTACACCCTGGTGACCGTGTCGGCCATCGCGTTCGCTGGTGTCGGGACCCAGGGCATCGGGCTGGACAATCCCCGCAACTCGAAGGACGCCTTCGCGTCGATCGGCCCAGCACTGTTCGGCAACGGCGTTCTCGGAAAGATCGCCATGCTGGCGCTGGGGACGTCGATCCTGACGTCTGCCCTGGCGTCGACGCAGACGACGATCTTGAAGACGGCGCGCACCACCTTGTCGATGGGGGTCTTCAAGGCGCTGCCGGCGTCGTTCGCGAAGACGCACCACCGCTACCTGACGCCGACCACCTCGACCGTCGCGGTCGGCGTCGTGTCCATCCTTTTCTACGTCCTTTTCACGCTTGTCAGCACGAATCTGCTTGCCGCACTGATCGGATCGGTGGGGCTGATGATCGCCTTCTACTACGGGCTCACCGGATTTGCGTGCGCGTGGTACTACCGCAACACCCTCACCAGCTCGGCGCGAAATCTCGTGACGCGCGGGGTCGTCCCGTTGCTGGGCGGCGTGACCCTACTGATCGTTCTCGTCTACGGGCTCAACCAATACGCCAGACCCGAGTGGCTGACCGACGACAACGGCCACAACATCACGATTCTCGGAGTCGGCGCCGTCGCAGCGGTTGGCATCGGCGCGCTGCTGCTGGGATCGATCCTGATGGTGATCTGGTGGGCGGTCGCCCCGGACTTCTTCCGCGGCCAGACCCTGACTCGCGGCAGCAGCTCAGCGGACATCGGGTGAATTTTTTGTCTTGCACCGGCTCCCGGCCAGC
Source organism: Mycobacterium sp. NGS40 (assembly GCF_059812735.1). NCBI lineage: Bacteria > Bacillati > Actinomycetota > Actinomycetes > Mycobacteriales > Mycobacteriaceae > Mycobacterium > Mycobacterium sp. NGS40. Next base: position 291,327 of record NZ_JCALDG010000006.1, read on the forward strand.
CCTAACCAGCAAAAGCCGTCTATTACGGTTCCAGCTTGACGCACCCGATTGGTGCGCGCGGATGGCCGGCGCTCAAGCCGGTGTCAGGCGGACCCTTAGGTGGGTCGGGCCGCGAAGGGAGCTGTGCGTGGACCATGTTGTCGGGCCGTCGGGGTTGATGCGAGCCACGTTTGCGACGAGTTCCCGCAGAACAGCTTGGGCTTCCATGCGAGCCAACGGCGCCCCGAGGCACATGTGTGGGCCGTAGCCGAATGCCACATGCATGCGGGGGTTGCGGTCAGCGCGGTAGTCGTCGGGATTCTCGAAGACTGACGGGTCACGGTTGGCCGCACCAAAGGACAGCAGGACGCGAGAGCCCGTGGGGATGGTGACGTCGCCGATGCGGTAGTCGGCGCGGGTGTAGCGATAGAGGTTCTGTATCGGGGTGGTGATGCGCAGCTGCTCTTCGACCGCCGCGGGGATGAGGTCGGGATTGGCGCGTATCTGGTCGTACTGTTCGGGGTTTCGTGCGAGGGTGTCGAACATGCCGCCGAGGAGGTTGGTGGTGGTTTCATTTCCTGCGATTAGCAAGTGGATTGCGATGAGGACGAGTTGGCTGTCGGTGAGGCTGCCGTCGCTGTTGTGTTCCAGCAGTCGGCCCAGCACCGTGCCCGAGCCCTTGAGCCCGCCCACGGCGAACTGCCGCAGGAAGTAGCGGTGCAATGCTGCCATCGCGGCCACGGACTTGGCTGCTTCGACCAGGCCGGCTGGTGTCGGGGTCAACTCCATGATGCCGACGCCCTTTTCCGACCAGCGCCGGAAATCGCTGACGTCGCGCTCGGGCACGCCAAGGATTTGGGCGATCAACCGTATCGGCATCGGGATGGCCAACGCCCGCACCACATCGCCGCCGGGGTTGGCCAGCAGGTCAGATACCAACTCCGCGGCAAGACTTTTCGTCATTTCCTGCCAGCTGTCCATGGCTCCCTTGCTGAAGCCGGGCTGGACTTGCTTGCGCAGCCGGGTGTGCTCGTCACCATCGGTGAGCACCGCCAGCGGCGCCGTCATCCTCAGCCGGGTGACACCTTGAGTGCTGGTGACCTGATCGGTGTCGCGCAACGCGGCGCGGACATCCTCGAGCCGACTCAGGACCCAGGTGGCCCGCCTCGGGTTGTAATGCAGCCGGCCACCCCGATGCAGGGCGCGGTACGCGTCAAACGGCTGCGCAGCAGTCAGCGGATTCTGCGGGTCATAGTCGGTGTTCTCCGCGCCGGTCCAGCCGCCGTACCCGCGCCGGCGGGTCCGAACCGCGGCGGTCACGTTCAGCCGAACCAAATCACGCAACGGCCGCGTCGCTTCGACAGCGCCCCGAGCAGTCTGGCTGATTCCCATTTTCGATCCCCTATCCAGCCGCTCGGCTCACGTGAGGTTCACCGCTTGCGCATCCCGGTCTGAGTGCGAATGACGTTGTACGACAGATAGATCAGATAGCACACAGATACCGTGGCTAGCGGTCGACGGCCCCCCGGGATTGCGGTCAAGACGCCGACCGTCGTTTCGATGACGCCGTTGAGGTAGGTGAATCTGCGCGTGCGCTCGGGGAAGCCGATGCGGTTGATGCGATCGAAGATGCTTGGAAACACGAAGTGCGCGAGTCCGATTGCCACGATCGCGAGGCTCCGGTAAGCGCGGTCACTAAGGTCGCGGCCCGCCGTGTCGGGGTTAGCCGCCACGGGCAACTGCCATCATGTCTCGAAGCGTGAACGCCGCCAGAACCCCTCCGTCGCAGGCGATATCAACGCCAGTGAGGTAACTGGCCTTCTCGGTGGCGCAAAACACCAACAGCTCAGCGACTTCTTCTGGCCTGCCGAACCGTTTCAAGGCGGCGTAGTTCAACATCGCGCCCGACCCGGTCTGCTCCTCCAGCCTGCCCATCTCGGTGTCGATGCTGCCCGGTGATACCGAAACGATTCGCGCGCCACGGCTTCCGAATCTGGCTGCCTGCGAGGAGCAATACCACATCACGAAGTTCTTGCTGATCACATAGGCGAAGCCCGGCCGAATCTTCGCGGGCGCAACGTTGCAGGCCGACGTCATCTTCTTCGTGAAGAGGGCATCGTCGCGCAGTGCGTCCTTGAATCGTCGTTTGGGGATGAGGAACCCGGGAAAAACGTGAGCGGCCATGGATGCGACGTTGACAATCGCAAAGCCTGCGGCGGCAAGCGGGAAGAAGGCCTCGTTGACGACGACGGTGCCGAGCGCGTTGACCCGCATGATGTGCTCGGCGGCACCCATGCTGGGACTCACGCCGGCGGTATGAATGACCGACATAACTGTGCCCAACGCCGTTGCAGTGTCGACTAATTGGGCGACTGAGGATCGGTCAGTGACATCACAAGTGACTGTCTCGCAGTGAATACCGAGGGCTGCCAGTTGCTGTGCCGCCGCCTCGAGACGGTGCTGACTGACATCACTGAGGAGCACCGTTCGGTCTCGCCCGGCGATCTTGGCGGCGGCAAGCCCGATGCCGCCTGCGCCGCCTGTGATCACACAGATCTGACGCATCGGCCGCCCTTTCCACCGCAGGAGGCCCTTGATCTGGCCCGCCCTTAGGGCTGCAACCGCGGCCAATTACGAGAAAATTATTCTCGTAAAGAGAACCACACCGGGGCGCCGATGTACAGCGGCAACAGGTTTATGGGCTTGACGGCACCCGGCAACCGCACCGGACCTTGGCTTAGGGTCGTCTGGTGAGCCCTGCCCGTCCCGGACGACCGCGCAGCGCCGCGGTGCACGAGGCAATTCTCGACGCGACCCGTGCTCTGCTCATCGAAGGCGGATACTCGGGGGTGTCGATGGATAGGGTCGCCGCCAATGCCGGCGTGGGCACGCAGACGGTGTACCGCCGATGGCCGTCGAAGGCCCCTATGGTGGCCGAGGCCGTGATGCAGGCCTACGCCGTGGCCGACTTCACTCTTCCCGATACTGGTGACACGGTCGAAGACTTGAGGACCTGGATGCACGAATACGCGACGCTGAGTGCCACGCCTGAAAACGTCGCACTCGTGCGTGCACTCGCCGCTGCCGCTGCCGAAGACCTGCAAGACCGCGACACCTTGTATCGCCAACTCACCGGCCGCTTCCACGACGCGTTGAAGCAGCGATTACAGAGCGGAATCGCCCGGGGTCAAGTTCGGGCGGACGCCGACATTGAAGCTGCCGCCGACGCACTGATCGGGGCTCCGCTGTATCGCATGCTCAGCGTGACCACCACCGCGGCAGAAACGATTGCCCGCTACGACGGATTGATCGACACCATGATGAAGGGACTTTCAACCCCGTAACGAACGCCTGTCCGCAAACACCGGCGACGGCACAACACGCAAGTCGCCATCGAGGCTGTCATAAGACCGCACGCGCTATGGGCTGAAAGCTCTGATTTCCCATGGTGCTAAGCGGCCTCGAACTTCTGACCTACACCTGCCGGGAGCCGGCAGCGGGCCAGACTGTCAGAGTTTCGTGTCGATCAAAGCTCGATCCCGTACGCCGTACCCCGCACCACGCTGCTAACTGCCAATGGGCTCTGTCCGCCGCCTGTGTAACGCAAGGCTGGTTCTACCGGTCCCACGCATAACCACGCGATCCGTGACCCTACCGAACGGCGTCGCGCTAGACCCCGGCGAGGAGATCGAGCTACGTATCGGCGCGACCGGGCTGGTTTTCGGCGGTGGTATCCATCCCCGTTATCGGACAGTACCTTGCGCGCTTAGCAATAGCTGTGCTGGTGTCCGAATATGTCGGTTTCCGTGACTAATTCAGCGCGGCCCGATCAGCCGCTAAAGAAAGATACCGACTACGCGTCGATCAGCTCGCTGCTTCGATAGAACGTCTCAACCGAGGCATCTGAATCGAGGTCGACCGCCACATATATGCGTCCGTCGCGGACATCGATGACTGTGGCGTCATAGACACCCGCGCCGTAGGGGACGCGGATGCGGTCGCCACGCTTTAGGCGGATTTCCACCCTCGTCATCCCCTCACCACGGGTCTTGTCCCGTCAACACCTTCAAGTGTGCACCTACGGCAACGTCGATGCTAGTTACCAGCCTGTTGAGTGCGGACCGCCATATCCTCATCTGCCGCAACCACAGGAGCTTGCGACTGCGACACTTGATCAGTTTGGCCTCGTCGGCGTGAACGAAGGCGTTGCGCGCGTATAGGAGGTCAGAGAGCTTTTGGCGCAGTGCTGGTGTGCTCGTAAACCGAGCGTCCATGTCAGCCTGGAAGCGCATCTCT
>NZ_JCALDG010000060.1:0-6893 GCF_059812735.1 Mycobacterium sp. NGS40
GTCCACAGGCAGCGCGTCGAACTTACGCTCAACGACCAGCAACCGCCGCAACCTCTCGGCCCGCACCTGTTGATCTTTGGCGACCAGGACCCCGAAGTGCAGTTCTGCCAACGTGATTGCGCTAACAGCCAACTCTCCGACTAGGGGCTCGACATCGGAGGCGATCACCACGCTGGTATCGAGGATCGCCCTCATTGCTTGGCCCACGGATCATGTATTTCGTGGTCGATGGCCTCACGATCGGCGTCCCAGGCAGGATCGGCGGGCCCGGCGAACAGGTCGGCCACGTCCGTCCACCGCCGCCAGGTACGAGGCGCCGCAGGAACGAGTCGGGCCCCCGGGCGACCCGCCACAGTGATCGTGATCTCCTCGCCCTCCTCGGCCCGGCGGACGAGCTCGGACGCGTTCTGCCGCAGCTCACGCAAGCCAACTACTTCCACACAATCTACTGTAGCACATGTGCTACACCGGTGGCATGTTGGAGACGAGGGCCCGCGATCAGCAGTCACTAGCTCGCACCAGCTCCAAAATCGCTGCAACGGAATCGCTCTCGCGTCGGCTCCCTATCTCCCGTCCAGCTCCGTGAGGGAGCAGTTGGTTGCCAGCGGTGGTGTGAAGATCGTCGTTTCACACTCCTGACACGTATGGGTGCGGTGCATCCCGCAGACGCAGTGAGCGACGCCGACGAGGACCTCGCGCGGGCCGAGGCGCGCGCCGCAGCCCGGACAATCCGATGGGCGAGGCTCCTCCCACCCACGTCGCGTCAGGTGTAAACCCATCCCGGGATGGTACCGCTGCACACCGCTGCCTTAGGGAATTGACCGTGGCGTCGGTGCCCATGGTGGATCGGCACAACGTGCGGGTCCGAGCGCTACCCGCGTCTTGAGATTCCGATCGCGTTCAAGACGGGTTGAAGCGCCTGCGGCGCTACGCAATGGCTTGGCCTGACGGCCCAAGCCCATGTTGGTTTGCCTTCTGGCTTTCGATTGTGGCCGGCGGTCCTCTGCGCGCAAGGCCACGGCCTTCGCTTCGCTTCGGGCACAAGGCTCGTCGAGATAGCGCCGATTGCTCGCCAGCTCGCCGGCGCCATCTCTCCGCCCGGACCTTGCACTCCGCGTCCCTATGCCGGCCCAAATCGTCATTGCCAGAAGGCAAACAGAACAGGCGGCCACGTGCACGCCTCCCTAGAAAGGTTCAGTCATGACCGACACAACCACCAACACCGACAGCGCAGCCACTGCCGCCGACCAGCCCATCGGGACGCTGGAACACCTTGACCCGATGCTGCTCGACATCGGTGACAATGTCCGCGACGACGCAGCGCTGAGTAAGGCGTTCATCGCCAGCATCGCTGAAAATGGAGTTCTGGTGCCGATCACGGGTGTGCGTGACGCCGAGCGGCCGGAAGTCATCCGGGTCCGGAACGGGCAACGGCGCACCCTGGCCGCCTGTGATGCTGGCTTGTCCAGCGTTCCGGTCTACGTGCTGCCGTCCACCGCTGCGGATGCCAGCCAGGAGACCATCGACCGCATCGTGCACCAGATCGTGACGAACGATCAGACGCTCGATCTGACTGACGCACAGCGGGCACGCGGCATTCAGCAGATGATCGACGCGGGGCTGTCGGTGACCAAGGTGGCCAAGCGGTTATCTGTCGGCAAGGATGCCGTGAAAGCCGCTCACACGGCAGCACAGTCGGCCACCGCCATGGACGCCCTGGCCAGCGGCCAACTCAGCTTGACCGAAGCCGCCGCGATCACCGAATTCGAGGACGTGCCCGGCGCGGTGGACCGGCTGATGAGGTCGGCGGGCGGTACTTGGTTCGAGCACACGGTCGCCCAGCTGCGCCAGGAACGCGACACCGCCCAGGCCCGAGCCCACGCCGCCCAGCCTTTCGCCGATAAGGGGTTCACTGTCCTTGAGCAGCGCCCGGATTCGTGGGACCCGACCTGCATACCGCTGCATCACCTGGTGACCGCCGAAGGGGACGAAGCCGACGACACCGCTGTCAGCGACCCCGCCCACTGGGCCGTGTATCTCGTTGACGACACCGCTCTGTGCGACGTGGAAACCGGCGAGGTAGTGGACGAACAGAGCGTGGACTGGGAGACCGAGGACTTGCCAGACGCGACGCCCGCAGAGGGCTTGCGTCACGCGAACACGGTCACCGACAAGGAGGTGTTCACCCCCGATTACTACTGCCTCGATTACCGTTCCGCAGAACTGACCCCGCAGAGCTGGTTCGCCCGGCAGGCCGGACTGGTGGACACCGACACCGGCGAAGTGGTCGACTTGGACGACGAGGCCCGCGAGGCCGCACGCCAGCAGGCCACGCTCGAAAAGGCCGAGACCGAGAAGCGGGAGCGCCGGAAAGTGTTGGCGCTCAACAGACTCGGGGACGCCGCCCTCGGCGTGCGGCGCGAGTTCGTCAAGAAGCTTTTGGCGCGTAAGGCTCCACCTAAGGGTGCCGGTCTCTTCGTGGCGGAGTGCTTGGCTCGCGACAGCGCGTTGCTCACCAACAACAACGCGCTGGACACCACCGCCGAATTGCTCGGAGTCGATAGCGGCCAGGCCGTGGCCAAGCTCGTGGCCGATCTGCCCGCCCACGGCGACGGGCGCGCTCAGGTGATCACGCTGGCCCTGGTGCTCGGCGCCCTCGAATCGCGGACCCCCAAGGACGCCTGGCGCAACAACACGGGCTGGTGGGGACACCATGTCGGCAGCAGCGAGTACCTGGGCTGGCTCGCCGACAACTCCTATCCCCTGGCGCCAGTCGAGGAGGTCGTGACCAAGGCCAAGGACGCCGAGGACGTCTACGAGCAGTATTTGACCGATGCAGTGAAGGAATAGCGACGGTAAAGGGCCGGGGCCGCAAGCCCCGGCCCTCCCCGGGGCAGGCCGCCTATCCCCGTTAGCCGCGATAGGTGCCGTCGCGCTCGGTGGCCCCGCCGGGGGAAACGCCTACGGCGTTGCTGAATATTTATTCTTCACCCTCATCGCTTTCTCATTATGGCCGGTTGCGGTCTTTGCGCAAGGCCGCGGATAAAGGCCCAAAGGCCCGAAACGTTTTCGCAACAAACCCTCGCTTCGCTCGGCGAAAACGTTTCGTCCGGACCATTGCGCTCCGTCCGCACCACCGGCCGCATTAATGATCGCGATGAGGCGCAAGAGAAAAGGGTGCACACCGACAGTAGTCAAGCGTAGAGCCATGGCTAGCAACATGACTGGGTCAGTAGAAAGCGTCACGAGCGAGTCGTGGTGGACCCCATTCCACGCCATAAAACAATTCCATAAAGCCAGAATTAGTGTTGTTGCAAGCCTCTAAATGGCGGTAAAATCAATACAACGAACAGTCCGCGAAAGGACACTCCAACAATGAACACTCTCACCGTTTACACAAAGCCCGGATGCGTGCAATGCAACGCCGTTTTCCGGGCCCTCGACAAGCTCGGAATCGAATACCTCCCGGTCGATATTTCCACCGACCCGGAGGCGCGCGAATACGTCATGGCGCTGGGCTATCTGCAGGCCCCAGTCGTTCATGCCGGACCCGAAGCCCACCACGGCGGATTCAGGCCAGACCGGCTACGCGAACTCGCCGAACGCGCCGCCTAAGCACACCCATCACTACCTCGAGGAGCCCACCATGCACCAGCTCACCATCGACCACGACACCCAGCCCGGCAGCGTCAGCGACCACACAGACTTCACCGACGCTCACCAAGCCCTGCTGAAGTACGTCGTCGGGGCCGACTACTATCTGCGGCCGGTCCAAAACACCGCCGCCCACACGAGCTACGAGCTGCTGCGGCTGGCCGACCTCGACGACCCCGCACCCTCCCGCGAACCACAGGTGGCCGGCGTCGCCACCATCGAGGTGATTTCCGACAACCAACTACCGGTCGCTTCACCCTATTTCGCCGCCTGCGACGCCCAAACCTGGATCAACGACCACGCCAGCAAGTGGTTACACGGATCCAGCACCGACCCCGGCTATCACTACCCCATGTCAGTGCTGACCACGGCTCGCGGCGAAGCCCGCTTCTACCTGCGCGCCGGTGCACTGCTGAACGAAGCCGCGGCGCTGGCCGCAGTGGACAACACCGCCAGGCCCGACCAAACCACCCTGGAAACGCTGCGCCACAACGCCGTACACAACAGCGGCTCCCTGGACAACCCCGCCGCGATCGCCGCCGCCGTCCAGCAGCTCCTGCCCGCCGAAACCACCACCCACCAGACCGCCACGCTCATCTGGTACTACACGCTGCTGCTGTGGGGAGTGAGCGCGCCATGACCACCGCCCACAAGTCGCGCACACCACTGACGGTCGTCACCGATACCACCGATGAGACGGCAGATCTCGACGTCGAATGGCGATCACAGACCGTCATCGACCAGTACAGCCCCGAGCATCAGTTCGTCGGATCGCTGATGTGGCTTACCGCCACGCAAGCCAAGCCATTGCTGGAACTGGTGCCCGACAACGCAATATGGAGTCCCCAGACCCGCTGGGCATATGAACTCATCCGCGCCCTGGTCGACGCCGGCACGGATCCGACGCCGGTATCCGTGTTGGCCGCCGGCCGCCGCCAGCCCGCCCGCGAGGCACTCGAACCCAACGAGCCGCCCAACGCCAACAAGCACAAGCAGCTGGCCCTCTACCTGTTCGACGCCTACTCCCAAGCGATCGCGCCGGCCGCGTCGATCGAAAGCTACGCCCGCGAAGTTCTCGACGAGGCCTACCGGCGTGCCTTCGACACGTTCGGCATCAGGATGCAGCAACTGGCCGCCTGCGGCGCCGACCGCGACGACCTGACCGAGCAGTTCGCGATGATCCGCGACGAACTCGCCGAGCTGTGGCGCCGCACAGAGACCGCGACCAAACCCCAACGGGCCCAACGATGAAAACCGCACAGCCCAGCCCGGATCTTCTCATCGCCGACCGCGCCAGCGCCGCCATCGCTGACTATCCCCAACCGGTGGGACGCGCGGCACGCACCGCGCACGCCTGGTTGGACCTCCTACACAGCCGCGCCCAAATCCGTGCAGAACGCCACAGCCGCAGCGTCAGACAATAGAACAAGCACCAGCGTCGGCCACCGCAGCAGGCGCCCACGAAAGGACCCGCCATGATCAAGCCCGCCCGCCGATGCGGCTCCCTCCCCCGGCGAGGCACGTTAAGTGTCTGGCTGGCAAGCATTCTGGCAGCACTCGCCCTGGCCGCGCTCGCCGTAGGCAGCCCTGCCCGCGCTCATGCGCGCGGTGCCACCATATCCCCCGGTGATGAAATCGACGCCATGCAAGCGCACGGCGTCACACGCTGCACCCTGGGTTACACCTTCGCCGACCCCGGCACCAACATCAACTACGGCATCACCGCCGGCCACTGCAATGAGGGCGACAGCGACTACGTCGTTGACCGCACCACCGGCGCGATCGGACATTTCATCCTCACCGTCGCCACCCCCGGCGACAACCTCCAAGAAGACTACGGGCTAGTCGATTTCGGTTCCAACCACTCGGTCCGCATCATGTACGGCATGCCCATAAGCGGCATCTCAATGCCAGACCCCCACAATGCCGTCTGCCATGACGGAATCCGCACCGGCATCGCCTGCGGATCACTAGACACCCCACTCATCGCCGACCAATACCTCACCACCGGAATGGCGCAAAGCATCCCCGGCGACTCTGGTGGCCCTGTCTGGCAGCTCGCCCGCGACAACGCCGGCACCGCCAACGTCATCGGTATCTGGCTCGGCGAGCACATCGAACCCAACGGCACCCACTACGGACGATTCATCAACCTCACCGACGTTCTGGTCAACATCGCCGCCAAAACCCATATCCTGTAGCCACCGTTGAGGTGAGACCGCGCACCTAGTGGTCACCAAATCCGCAGCCCCTCACCTTCTTTAGCCGTCAGCGGGTGCCAAGCGTGACCGACAGGGCCCCCGTCGCCGTCAACCCACGCCCGGCGGGCTCGCCCGTTCTTCGCTCCCGCCGCCCCAGCGGGCGGCTCCCACTACGCCCGGGCGCCACCGGCGGCATTTGCGGCCCTACCCAGCTCGCTCCCGCTCGCGGCCGCAAATCCGCCTCCTGCTCAACCGCCGGCCTCTTCGGGGTTGACACCGACACCCCGCCGGCCCCCCGCACCCCAGCGCTGACCAGCGCCCTGAAATCACAAACCAGAAACGGAGAACCACTATGACCATCTCGGCGGCCGCCACCCACGTCATCCCGGCAGGCCTGATCACTCACAGCACCGTAGTGATCAAAGGCCAGCACCACGACCACGACATCAGCGTCCATCACGCCCGCACACCCGATGCCCGCATGAGCATCACCCTAGGCGGAATGCACATGGTGATCTACAACTGCCAAGCCGCCCAAGGACTACTCGAGGCATTCATCGCCGCCCGCGGCCACATGCTCCACCTGCCCGCCCAAATCCCCTCTGCTCGAGCGGAGTCCGAAAACGAGGCCGCCGGCCGAGTCATGCTCTCGATCGAATGGACCCGCCGGCCAGTCTATGCCGTCGCCACACAGTCCAGGATCAACCGACTCAAGACCGCCCAGATCCACTGGGTCGAGCTCTACACAGGCCCGCTCACGTGGCAGATCCGCGATCGCGCCGGGCTGCTGTCCCTCATCGAGGTCCTCACCTGCGTCCACCAGACTGCCGTCACAGTGTTCGTCGACGGCGAGCAGTACAAGGGCGACCCCAACGATCCCGACTACCACGCCGCCTAACCGAACAGAAGCGCCTGGGCCCGGCCAGCTCCCAGCATTCGGGGTTGGCCGGGCCCCCCTTTTTTCTTCCGGACTCCGGGTGCCGGCGCGCCCCGCGCGACCGGACTGGCCACCTGCCGGCGGCCACCAAATCCGTAGCC
>NZ_JCALDG010000061.1:0-6406 GCF_059812735.1 Mycobacterium sp. NGS40
TCATGACCGACCGTGATCACCGGATTCGGCGATGGTGTAGACAACAGAGCGTGTCAACGTCACCAGACGCGGTGATCCCGCCCGATTTCAGCGCACCATTCGATACCGAGCTGGGCCTGCGATTTACCGAGCTCGGCCCGGACGGTGCCCGCGCCGAGCTCGAGGTCACACCGAAACTGCTGCAGCCGATGGGCCTGGTCCACGGCGGTGTGTACTGCTCGATGGTGGAGAGCATGGCCAGCGTGTCGGCCTATACGTGGCTCGCCACCCAGGGCGGCGGCGAGGTCGTTGGCGTGAACAACAACACGGACTTCCTGCGTTCGATCGGCTCGGGAACCGTCTACGGCGTCACCGAGCCGATTCACCGGGGCCGGCGCCAGCAGCTGTGGTTGGTTACCATCACCGACGACAATCAGAAGGTCGTCGCCCGCGGTCAGGTGCGACTGCAGAATCTCGAGCCCCGCGAAGGCTGATCAGGCGTCACAGGCTTCCCCAAGGCCGGCATGGCAGGATGACAGACCATGCGCCTGACGCCGCACGAACAGGAGCGATTGCTCTTGTCCTACGCCGCCGAATTGGCTCGCCGTCGTCGGGCCCGGGGCTTGCGATTGAACCATCCGGAGGCGGTCGCGATCATCAGCGACCACCTTCTCGAAGGTGCCCGTGACGGCCGCTCGGTTGCCGAACTGATGGCCAGTGGCTGCGATGTGCTCGCCCGCGACGATGTGATGGAGGGGGTGCCGGAAATGCTGGCTGACGTGCAGGTCGAAGCAACGTTCCCGGACGGCACGAAGCTGGTCACCGTACACCACCCGATAGCATGATTCCCGGCGAAATCCTCTACGGCAGCGGCGATATCGAGATCAACGCGGGAGCTCCGCTGCGTGAGATGGAGATCCTCAACACCGGGGACCGCCCGGTTCAGGTGGGCAGCCACGTCCACCTTCCGCAAGCCAACTCGGCACTGTCGTTCGATCGCGCCGCTGCCTACGGGCACCGGCTCGCCGTACCCGCTGCCACCGCAGTGCGCTTCGAACCCGGTGTGCCCCAACATGTTCAGTTGTTACCATTACGGGGGAGTCGCGAAGTGTATGGGCTGAGCCTGAACCCGCCCGGGCGGCTGGATAGCTGATGCCACACCTGTCCCGAGAGCAGTACGCCCAGCTGTACGGCCCCACCACCGGCGACCGAATCCGGCTGGCGGACACCGATTTACTGGTCGAGATCACCGAAGACCGCAGCGGTGGACCGGGACTGGCCGGCGACGAGGCAGTGTTCGGCGGCGGCAAGGTACTGCGCGAGTCGATGGGCCAGGGGAGGACGTCTCGCGGCGAGGGCGCACCCGACACGGTGATCACCGGCGCTGTGATTATCGACCATTGGGGAATCATCAAGGCCGACATCGGTATTCGTGACGGTCGAATCGTCGCACTTGGCAAAGCCGGCAACCCCGACACCATGACGGGCGTTCATCCGGATTTGGTGGTCGGGCCCAGCACCGAAGTCATCGGCGGCAACGGCCGCATCGTCACCGCAGGCGCCGTCGACTGCCATGTGCATCTGATCTGCCCGCAGCTGATGTCGGAGGCGCTGGGCACCGGGATCACGACGGTTATCGGCGGTGGCACCGGTCCCGCCGAGGGGAGCAAGGCCACCACCGTGACACCGGGCTCGTGGCATTTGGCCCGGATGCTTGAGGCGCTCGACGGCTGGCCGGTGAACTTCGCACTGTTAGGCAAAGGGAACACCGTCAGCAGCGAGGGGCTGTGGGAGCAATTGCGCGGTGGCGCTTCAGGTTTCAAGCTGCACGAGGATTGGGGGTCGACGCCGGCCGCCATCGACGCCTGCCTGACCGTCGCCGCAGCGGCCGGGGTGCAGGTGGCGTTGCACACCGACACGCTCAACGAGATGGGTTTCGTCGAAGACACACTGGCCGCAATCGCGGGACGTTCGATCCATACGTATCACACCGAGGGTGCCGGCGGTGGCCACGCTCCCGACATCATCCGGGTTGCCGGCCAGCCGAATGTGCTGCCCAGTTCCACCAACCCGACCCGCCCGCACACGGTGAACACCCTCGACGAGCATCTGGACATGTTGATGGTCTGCCATCACCTCAACCCTCAGGTGCCCGAGGATCTGGCGTTCGCAGAGAGCAGGATTCGGCCGTCGACGATGGCGGCCGAAGATTTGCTACACGACATCGGCGCGATCTCGATGATCGGAAGTGACTCGCAGGCGATGGGCCGCATCGGGGAAGTGGTGCTACGCACCTGGCAGACTGCGCACGTGATGAAGCGCCGGCGCGGAGCACTACCCGGTGACGGTGCCGCGGACAACACGCGGGTGCGACGCTACATCGCCAAATACACCATCTGTCCAGCCATCGCGCACGGGCTCGATGGCGAGATCGGCTCGGTGCAAGTGGGCAAGCTGGCCGATCTGGTGCTGTGGGAGCCGGAATTCTTCGGGGTACGCCCGCACGCGGTGCTCAAGGGCGGCATGATCGCTTGGGCGGCAATGGGTGACGCCAACGCGTCAATCCCGACCCCGCAACCCGTATTGCCGCGTCCGATGTTCGGCGCCGCGCCGGCAGCGGCCGCGGCCACGTCCGTGCACTTCGTGGCGCCGCAGGCCATCGAGGCCGGCCTGGCCGACAATCTCGCGGTAAACCGGCCATTGGTCCCGGTCTGCAGTACCACCGGGCTGGGCAAGGCTTCGTTGCCGCTCAACGACGCGCTGCCTGACATACAAGTGGATCCGGACACGTTCACCGTGCGTATCGACGGCGAGGTCTGGCAAGAACAGCCAGCCGCCGAACTGCCAATGGCGCAACGTTATTTCCTGTTCTGAAATGTCTGCACTGGCGACGCTGCTCGCCCTGGCCGATTCGCGATTGCCGGCCGGATCGCACGTGCATTCGGGCGGCGTGGAGGAGGCCGTCACCAGCGGTCTGGTGATCGATCTGGAGACGCTAGAAGCGTTCTTGCAGCGCAGAATTCGCACCCACGGGCTGGTGACGGCGTCTGTCACGGCGGCGGTTCAACGCGGTGACCTCAGCCCCGAGCAAGCCGATCTGGAGACCGACGCTCGAACGCCGGCACCGGCGGCTCGGCAGGCGTCGCGCAGCCAGGGCCGCGGACTGGCGAGGCTGGCACGGCGGGTCTGGCCGGATGCGTGCTGGCACGACCTCGGCGCGCGGCCACACCTGGCCGTCGCGGCCGGACGCGTCGGCGCGGTCAGCGGCCTGAGTCCCGAACACAGCGCGCTGGCGATCGTCTACACCACGATGACGGGCTCGGCGACCGCGGCCCAGCGGCTGTTGGCTTTGGATCCCGCCGACGTGGCGGCCCTCACCTTCCGGCTGGCTGACATGTGTGAGGGCACCGCCGCGGCCGCGGCCGCCGGACTGGCCGATCTATCGGACCCGCTGCTCGACACGTTGGCTCAGCGCCACGCCCAACGTGAGCGGCCGCTTTTCGTGTCTTGAAAGCGGTTCGACGCCAAAGGTTTACGGTTCCGGGATGGCGTCAGCATGGGGCGCGTCGCTCTTGGTGTGGGCTCGAGTGGCGACTAAGTACACAATGCCGAGCCCGATAATCGTCCCCGACATCAACACAATGATGTAGTCGTCATACCAGGGCTGGTGGGAGTCCCGCGGCCAGGACAGATTGACGATAGCCGCGACGCCGTAGATCAGAGCTCCGATGTTGACGGGCACTCCCCACTTTCCGAGCCGGTACTTACCGGTCGGCACCCAACCTTTGATCCGCGCGCGCAGTGCAGCGAGCACCACCATCTGGAACGCGATGTACACGCCGACCGAACCAAAGCTGACGAGCTTGGTGAGCGCGTCGCGGGACACCAGCGATCCGATTATCAGGAGAGCCGGGATGATCACCGCGATCAGCAGGGCGAACGGTGGCACGTGGCGTTTGTGATCGAAGCGAGCCAACAACCTGGAGCCGATGATCATGTCGTCCCGGCCATAGGAGTAGATCAGCCGACTTGCGGCGGCCTGCAAGCTCAGCGCACACGAGACGAAGGAGATCAGGACGATGCACAGGACGACTTTGGAGCCGACACCGCCGAATGCCGTTTTCAGGATGGTGTCGATCGGATCGGCGTCCTTGCCGCTGATCACTGCGCCGAAGTCGGTCACCGACAAAATCAGGCTCAGGCAGACGAAAGTGGCTGCCGAGCCGCCGATGTAGATGGTGCGGCGCATCGCCTTGGGGATTTGCACGCCCGGGTTGCGGACCTCCTCCGCGACATCGCCGCAGGCCTCGAAGCCGAAGAACTGGTAGAGAGCGATCAGGCTGGCGGCCAGGAATGCATAGGTGTAGCTGTGGTTGCCTTCGGCGCCGAAACTGTGGAACAACACTCCGAGGTTGTGGTGGCGCTGGGTGCACAGCAGCCAGATGCCCACTGCCAGAGCGCCGATCAGCTCTGCGCTGAAGCCGAAGATGGCGAAGTAACTGAGCATTTTGGTGCCGGTGAGGTTAATCGCGGTCGCCAGCGCCAGCATGACGAGTGCACACACGACGGTGGCATGTGGTGATGGCGTGAATCCGAATACGTCGGCCACGTACGGGCCCGCCCCGTATGCCGCGTCGGCCAGCAGAGCCAACAGCGTGAACATGTAGACCCATCCGGTCATCCAGGCCCATTTACGTCCCCACAATCGGCGGGCCCAGGGATAGACACCGCCGGCCACCGGGAACTGCGCTACCACTTCGCTGAACACCAGTGCGACCAGCAACTGCCCAGCGCCGGCGATCAGCAGGCTCCAGATCATCGGCGGGCCGGCGGCGGATAACGCGAAGGCGAACACCGTGTAGATGCCGACCACCGGCGACAAGTAGGTGAAGCCAAGTGAGAAGTTGGCCCACGGACTCATGTCTCGCTTGAAATCGGACTGGAATCCGAGGGCCTTGAGCTGCGCCTGGTCCTCGTCGTCGAGCGAGGAATCCGTGGCGGCCCCTTCGACTGCAGCAGGGCTCGAGTCGACCGCTACATCGCCATCCCAACGTCCCGCAGAGCGCGCGGCCGGTTTTGTGAAGAACATCTGTGCTGAGTTCCAATCGTCGAGTGTCAAACGAGGTGTGCACCTGTACTCACGCCGCTATTTCTGTGTTGCCTCCTTGATCAAGGTCGCCGCCGTGCGTTTGAGGACATCGCGCTGCCTGGTCACATCGGCCATCGCCTTACGCAGCTGGATCAGCTCGTCGCGCTCACTGACCGCGCCGTCGCCGTGCGCGGGTGTCCCCGGCTCGACCCGGCGGGCGGCGGGGTCCTGGTCCATGCCGGATTCCGCGGCGGCCGGAACCACGTTGTGGCGTGCGCCGGCGCGAAGACGACCCCGCTCGCCGCGCGGTGCATTGACCACGCTGGCTACCGGCCCCATCGGAGGCACGCCGCCGTAGAAACCCGGGCCGATCGGCCCGGCCTGGGGCAGACCACCCGGGCCGGTGCTTGGCAATTGGGTGGCCGCCAGCCGAATCGTCGGGGACTCGCCCCACGACTGAGGCACCGACAGCCCGCCGACCGTCGCCGCCCGACCCACGTCCGCCGAAACTCCGGCGTTGCCCAGACCCGCCGAGCCTCCGTACGAATTGGCGAGCGTGGAGCCGGAACCCGACACCGAAGACGCCGCAGTCGCGGGCGCGGAGAGCGAGCTGACTAACGGATTCCAAGCTGCGGCCACCGGCGGCGCGAGGGTGAGCAACGTGCCGGAGGCGTCGAAGTTCAATCCCTCGGAGAGGATTTGGTAGCCGATGGTGTTCGCGCTGAAGTTGTTGAACAAGTCCAGCAGCGATCCACCGGAAGGCGTCCCTGGGGTGGCGGACGGCGACGCCGAAGGTGATCCGGTCGCGGCGTTCTGCAGCAGACTGGGCACGCTGGACAGCGTTGATTGGACGCTTTGGTTGGTGCCCGAAAGCGCGGCCCTGGCGACCGAGTTGTTCTGTTCAGTGGTTCCGGTCTGGTTGGTGGTCTGCGGCGGAGAGTTGAACGGCGTCAATCTCGTTGCCACTGAGGATGCGCCGGCATAGCCGTACATCGCCGCGGCATCCTGCGCCCACATCTCGGAGTACTGCGCCTCGGTGGCCGCGATAGCCGGGGTGTTGTGCCCGAGCACGTTGGTGGCCACCAAGGACGCCAACAGCGCCCTGTTGACCTCAATCTCGGGCGGCGGCACGGTCGCTGCGAACGCCGCCTCGTACGCGGCCACCGCCGAACCGAGCTGAGCGGCGGTCTGTTGTGCCTGCGCCGCAGCGCTGTTCATCCACGACACATATGGAGTGACCGCGGCGGCCATCGCCCGCGACGACGGACCCACCCACGGCTCACCGGTCAACTCAGACACCACCGCGCGATAGGACGCTGCTGTCGAGCTCAATTCGCT
>NZ_JCALDG010000062.1:0-5709 GCF_059812735.1 Mycobacterium sp. NGS40
CATCAAGGCTGCCTTTAAGACCGAGGACGACTATCGCCTGGGCCAGTGGGTCACCGTTCAGCGTCAGGAACGCACCCGAGGAACCCTAGAAGCAGACCGTCAGCAACGGCTTCAAGACATACCTGAATGGACCTGGGACCCCCTCGCTGATCTCTGGGAAGAGGGTTTCCGGCACGCGCAGGAATACGCCAAGGTCAACGGTCACGCCGCGGTTCCGCAAAACCACGTAGCGGACGATGAGTACGCCCTCGGAGCTTGGATTGCCACCCAGCGATTTAAGTACAGTAAGAACGCCCTTCTGGCCGAACGCGTGCAGCGTCTGAGTGATCTCACCGGCTGGGTCTGGGACACCCGAGCCACCAAGTGGCCGGAGGGGTTCGGGAAGCTCCAGGAGTATTACGGAGCGAACGGCACCACTCGCGTCTTGCAGACATACAAGGCCCCGGACGACTATCCACTCGGAACATGGGTCAGCACACAGCGCGGCACCTATCGCAAGGGTGCCATGCCCGCCGACAGAATCGCGCTTCTGGAAAACCTGGGCGATTGGACATGGGACACACGCGCATGACCGAGCAGGCCGACATGGGTGAGGCCGCCAAGGCTGCGACCGAGTGGGAGCGAGCGATTGCTGAGGGCTTGCGATATCCGGGGCTGGAGGAGCACCGTGCCATCGAGTTCCTGGCAGCCACCGACGACGGCTCCGCCATAGACGGCTGGCACTGGCTGATCGAGTGGACGACGACGTCGTTCTACATCAAGTCGATGAACCCGGCCATCCAGGGAGCCAAGGTCAGCATCCATGGGCCCGACGCCCAGCACCCAGGCCGAGAGCACTTCCGCTTCGACGTTGAGAGAACGAATCCCGATCGCGCCGCAAGGGCGACCCGTGCTGGTGGGCGCTGGCTCACCGACACCAGCGACTTGCCCTACCTGTTCACTGGTCGGGGGGTGAGCGAGCACGTCGATCACATAGTGCGTTTCAGTGCGGGACACGACGCGTTCGTTGCCGGAGCGCCTCCTGCGCACGGTTCCGACTGGCCGAAGGAGAAGGCGACCATGAGAGGTCTTCTGCCGATACCCGGCGAAGGGCGCGTCATCCACGTGGACGTCTTCGTCAGCTACGACGGCGACCCCTATTGGCCGAATACGGAGGCGATCCGTGCTCAGCGAGCGGGGTTGGGGTTCATGACCAACTCATTGGGCTGGAAGCTCTCGGTGGTCGTCTTCGACCGCCCCACTGGTTCCGAACCCGACCCGTGTGGCGACTTTCGCAGCGAATTCTCTGTAGATCGGTGCTTTCGCGGCATAGCCGCAACGGTCGATGACACGGGCCTACTTTGGCTGTGCGAGAAGCTCTTTCCCTTCGATGAGGTCGAGGAACCGAGGCCAGACTGTTGACACCGAACAGTTCACTGGGAACGCCCTGGTGTTGCAGAGGGCACGGTGACGGCTTCATTGCCCGGCGTTGTCGGAGTCATGGGTAAGGCCGAATTGATGGCATACCAAACGACCACTACGGTTAGTTGGCGAATGGGATGCACGAGTGCCTCGACGCCGCCCGTCGACGTGCTGAGGAGGGCGTCACGCCTGGCCGACGCGACGAGTCGCCTTGCGGCACAGCCCGCCTACTCGTCGTCATGGATAGCAACGCGGATAGCAACGGCACCCGATTCGGGGACATCCACCATCGTCCGTCGGCGTCCTCGAAACGTGTGTGACCTCGCTGAACGGGACACCGGCGAACACATACGGACCCCTTCGACGACACTGGGGGTCAAGTGGTCGCAGGTTCAAATCCTGTCAGCCCGACAAGTGTTTTTGCAGGTCAGAGGATCTTTTCGTAGCTGACGCCGGACGGGTACGCGATCCATGTGCGATCCGGCTAGCAAACTTTAGCGGTCGCCGGGGTGTCATACGACCCGACGGGAGCAGCGTCCCAGTGACCCACCGAAATCGGACTACCGGTCCTCGTCCTTCGTACCCCGTGACGCCATCACCCGCTGGGCCGCAGTGCCCAGTGCGATAACGACCAGATAAAGGCTGGCAATCATCTGCCCTGTGACGATCAAACGTGCGGCACCGCTGACCGGATGAATATCGCCCATGCCCGTCGTCGTGGCTGTGCTGATCGCGAAGTAGGCGGCATCAATTCCGGTTAGTTTTTGGTCGAATGCTCCGGGGTTTGCGACTGACACACCGTAATACCACTGGGCAAAGTTGCCTTCAATCAAGATGACTTGACCGAGCACCAGCCAGAGAATTGCCACGGCGGATACCGCTTGAAAGTACTTGCCGTGCAGGAGAAACCAGACGTAAATCACTCCAATCACCAGGGCGACAGCGGTATCAACTATGGCGCGGGTTCCTGCGGGTGCGGGCGGGTCCCAGAGCGCTCGCCAGGGCGTTGTGGTGACGTAGACCCAGACACCCCAACCAAAGAGCCACAACAGGTGAGAACGAAGGTTCCGGGGGCCGCGCCATCGGGTCCACCGCGATTGGCGCGGCTGATCGGATGACATGTCGCGAACACTACGCGTGGCGCTGGCCACCGTCGCTGGCCTCGCGCAACCGCTGCGCCCAAATAGCTGCGGCGATGAGGTGCGGTGGCAAAGATTGCTTGGATAGGCCCGAGTTGCACTCGTCGCACATGACGGCCAAGTTCTGGTCGCTCGCCAGGTCGTGGTCCGACAGGCCGACCAGGCGGGCGTCGTGGACTGAAACCAGGTGACCGATCTCTAGGGCAACGTCACTGCGGTGGCACATGATGCAGGCGAAGTTGTCGCGCAGCAAGATTCGGCTGCGCTGACCTGGCCGGACATCCGGCCTTGTGCTCAGTGTTCGACGTTCTCGGCCGGTCTCGGATCGCGGCGCGTTGTAGCAATAGCGTTGGCACTGAGCGCATCTCACGGTGTCTTGACCGCCGCGCGTGGCGATAGTGCCGTCCGGGCAGCCACACGCGGGACATGGCTCGCGCATGGGGTGCGCGCACTGGTCCGCAACGGTGGTCATGTGCGAAAGGTACGTTCGTCGTCACACCACGCAAAGGGGCCTTGTTAATAAAGCGAGGGCACAAGCTGGGGATAAGGTAGCCGAATCGTGTTGACATCGCGGTGGACAGCTCTGTGGATGACGCGCCGTCATCGAGGTAAAACCGCAGCTAGATGACCTCTCGGTCCCAACTTTTCACATGTGGACCCGAATCCCTTCGGCGTGTCGTCGCACGTTACCGCGCCGGGCGTGTCGTCCGCGCGGCCCGGCGCTACACGAACCAGCGATTGCGTCCCTTCTGAAAAACACCTTCTGATGCAGTTCCTACGAGATAATCCCTCCGCGATAGCTCGCACGGCAAAGGTGGTGACCGATGAGTGACGGACCGGAAACGTCCGGACCCCCGGAGGGTCACGCCAGCGATCTAACCCAGGCGGGGCGGGCTCCCAGCGAAGAGACGACCAGCCTGCCGACCGCTGCCGCTGCGACACCGGAGCTGGCCTGGTCCCTAGACGACGGTGCGGACGAGCCAGCTCATCGGCCCTGGCGGTCAGTTTGGGGAATCGTTGCGGTGATTGCGGCGTGCAGCGTCGTGATAGCCGGTGTGACCGGTGTCGTGTTGTGGGTGTCGCGCACGAATACCGATGTTGCGCCACTGCCACCGGCCGCACGCCCCTCGACAACGACTGTGACACAATCGAATACACCACCGTCAACTGTAACTGTGACGGCAGCATCGACGACACCGGCAACACTACCGGCGACGACAGAACCGACCCCAGCTGCATTGCAAGGCGCAGACGCCCGATTTATCACGTTCCTGCGCGGCAACGGACCAATCGGTTTCAACTCGATATCTACTACTACCGCCATCGCAGACGCACACCTGGTGTGCGAGGACTTGCAACAGGGTACGGGTTTTCAGAACATCACCGACAAGCTGCAAAACCTCTCACCCAACGACATCACCTGGTTTGTGAACGTCGCACCCGGTTTCTACTGTCCGCAGTTCAATAACTACTAGGGTGCCCGCCACAACACAGGGGAGCCAAGCACCGACCTCTGGCGTCTAAGCCGGTATGGATGACATCGAACGCGCGGCTATCCGCGCGGAAGGCTATACCCCGATGACCCCGCCGTGGTGGGTGCGTTAGCCCGAGTGCGCGCCGACTTGGCCGCGACACACCGTGCACATCCACGGAGGTATCGGCGCAGAACCTAGCGTTGTTAGCCATGAACCAATGGGTCGTCCCGCTCGCTGTCGCGTTGATCGGGGCCACTGCCACGCTGACCGCCGCGTACGTCGCCTATGCCAAAGATCGCAAAAATGAGCGGACGATAATCCTTCAGGACTTGGAGATTGCCGCCAAACTGCCGGACGACTCCCAGGCGGCTGAGATCCTGAGAACCTACGCCGGGCGGCGCGCGTTGTTCTTACCGTTAGAGCCGTATTACCGGTGGCTCGCCCGCCGCGAAATTGGGTCTTCCATGCTGATCAGCAGTATCTCGGTGGCAGTCGCGTTGATGTCGCAACCAACGCCCGCTTCATACCTGAGGAGCTATTTTGCCGTGTTTTGCTTTCTCAGCGTGCTATTCCTGCCCTGGATTGTCTATCGGCGCAGGCGTGCAGACGTCCTCAACCACTACATAACCGAATTGGATATCAACCGAGACACCTTGGGGTCCATGGAAGAGCTTTACCACCGCAGCTATCGGGCGTCGACCTTCTGGACTGCTCTTGGTCAGTTGTGGTCGTGGCTGAAACGAAAGTGGGCGGGGGACCAACGAAGCGACACAGATACGGAGGATTGACCGATGCAGACACTTGGGAACACTCTTCAGTTAGCCGGGTCGATCATCACCCTAGGTGGCCTGATCTATATATGGCACAAGGCTTCTGGTCGTTTAGTGCAGTGGCGTGACGGGCTGAGGGATAGACTCAACCAGCTCCGCAAATCGACGAACATCATCATCACACCCGGGCCAGCAAGAATCACCATCAAAGCTCACGCACCAACCATTCGTATTAGTGGGGGCACGACAGAGGACCGGCTTGCGCGGATGGAAGCCGAAAATACAAGGTGCGCAGATGAACTCAAAACGCTAGCAGATGCAGTCAAAAAGCTGACCGGTGATTTCCGAGCTGAGATGGATGCGGCGACCACTGCCGTTCTGGACGAGTCGAAAAGGCTTTCCGATGCTGTGCGCCTGAAAGACGTGTACCCGGCGATGGTCGGGCTGGTGGTCAGTAGCGCTGGCATCATCTGCCAGCTAGCCGGGTAACGCGCTGCGCGCCAAGCCTGGCCACGGCCCACCGCCGTCACGATGTCTCGGATTCCCGCCCCCTAACAGCGCCGGTGGCCTTAGAGTCAGCTTCCTATGGGACGTTCACAGGCCCATACGGCCTGGGTAACAAGCAGATCGGCGGACATAGACAGAGTGTTCGACGTCCACCATGAGCTCACCGGAAGGGGCGCTGGTAGGCGTTGGGAAGCCGAACACCTCATCGGTGCAATCGTTGCGCGTCTGGTCGCGGAGTTTCAGGGCTACTGCCGCGATCTGCACGACGAATCAGTTGACCACGTCGTGGGCTGTCTGGGGGTGACCGACGCGGGACTACTAGCGCTCACGCGAGCCGCTTATATCCGCGACCGCGACCTAAGCACGGGAAATCCAACCTGGAACGCCCTAAAAAACGATTTCGGGCGGCTAGAGATG
>NZ_JCALDG010000063.1:0-5178 GCF_059812735.1 Mycobacterium sp. NGS40
CGTTTAAGTAGTTGTCACGGAGATGCTGCGGCACTTCGAATTTCGATCATGGCCATCCGGCCCGCATTCAGCGGATGGCGTTGGCTGCCTTGAGCACTCTTTCCTGGAACTGGCCGGGCAATGCGAAGTATCCGAAGTCCTCCAGGTCGGCTTGCCCAGGGCCAAGGGTGGACTGCAGGAACGCCCGCACCGCCAGCCCGGTCTGTGCGTCAGCGTATTTCGAGCAGACCAGTTCATAGGTCGCCAACATGATTGGGTAGACCCCGGGCCCGACTGGTTTGTAGACCAACGACATATCCAGCACCAGGTCGTTGCCTAGTCCCGTGATGCTGGTACCAGCGATGGCCTTGCCGACAGAGTTCGCGTCGATGGCCACCGAATCCGGTCCGCCGGAGGTCACGATCCTCGCGGCGAACAATCGCTGCGCTTGAGCGAACGACCATTCGTTGTAGCTAATCGCGCCTTCGGTGTGCTTGACCAGCTCCGACGTACCTTCATTACCTTTGGCACCCTGCCCGACCCCACCGCTGAACACTTTGCCGGTTCCCTTGCCCCATGCCCCGCCCGAAGCGGCATCAAGATAGCGCTGGAAATTATCGGTTGTTCCCGACGCGTCACTGCGGAATACCACGTGAATGGGCTCCGAAGGCATCCTGTCGTTGAGCGCCTTGATTACCGGATCATCCCACCGGGTGATCGTCCCATTGAAAATCTTCGCCAGCGTGGGGCCGTCGAGCACAAGCCTGTCAACGACATCGAGGTTGTACGTGATGGCCAACGGACCAAACACCACCGGCAGATCCCAGGCGTCCGAACCGCACCGCTGCCTGGCCATGTCGTACTCGCCCCCGGCCAGCGGTGAGTCCGACCCACCGAAATCGGTCACACCTGAGATGAATTCGCTCACCCCGGCGCCCGAGCCGTTGGACGTGTAGGTGAGCGTTTGTCCGTGGCAAGCGTTTTCGTAAGCCTTGATGAACCTGGTCATGGCGTTCGCTTGCGCGCTGGAGCCGCTGGCCTTCAACGCCTGCTTGCCACTGCACTCCACAACCACCGAAGTGGCGTATGACGGCGCGACTTTGTCTTTAGCGCACCCGGCGACCACCAGCGACATAGCAGCCAGCAAGCTCATAGCGGCAGAAAGCTTAGATGAAGATCGCATCGTGGTTAGCCTCCAGACTATTAGTGGAATACGCTGCGACGGAATGTATTTAGCGCGGCCTCAAGGTCGGGGCCACATGATCGATGCGAACGGTCAATTCATCGACGACCCGGTCGAAGTCGCCCGTCCGGCCGGTACGCACCGGGTCGGGAATCGACCAATGCAAGCGCCTGCTGTCCGCGGGCAGTTCCTCATGCGCACTATCGCAGACAGCGATGATCACGTCACTCGACTTGACAACCTCGTCGAGATGGCGCGGGACCTGGGGCTGCATCAACAGCTTGTGACGCCTTGCCGCGGCAACTGCCAACGGGTGTATTTTCTTGGCGGGACGAGTCCCGGCCGATGTTGCGGGCAGTGAACTACGGCGATTCCATACAGCAACGGCCAATTGACTGCGCGCCGAGTTCTGGGTACACACAAACACCACCCGCTTGGCACGCCGGGACGTTGAGGGCAGCAACAAGTCCAGCGACTCAGGAATGAGCTGCAGATAGCTGCGACGTCGATCCCCCTCCGAGCGGACACGGCGCACGATGCCCGCCCCCTCCAGAACTCCAAGATGGTGCGCGATCAGGCTAGATGACATCTCCAGCACGGCTTGGAGCTCGGACGGTGACGAGTCCGCAAGCATCAATCGATCGACGATCACTAGCCGCCCCGGGTCCGCCAAAGCGGCGTGGACCTGAACTCGGCGAAGCGCATCCTTAGATAGCTCAATCATAATTAAGTCAATAATTACTGAGTGACCGACGATAGGTCAAGATAGGGATGATGATTGGCGGATCTCGCCATCGGCTCTTGCGCTTCACCCCGTCACCTGTTAACCCACTGTTTGCTTGATCGCGGATTCGACAGCGATCAATATCGAACCGTGTCGAAGTCGCGGTTGCCCGTGAGCGATCAGCAGAGCTGTGGCCTACTCGACGGCGAACGCCGTGCTTCATGGGTGTATCACCGAGTTAATCAGGCCGCGCCGCAGCATCTCTCAGAGGTGCTGGGGCCCGATGGCTCAACTCGGCAGCACGATGACCACTGCTCATTCTTGTCTCGGCGTCCTTGTGATTACACCGGCAGCTGACATGGCCGCAACATTCGAAACACGTTTGAGTGGAGGATCGATGATCACGAAAGCCCTCACGAGTGCGGCCACTACCGCACTTCTCGTCAGTGCCGTAGTCGCATGCGGAAGCACCAACAATGTAGGCCAAAACACCACCCAGGCCGCGCAGGACGGCCAGATCTGCGGCCAAAACTTCGCCACCACACCCGACTATCGTCTGCCCATCAAGAAACTCGACGGAGCCGCGAACACGTTGTCGGGAGCGGGCTCTACATTTGTAGCCCCGGTGATGTCGATATGGACCAAGGACTACAGCACCACCGACGGCGTCCAAGTCGCTTACCAATCAATCGGATCCGGTGGAGGCGTTCAGCAAATTAGCGCAGCCACAGTCGATTTCGGCGCGTCAGACACGCCGATGAAAGACAGCGAACTCGCCGCGGCGAAGGGCGGGCCCATCCTGCACATCCCGCTGGTGCTCGGTGCCGTCGTCCCCGCCTACAACGTCAAAGGCGTGGACAGCGGCCTGAAGTTCGACGGCGAAACCCTGGGCAAGATCTTCGCCGGGAAAATCACCAAATGGAACGACGACGCCCTCAAGGCGCTTAATCCCGGAATCAACCTTCCCGACGAACCCATCGCGGTCGCACACCGTTCCGACGGATCCGGCACCACCGCGGTATGGACCGATTACCTCACCAAGGAAAGCCCGACCTGGGTCCGTGCCCTGGGCGGATCCGACAAAAGCTTCGGAAAGGAAGTCGCGTGGCCTGTCGGAATCGGCGGTAAAGGCAACGAAGGCGTGTCAGGTGTTGTCAATCAGACCGAAGGCGGTCTGGGCTACGTCGAACTGGCCTACGCCATCCAACAGAACCTCCGATACGGCCAAGTGAAGAACAAGGCCGGCAACTTCATTCAGGCGTGCACCGCCACCATCACCCAGGGCACCGTAGGCACGATTTACCCTCCGGATCTGCGCGCCAGCTTCACCGACGGTGCTGACCCGAATGCGTACCCGATCACCGGAACGACGTATGCGTTGGTGTACGTCAACCAACCTGATGCCGCCAAAGGCAAGGCGGTGGTCAACTTCTTCGCTTGGGTGCTGTCCAACGGCCAGGACGAGGTAGCGCGGGTCAACTACGCGCCGCTCGGAAAAGATCTGCAGGAGAGGGCCGTTGAACGGCTGAAAATGATCACGATTGCCGGAGCACCGCTGGGCTAATGACACGGGCGCGCAGCGCTGAAGAAGGTGGAGCGGCCCGTGCGACGAAGGCCTTCCTCCCCGATCGGCCCGTCAAACGCCACCTCCACTTCTCTGCGCGAAATCACCGAGGCGATGCGACGTTCCGATCCCTGACGGCGGGCGCTGCCGTCTTCGTGATGCTGACCCTGGCGGGAACCGCGCTCTACCTGATCCTTCAGGCCTGGCCGGCACTTACTCACTACGGCCCATTGGGATTTCTGACGTCCGACCGGTGGGCGCCGTCAGAGGCAACCCTTGAATCCAGAAACCCCAATCCGTACGGGATCTTGCAATTTGTCGTCGGAACGCTGGTGACTTCGGCCATCGCCCTGCTCATCGCCGTTCCCGTATCAATTGCGCTCGGGCTCTACATCACAGATGTGGCTCCCACACGAATGCGTCGATCGTTGTCGTCGCTAGTCGATCTGCTTGCCGCGATCCCCAGCGTCGTCTATGGATTCTGGGGCGTGTTCGCCTTGCTGCCTGTGATCACACCGATCGGCACCACACTGAGCCGGCTATCAGTGCTCCCCGTGATCGGCAGCATCTTCCGTGGTCCGTTCTTCGGCTACTCGGTGTTCTCGGCCAGCATCGTCCTAGCAATCATGGTCCTTCCGATCGTGACCGCCATCTGCCGCGAGGTATTTGCTACCGCCCCCGTGGCCGAAAAGGAGGCAGCACTCGGGCTCGGAGCCACCCGATGGGAAATGCTGCGACTCGCCGTGATTCCCCGCTCCCGCGCCGGCATCACCGGCGCCGCCATCTTGGGTCTCGGCCGCGCCTTCGGCGAAACCATCGCCGTCACGATGCTAATCGGCAACAACGTCCTGTCGCTCCCCAAAAGCATTCTCTCCCAAGGAGCTACCATGCCCAGCGTCATCGCCAACGAATTCACCGAAGCCAACCAGCCCTACCACCTCAACTCACTATTCGTCGTCGCCAGCGCGCTGCTGGCAGTGTCACTGTTGGTCAACTTCATCGGCAAGTGGGTCGTCAGCCGCGCGGGTGAACACATCGCATGATGGTCACCGCACCAACGCTCAGCATCGAAGCCGCACGTACCGGGCGCCGGCGCACATTCACGAACTGGGCGATGACCGCTCTTCTGACCGCCACGATGGCCGCCACCATCGCCGTATTGCTATGGGTCCTAGGCTATGTCGCCGCCGAAGGACTGAAGTACCTAGGGCCCGAATTTCTCACTCAAACTCCTCCGGGCAACCCTGCTCAGCCAGGTGGCGGATTCGTCAACGGCATCATCGGCAGCCTCATCATCGTGGGGATCGCGACCGTGCTGTCGATTCCGATCGGACTCGCCGCCGCCATCTACTTCGTCGAATACGGCGGCCGCCTCGCGAGGTATGCGCGGTTCGTGACCGACGTGATGGTCGGGATCCCAACCATCGTCACCGGCGCTTTCGTATACGCAGTCTGGGTCGTGCATTTCGGCTTTTCCGGCATCGCCGGTGGGATCGCCCTGGCCCTGATCATGCTCCCGCTGATCATCCGATCGGTCGAGGAAATGCTACGGCTCGTACCCAACGAGATTCGAGAGGCATCACTTGCGCTCGGAGTCACCCGGGCGCGCACGATTGTCGCGGTGGTTCTGCCCACCGCCAGCTCGGGCATCATCACCGGCATCATGCTCGCCGTCGCACGAGCAATGGGCGAGACGGCCCCACTCCTGTTGACGGCGTTGGGCAACGA
>NZ_JCALDG010000064.1:0-5164 GCF_059812735.1 Mycobacterium sp. NGS40
GTCGCAGCGGCAGCCGAATTGGGGATCCCCACCGCAGCACCAGGCTAGCCCTCTGACCTTCACACGCGGCCTAGAAGAATCGTAAGACTCCAAACTGCCGAAATCCGCTGCCGGCTCAATCCTCGCAATGGCGTTCGTAATCCCAGCGTTCCAACCATGCGGAGAGGTGGTGGACTCCGATGCTGACCACGATCAGCACAACGCCTTCGGCGACCATCAGAAGCTCGTTCACAGTCGGTCCATCTCACGGGCCGTCGCCGCCTGCTCGAAGTAGCTGATCCTCCGTGGCGGGTACCGGCGGCGCGGCTCACGCTCGACGCTGACGCTCCGCACCAACCGTTGCCAGAGCGCGATAAGCCCAGGGCGCGGGGCGGTGCAGGGCCGCGGTGCCCCAAGTGCGACGGCCGTTGCGAACGTCACCTGGCGTTCGCTGATGAGCACCGGCTCCGGGACCACACTGGTGAAGTTTCGTGCTTGCGCGACGGCTGATGCTTCGACCGCCGCATGGCTAGGTTGCGTGGCTGCAGCGGTATCGCGATGTAGCACCGCTGTTTTCGGGATGGCTAGCATTTCGATCACCTGAGGGAGGTTTGCGCCCGGTGGGTCCGGCCGTTGATGAAAATCTATGAAGGCATCGACGTTGAGCGCATGCGTAATCGACTACCTGTTCTGATTCGAAGAACCCGCACTAGTAGCCATCAGGTCTCGGCAGTCCACTGGCTGGCCGGCGGTTCATCGAGCTTCTGGAACCACGCCAGGTGATAGTTGGCCGACGTCGCGTCACCCGCGACGCTGCTTTCGGTGGCGGCCAGCAACAGGCAGTTGAGCAACAGCGCTGGCACGACATCCGGATACTGGCTCAGCAGCTGATAGCGGGCGGTGTCGAGATGCACACGCAGCAGGTCGGCTTCCTCTTCCACGACACCCGTTCCCGCGGTGGCGGCTTTCGCCAGGGTGTGCACCAACCGTGGAAGTCCGTCGCGCCAATGCGTGACTCGACCCAGCTCCCATCCGAAATCTTCGACCGCCGGCAGTTCGCGGGCCTGCACCGAAGATTCGGTCGCGGCGAAGTCGGCCGGCCGGCCGACCCGATCGCCCGGGGTGTAGGTGGCGGACCGGATCGCGTCACCGAGCAGTGCTGAGGCTTTGCCGGTCTGGCGCCCGGGCGCCAACAATCGCACGCCCACCGGAAGGGTGATTCCGGGCGGAATCCATCCGTGGGCAAGATCGGTGACCAACAGCGTCGTGCCGTCCGCGTGATCGCCGACTGCCCAGTTCAGCCCGGTTTCTTGACGAACGACGAACGCCAAGAGCCGGTGCAGTCGTTCGGAATCTGATTCGGCGTTGATTGGGGCCGCCGGGGCATCCACGAGTTCCGGCTCGGGCGCCGGCTCTAGTTCGGGTTCCGGCTCGCTGACGGCCACCTCCACGGGTGCCGGCTCGGGCTCGGGTTCGGGTTCCGGCTCGCTGACGGCCACCGGCACGGGCTCGGGCTCAGGCTCCGGCTCGGGTGCCGGCTCCGGCTCGCTGACGGCCACCTGCTCGGGTTCCGGTTCCTGTTCGGGTTCCGGTTCCCGGACTTCCGGTTGCACCGGAATCGCCACGTCCACCGTGGCATCCTCGGACGGAGCTCGATGCCGGCCCCGCGAAGAATCGAGGTCATCGCCGTCGACCGCGAAAGTCTCAGTTACCGGCTCTTCAGCAGCGGGCTCGTTGGCGACGGGCTCTGCGGTGACGGCAGGTATGACTTGCGTCTGATCGAGCGTCCGATCACTGACGACGGGCTCTGCAGCCGGCACCACCGGGATGACTTGGGTTTCGTCGACCGCCGGCGTAGCGACATCAGGTTCCGCTGCCGGGACCGCGGGGATGACTTGCGTCCTTTCCAGGTCAGCCGTGCTGAAACGTCGCGCGACCTGCGCGGTTTGACGTCGTGCGCGCGTCTGCGCCTTCATCAATTCCAGCTGCCGAATCGTCGATTCGACTCGCCGCACGGCGCGGGCGCGGGCTTCGTCGATGACGCGAGCCTCCGCCGCGCGCCGGCCCATATCAGTGAGTCCGGCTCGCTTGACCATCCCCAGCTGCTTATTCGCACTACCGGTGATTTGCTGCAGGTCTTTCTCGAGATACTCTGCAAGCGTGGCGGTTTCGTCTGTCACCGTCGACAGCTCGGCAGGCCAAAGCCCACCGATCACCCACGGGGTGCAATCGACAGGAGAGCTGAAGGCCGGCATCGACAATGATTCCCGGGTAGCTCTCCGGAGGCGCTGGCGCGCCGTCTTTCGACCGAAGATCGCCACCGGATCAGACTACCGATACGTGCCGAACGCTCTTTACCAAAGGTGAATTGTGCGCGTGGGAGCGTCGTGGCGGGTGACGTCTTGCCGCCTCCGAGGTGACCGGGTGATGGCGAAAAGGCAGCGCCCGCACATACATTGATTTCTTCTGCGCCGTTCTGCGCGCGAGGCACCTGCGATATCATCGAGACGTCCCGACGGGTGCATGTCTGGCTCCCCGTAGTATTGCCGCCCCAGCGGCTGGCCTGTTTGCGGTACTGCCGGCACGTTCTTCTGAGGGATGGGATGGCCGAACCGAAAGCAGTACGCCACTCGCAAGTGTCGCAACCGCCATGCGCGGCGGCCGGATGCTTGCAACACCTGAGGCCTGGCTTAGGCCAGTAGTGCGCGCCTCGGCGCGCTAAGGCGAATACTGCCGGCTCCAGGCGGGGGAGGAGGCTTGTGGTGTCTCACGCGCACACCACAAGCACGGTGAGCGGCCGCAACGCGGCCGACAATCCCTGCTGCACACAAAAGCGAGGTGGTGCCAATGGATGTCGTGATCGGTGTCGATGCACACAAGGCCACCCACACCTTCGTCGGGGTCGACAGCGGCGGCCGAAAGCTGGCAGAAATTACCGTGGCGGCAACCACCGACGGGCACCTCGAGGCGCTGAGCTGGGCCCGCGCCACCTTCGAGGGTGGCCTGGTCTGGGGGGTGGAGGATTGCCGCAACCTCAGCACGCGATTAGAAAACGACTTACTCCACGCAGGACAACACGTCGTGCGGGTGCCACCCCAACTGATGGCCCGCACCCGTGCCTCGGCCCGCACCCGGGGCAAGTCGGACCCCATTGATGCCCTGGCCGTGGCGCGCGCGGTGCTGCGCGAACCGGACCTGCCCGTGGCCAGCCACGACGACACCTCGCGGGAATTGAAGCTGCTCGTCGATCGCCGCGAGCACCTGGTTCAGCACCGGCGCGCGACCATGAACCGGTTGATGTGGCGCGTCCACGAACTCGACCCGCCCCACGCCAGCAAACGGATGAGGCTCGACCATGAGCTTCCACGTCAAGTGCTGCGGAGCTGGCTGGCCACCCAGCCCGGCTTGCTCGCGGAGCTGGCCTACGACGAGTTGACCGACATCGCCAGGCTCACCGACGAAATCGACGCCCTGGAACGCCGTATCGCCGTGCGCGTGCGCGCCGCGGCGCCCTCACTTTTGACGCTGTTTGGCTGCGCCGAACTCACCGCCGCCAAACTCATCGGAGAAACCGCCGGCGTGCACCGGTTCCGCAGCGAAGCCGCCTA
This sequence comes from Mycobacterium sp. NGS40, assembly GCF_059812735.1. NCBI lineage: Bacteria > Bacillati > Actinomycetota > Actinomycetes > Mycobacteriales > Mycobacteriaceae > Mycobacterium > Mycobacterium sp. NGS40. The sequence continues at coordinate 3,588 of NZ_JCALDG010000064.1, forward strand.
CGCCCGCCACGCCGGCCTCGCCCCCATCCCACACACCTCGGGAGGCAGCCAAGTGCGGCTGCGCGGTAGCCGCTGCGGCAACCGCCAACTCAACGCCGCGCTGTTCCGCATCGCCTTCACCCAACTGCGGGGCGGCTCCGGCGCCGACTACTACCGTCGGCGCCGCGACGCCGGTGACACACACGCCAAAGCCCTGCGGTGCCTGGAACGCAAAATTGTGCGCAAGGTTTATGCGCACCTGCGTACCGATGAAGCCAACAGACACCAATCCCAGCCAGCCCCAGGGCATTTCGAAGAACTCGAGCGGCTCAACGACCAGTGGTCACGCGCGCTGGCCACCCTGGGGGACCGATGACGCGCAAGCGGCATAGGAGGTCAACAGCGGAGCGTCCTCCTCGGGGCGGGGGGCATCTTCCTCGGCGGCGGCCTTGGCGAGGTCGTAATTTAGTGGGGTAGCTTGGCGGCGATCGCGTTCGCGATTGTCACCATCTTGTCGGTGACCATGGCGGGGCCTTGTGCAGCGACGTCAATGACGACATTGGAGCGTGAGGTGATTGCGCGTACGTTGGTCTGTTCGCCCTTGCCTTCCGGGTGGATGACGAGTGTTGAGATATCGGAAATTATCGGATATCCCACTGTGTACCAATCGGTTCGGGTGTTCGGCGGCGGCCCGGTGAGCCCGGTGTCGCTGAAATGGGCGTCGGCGCAGTGCTGCCAGGCCAGTGTCACGCGCGCGACGAATAGGGTGGCTGCATCAGCGGTGGGAAACGTGACCACTCCTTGGTCGACGGAATGGGTATGCCGGTTGCCGGGCTCGCGCAACCCGTGTCCGAGCGCTCCGGTGTAGCCAGAGCCGTGGTAGGCGGTCCACATGGTGTTCCAGACTGCTTCGGCACAGCTCGGATCTGAGAAGGTCTCGCTGGCATCGGCCGGGGTGATTGTCGAATAGGTGTGGAAGGTTGCCAGCGGGTCGGCGCCGACGATGTCGCTGATGTGTTCGTCCGACAGCAGCAGTTTGTCGAGATCGGTCGGGGCCACGCTCGGGGCCGCACTGTCTCGAGCCGACAGCGCGCGCGGCTGTCCGCTGAGGACGTGTGAACACGCCGACGTCATGATCACGCAAGCCAGTGCGAAGGCGGCGACACTCCGATAGCCATGGCGGCACGGTGAAATCATCTATGCCACCTTACTTTCGCTGCCAGCGCCGCGGCGCAACGGGAATATGCGAAACTCGGCGAGTTGGGACCCGAATGCATCATCAGCGAGTACCGGGTTGTGCGCCTAAGCGGCGAAGCGTATGCCACATTGGCTGGTGTCGACTCAGTCGGAGCGGTGAGCAGGCGTGAGGCGAGGGCATCTGTTTGTTGCGGTGCGGAAACTCCTGGCTTTGGCCGGGAGCGGAAGTGCCGCTTCTCCTTTCGCTGTGTTGTCGGTGTCCGGGGTGTAGGTTGTCGGTCGGCCGATTGGCGAGGCAGCGCTCCAGTGCCCTGCTGATGTGTGCGCCAACAGGTCGGCGCAGTGGATCAGCACCTGCGAGCCCGTGGCCGCTGAGATGTTCGCTGGCGCGTGCGATGGCG
>NZ_JCALDG010000065.1:0-4601 GCF_059812735.1 Mycobacterium sp. NGS40
CGCCGCCAGCTCGATTACTCCCTGTTGGTCAGCGATGACTTCTGGCAGCAACAGGTAGAAGGCGATGCTGGCTCGCTGCCGACGGTGAGCTCGGTTGTGGCCGCGCGTTGTTATTTGATTGAACGAATAAGTGGGTCCCCGCGTCTCGCCCTTCATTTCCACCCCGAGTTGGACTACTGGAGTTTGACGAAGCTCGTGGCCGCTTTCACGGCGCACCTGACCGAGCCGACGGTGGCGGCGCTGGATCAGCGTGCACGGAGCTTCCTTGCGGAGCAGGGAGTCAGTGAACCGGTGTACTGGCACCCGCCTCTTAAACTGCTTGAGGGACTTGACTTCTCGTAGGTGGCACACGGAACCGTGAGTGCACAGCAAATGCTGTGCACGAGTGAAAATGCACGTAAAAGTTTCGAAAATCGACCCAGTAGCTACCTCCAAACTGCATATCGTGGCGCACCTGACCCTACGTCGAAGGTGGAGGTAAATCCGATGAGTCGCAACAATGCACGGCAAAATGGTCAAGGCGGAGCAGATGGCGTCGTGCAGCTTGAGTGGACACTGCGTTTCCGCGACGGTGTGAAAACCGTATGGCTATGGCAAGTCCAAGGTGCTCCACCACTGGACCTGCTGGCTCCGATCCGGACGCCTAGGTCGTCGGCGAGTAATCGCCATATCCCAGTGTCGGCTTACACATTTACCAATTCTGGTGTCGTACATCTGGAATCAGGGCTTGAGCACGACCTGGTTCGCATGCTCGATCGTGACTCCACCGTCTTACGAATAATTTCCCAACCATTCCGGTTGTCATGGCATACCGAAGAACCGGTTACCCACTTCCCCGACCTATTGACCCAGCACATCGATGGCAGTGTCACCGTATGGGATGTCAGACCGCAAGAAAAGCAAGACGACGACTTTCAGGCCAAGAGCGTCGTCACCCGCCGTGCCTGCGAGCGGGTCGGATGGCGCTACACGGTGTTCGCCGGAACGACCGTAACGGAACGAATGAACATGTTGTGGCTGCACGGATTTCGCCACAGGCCTCCATGGGCAACGCATTTCGAGGAACAGATACAGCAGCTGGCTGAATGTGGCGACACGACGGTGGGCTCGCTTCTTTCGGCAGATGACGGGACCGGCGAACTCAAAACGGTGGTCTGGCACATGGTGTGGACGGGCGCATTGGACATCGACATGACCGTGCCGTGGACGCTGCACACACCCGTTGTAGTGAGCAAGGAGATGAGCCATGTCTAGCGGCCGTACCAGCCTTGTCGAAGGAACACGCGTACTGACTTATCGAGGGTTCGCGGTCATCGACAAAGTCGAAGCAGCCGGCGTCATCTTGCAGCATGCCTCCGGCGACACAACGAAAACCGGTTATGCGGAAATTGATTCAATCCGCACCCTTGACAACGGCGAAGTGTCAGCCCTCTGCGAACCGCTTCGCCCACGGTGGGACGCCCTCAGCGACGAAGCCCGCGAGTCGGCGCTGTTCAAGTTGGGAATTGTTCAAGAGATCTTGACCGGTTACCGAGACGGCCATCCCGCTCTGGCACGTCCTGGCGAGCCGAGACCGCCGTTCGGTCCGAGTGGGGCTTCGGAGAGCCAGCGCTGCACTGCGATGGCCATGGAATTGAATCTTGGAGCGCAACTCGATCGCAAACCGCCCCGCCGAATCCAGGACGAGGATTGCAGCACAGCGCATTACAGCCCGGTCACGATCAGAAGCTGGGTACGCGGGTTCAAAGAGCGTGGCCTGCTCGCGCTGATCGACGCACGAAGTACTCGCCAAAGCAAGTCTTGGGAGTTGATCGACGAGCGATACCGCCAGGTGGCCACCCAGATAGTCGACACCTTGGACGGGGACCGATCGACCATCTCCAACCAGGAGGTCGATCGCCGAACCAGAGTTCGACTGAAGGAAAACGGGATTGAGGACTTCCAGGCACCGCAGAGAATCACCCGCCAGTTCCTGGCTGCCCTCAAACGGGAGCGAGGAGCAACGACGCGTGCACAAAAGAGCCGGAAGCTCCGCAAGGTTTCAGGCGCAAAACACTACCCGGCGATTCGCCCGGGCCAGGTGGTCGCCATCGACGTCACCCGCGCCGACAATCTCGTCTACGACACACTGACCGGCCGCGCATGCAGCGTGGAAATCATCACCGCCATCGATGTCGCGACCCGCGTGGTTCTCGCGCTACGCGTCGTTCCCAGAAGCGCCAATGGTATCGAGGCAGGGCTGCTGCTCTACGACATCTGCCGCCCCTTCTCATTGCTGGTCGAGGGCACGTCCATCAGTCAATGGAGGTGGGCGGGCCTGCCTGGGCAGCTCGACCTCCGCGGCGTGGCCGTACGGGTGGGCAAGCGCCTGCTGGCACCGGACTTCAGCACTCTGCAGGGCGAGCACGGCGTTCCGTCCGTGCTACCGGATGCCATCCGATGCGACCACGGATCAATCTTCGTCTCTCAACATTTCCGGGCGCTGCTAGCGACCCTGGGAATCGATCTGATGCTCAATCGCGGCGGCAAGGCCAACGACAACCCACATGTGGAACGTTGGCACGAAACCATTCAGCGTGGGTTGCAGCAGATCCCGGGATACAAGGGCCGCAACACCTCTGAGCGCGGCAGACTGGTTAGCGATGAGCCCCTGTTGACCGCATCGCAGCTGCGGGATCACTTACGTCGTTTCGTCGCACTCGATTACCACCGCAGCGCGCATGAGGGCCTGATCCTGCCCGGTGAAGAGGAGGCAAGGATGTGCCCTCTCGAGATGTGGGATGCGATGACTGAACTCACTGGGCGAATCGATGTGCCGCAAAATCCGGATCTGATCTACCAGTTCCTCCCGGTTCGATGGGGGACCATCAGCCACGCCGGTGTGGAGTTCAAGAACCTGGTGTACGACTCGCTGAAAGTCTTTGAGCCCTATCGTTCGGTGCCAGTCGGGCAGTTCCGACCTGAAGACCGCGCGGCACCCTTCTTCTACGATCCGCAAGATCTCTCGCGGATCTGGTTTCGCGATCCCGCGACGAACCGAGTCGAACCCATTGAATGGCGCGGCTCTGACCACACCGTCGCGCCAATGACAGCGGCGATCGTCGACGCCGCGCGGCGACGGATACGCCACCGAGGCGGAAACCTGGTCTTGAATCGGAATTCCGCCACGCGCCAGATCCTCGACGAACTCACCCAGATCACCGAGGCACCTGCAAAACCGAAACTACGCAAGAAGCTCATCGCTGCCCGGTTGCGGGTGGAGCAGGCCAAGGCCGATCACGCCGAGGCGCAGCAGCATCAAGACCAGGTGCAGCCCCCGCGGTCACACCCACGGCGGCCATCGCCGGCGCACGACCTGTGGCCCGAGCTTCCGGAAGGTGCCTAAACGTGGATGCCCAGCTATGGCACGACTACTGCACGATGCAGCCACCAGCAGAGCCCCAACCGGTCACCGTGCGGCAGTGGAAGGTAATGACACGTCAGCAACGGGCAGGCCACATCGACCATTTGACCGAATGGCTACAGAGCCTGTTTCTGCCCACCGGCGACGTGGTGGCGATCTACGACGCTATCGACCACATTGTTCGAATCAACAAGTTGACTCCACCGGGCGCGAAGAGCTTGCCCGCGCTCTCAGGACCGAACTACGCCGGCAAGAGCACGATGATGATGCGTTGGGCGCGCGAGAAGTACTTAGCGTGGATCGCTGACGCCGAACTGGACCCCTACGGGCGGCCGATCATCCGCCCCGAACCGGGGTGGGAAGTCGACCTGGATCCCGTTGTATGGATCGACCTCGACGCCGCTGCCCAGATTAAGGACGTCGACGCAGCAATCCTGGGGTTCTTCCACCTTTCGGCCGAGGGAGCAAAACGCGACATATCGATGGCGGCGATGGACGCGGTTCGAAGACACCGAACACAGATCGTCATTATCGATGACGTTCACCTGCTCAAGACGAACTGGAAATCGGGACGCGACGTGCTCGACCACATCAAGCACCTCAATACACGCCTTGGCCAGATCGGCGTCACACTTGTTCTCATCGGTGCCGATCTCGAAGCCCGAGACCTAGTGCATGACCCACAAATCGCGGCCCGTCTCCGGCTGAATCGGTTCGGGCCGTACGAGATCGACGATCTCGACGCCGATCGGATCGGTTGGCAAGTGATCGTGCGCGATTTCGAGAGACTGCTGCTGCCTCATCTGCCGCGAAGTCGACCGAACGAGCTGCACACCAAGCTTGCGGCCGAGCTCTACCACCGCACGCACGGCTACCTCGGAGACCTCAAAGCGCTGCTCTGCGAGGCGACGATCGGGGCAATCACTGATGGCACCCACAGGATCCTGCTCCGGCATCTCAACGTCGTGACGTTGAGCAAACGTGCAGAGGAACAACGTCTGGTACCCAGCTGAAAAGCTGGGCAACGCCAGCACAAAGTCACGGCGATGGTCCAGTGACCGCTGCGCCGATCGCACCTCCTCGACCGGAATGACGCGCGATGGCTGGTCGCAGGGCGTGTGGTGCGTTTACCGGTGTGCGGACCCAGGTTGAACCTCGAACATCGCAATGTCAACGTGATTTGGCTCCGGTTTGACGG
>NZ_JCALDG010000066.1:0-4515 GCF_059812735.1 Mycobacterium sp. NGS40
CGCGAAATGGGGTGCGTGCCTAATACGAAAGTAAGGTGGGTCAGGCTGCCTCCTGGTTACTTAAGGTGACGTTGTAGCCGAGTTCTTGGAGGCGGCGGATGGCGTTGTTCTTGGTGCGGGTGGGGTCCTTTTTGGTAAAGAAGTCGGATCCTGGGTCGTGGTAGCACTCGCCGTCCGCGAGCATGTGCCAGACGGCGGTGAGGATGGAGTGTTGGGTGGCGACGATGGCTTTCATCTTGCCGCGGCGCACAATGAGTCTCTTATAGCGTGCCCCGAGGTAGCTGTTCTTGGGGTTTCTGGAAATCGACAAGGCCGCGACGCCCAGAGCGCCCTTGAGATAGCGGTTCCCAGGTCGGGTCCTGGTGGACTTTGCCCGGCCGGCAGACTCGTTGGATCCTGGGCTTAGGCCCGCCCAGGATGCGAGTCGGCCCGGGCTCTGGAAGGAGCTCATGTCTGCCCCGGTTTCGGCGATGATGACATCGGCCACGAGGGTGGAGACCCCGGGAATGGTAGCTAGAAATTCCCGTGCCGTTTGAAAGGGTTCCATCGCCTCGTTGATGCGGGTGGTGAGTTCCTCGACGCACCGAGTGATGGAATCGATGCGTTCCAGATGCATGTTGCAAAGATAAGCATGGTGCACCTCGAAGCGTCCGGTCAGCGCCTCTACGAGCTCGGGAACCCGCACGCGCATGCGCCCCCGAGCCAGGTCAGCCAACACCTGCGGATCCCGCTCACCCTTGATAAGTGCCTTGAGCATGGCCCGGGAGGAGACACCCATCAGGTCCGAAACATGGTCCGAGAGCTTAAGGCCGGTAGACTCCAGAAATTTCTCCAGTCGTTGGACTTCCCGGGTCCGGTCCTGGGTGGCGATGGTTCGTGCCCGGGTCAAATCCCGAAGTACGCGGATCGGTTGAGGCGGGACAAAACAAGGGCGCAGCAGCCCGTGCGCACCGAGCTGAGCTAACCAGGAAGCGTCGGACACGTCAGTTTTTCGCCCGGGAATGTTGCGGGCCGCCTTCGCATTGACGAGCATCACTGGCAGGAGGTCCTCCATCAGGTAGTAGAACGGCTTCCAGTAATCACTGGTTGCCTCCATGACCACCGTGGTGACCTTCGCGGCGACCAGCATGTCCCGCAGGGCGAGGATCTGATTGGTGGTGGAACCCCAGGTGGTGACCTCGGTGGAAAAAGTCCCGGCACGCTTGCCCGGGGACCGGATGGCGACCTTCGCGTCACCCTTGGAAATATCAATGCCCGCGGCACGTTCATGAACCAAGTCCACGGGACACCTCCTAACCTGCTTGTTTCAATGGGTGGTGATGCCTGCCATGTAGAGGGTGGAATTAAATCAGGACTCTAATACTCGTGCTCACAGCAACAATCCACGGTTCCCGTGGAACCCTCCGCACCACGCTCATTTACGGGCCAAACAACAGCACCAAGGAACGACCGGCGTCGGACACGGCAGACACCACCATCATCCCGCTGAGCCATCCGATTCACCAGAGGCAAGGTGCGTCAAGAGGGACTTTCGACACCCACGGCGCGCAGCGGCGCTGGCACGCTCATTTGGGAAATGCTCGCGAAATCTCTGGTGCATGGTCGGGTGCTTTGGTGTGCTGGAGGGATGTATGGGTTGACGTTGTCTGCGCGCAGGGAAATCACTAAGAAGGAAGCCGGCGCGTATGTGGCGGCGTCGAAGAAGGCCAAGGGCGAGATCCTGGACCGGTTGGTGGCGGAGGTGGGCTGGTCGAGGGCGAATGCCCGGCGGCAGCTGGGCAGGGCCTTCAAGCGGCGGGGCCCGGCCCGTATGGAGGTGCGCAAGCCGAGACCGCCGACGTATGGCTATGACACGGTGAAGGTGCTCCAGCAGGTCTGGGTCGTGGCTGGGCAGCCCTGCGGGAAGTACCTGGCCGCGGTCATGGGCACCACACTGGCCAACATGGACGCCCATATCCGCGCTGGCGCTTTCGGGAGGGTGCGGGCCCGTTACAGCCCCGCAGTGCATGACCAGTTGCTGGCGATGAGCGCGGCAACGATCGACCGGCTGCTGGCACCGTTCAAGCTCTCGATGTATCCGGACGGGAAGTCCACGACCAGGTCGCGGCGGAACCAGTACACCGAGTCGATCCCGATCATGTCCCGCATCCCGGATATTGACTGGCAGCCTGGCCTGGTTGCCATCGATACGGTCGCGCATTGCGGCAACAATGCCAAAGGCCAGTACGCATTCACACTGACCGCCACGGACGTGTACACCGGCTGGACCAGCAACCGGGCGATCAAGAACAAAGCCGCCAAATGGGTGGTCAAGGCGATGGATGAAATCCTGGACGAATTCCCATACCCCATCGACCACATCCATAGCGACAACGGCTCTGAATTCCTCAACGATCCGGTCACTACCTGGTGCAATGCCCATAACATCCGCATGACCCGGTCCCGGCCCCACCACTCCAACGACAACCCGTTCGTGGAGCAGAAAAACGAGGCCGTCGTCCGCCGCTCGGCGTTCAACTACCGCTACGACACCGATGCTGAATTGGGGCTCCTGAACGAGCTCTGGCCGCTGGTGAACCTGCGCAAAAACCTGTTCCTGCCCACCAAGAAAGTCACCGGATATCACCTGAGCCGCAAGGGGAAGTCAGTGCGCAGCTACGACGACCCGCGGACCCCGGCAGACCGGATCAAGGACACCGGGATCATGCTCGAACCCCAACGTCACTACCTGGACGAGCTCTACGCCAGTCTGGACCTGGCCGGCCTGACGAACCGGATCAACGAGATCCAGCAGCGACTCATCCGGCTGGCCGCCGCCAAGACCTACTCCCAAGCACCCCACGCAGCATGAGACTTTCGCGAGCACAATAGATGAGGCACGCAGGAATCATTTGGCGAGCATCTTGACATGAGGCACCACGGCCCCAGTCGGCCGAGTGGCCGAGGCCCCGCCGGACCGCGTCCGTTGGCCGGGATTCAGTGACCGTTTTCCGCAGCATCTGAGTCCCGCGCAGCAGTTTCGCCCATATCCAGGCGGGCCAGATCGTTCATGTCGTCGGCGGTCAGGGTGAAATCGAACGCAGAGATGTTCTCTCTCAACCAGACGGGGTCCGAAGCCTGCGGGATGGGCACCAGGTCCTGCTGAATGTGCCATCGCAGCAGGACCTGGGCAGGTGACCTGTTCAGACGGTCGGCGATGGCCACCACAAGGGGGTTCGCACGCAGTCCGGATTCACGGCCGATCGGGCTCCAGGATTGGGTGAGGATTCCCAGCTCCCGGTGGACCGCACGCGGTTGTGTGCGCGCCAGAGCAGGACTTAGCTGAATCTGGTTGACGTCCGGAACGACTCCGGTCGCTTCGATGATTTTCCTCAGGTGGGCCGGCTTGAAGTTGGAGACGCCGATGGCCTTGACGGCGCCTTCCTCTAACAGGGTTACAAGGCCTTTCCATGCCTCCGCATACGCGCCAAGCGCCGGCACCGGCCAATGGCACATGAACATGTCCAGATAGTCGACCCTAAGCTTCCGCAGGCTTTCGTCGTACGCCCGACGGACGCCGTCGACGCTGTGGGACTCCTTGTTGAACTTGCTGGAAATAAAGAGTTCCGCCCGCGGGACGCCGGCGGTTCTGATGCCGCGGCCCACGGCTTCTTCGTTGCGGTATTGAACGGCCGTGTCGACCAGCCTGTAGCCGGTCTGCACGGCACAGCGGACGGCTTGCTCGCATTCGGCGTCCAGCATCGGCCATGTTCCGAGGCCGATCCGCGGCATACTGTGTCCGTTCAGCAAGGGCAGCCTTGAGGTCGCACCTGGTCTCGGAGCCGTACTCGTTTCATTTATCATCGGAGGGCCTCGTCTTTCGGATCTGTCGATAGTTTGCTAAACGGCTGAAGCCTCAGCTCTTTATGTTTGGGCCATCACGGGTGCGGTCAGCTCAAGGTAGGCGTTTGCCTCCTGCAAGCCAACGCCGCCGCCACACTTGTTGTCGATGTCGAACAGACTGGCCAGATGCGGCAGCTCGGCACGGTCGCCGTAATCCAGCAAGTGAAGCACAACGCATAACTGCTGTCCAGATGTTAATTCCGTTCAGCAGAGAACTGGCGAGATCTGCCGGTGTGGCAGTGGTAGCCGCCCGCCCAGCGCCGTCTGGCCTGTAATCCTCGCCAGTGGGGGCCATTAAACGCATCGCCATGAGATAGCTTCGGATAGGGCCAAGCCTCCCGGAGACCGCCTCCCTTTTGAAGAAGAGCGACCCGGGCCATGTCGAGGCGTTGGCCCGGGCTTTGTCCGTGCTGAAGGCCTATCAGCAGCCAGGACAGGCCATTGTCGGTCTCGGATGTTGCCGAGTTCGTCGGGATCGCCAGGACCGCGGCGGGGCGATTCATCCTCACCCTGGAATACCTGGGTTATCTGTCCTACGACGCCAGTGGCTATTCCTTGCGGCTAGCAGTGCTGGAGATCGGGGATGCCTATCTGCTGAGCCATAAGCTGCTGGCGGTGGCCCATCCGCACCTT
>NZ_JCALDG010000067.1:0-4424 GCF_059812735.1 Mycobacterium sp. NGS40
TGCGGGTTCGTACAGACCACCACCGCCGCCGGCAGCAGCGGCCAAGGCGGCCGACAGCGCACCGATCGAGATCGGTCGAACCACCAGCTCCCGCACCGACAAAACCGGCAGCCCCGTTCCGTCGGCCAGGTCCACCGACACCGCGCCGGCGCCGGCCGGTGCTATGCGCACCCGGACCCGGGAGGCCCCGGCGGCATGCAAACAGACTCCTTGCCAGGAGAACGGCAGCATGGTGGAATCACCACCTTCGGCAATCCCCCAGGCGTGCAACGCAGCATCCAGCACCACGGGATGAATCCCGAAGCCGCCCATGGTCACACCCTCGCCGGCACTCACTTCGGCAAAGACCTCCTGGCCGCGCCGCCACAGGGTTCGCAGACCCCGGAACGCGGGCCCGTAGTCGTAGCCCCGAGCCGCGAGCACCTCGTACACGTCGCCGGTCTCGACGACGGACGCCCCGACCGGCGGCCACACCGACATGTCCGCGGCGGGTTCGGGCGCCGCCGCACTCAACGCACCTTGGGCGTGCAGCACCCAGACCGAATCCGTCGCCGCACCACGCGAATACACCCACACGGCATGCGAACCCGACTCGCCCGCGGCGTCCACGACGACCTGAACGCGCGCGGTGCCGCCCGGCGGCAACACTAACGGCGCCAACAAGGTCAGCTCGTCGACCACCGAGCAGCCGACCTCGTCACCGGCCCGCAGCGCCAGCTCCACGAACCCGGCGCCGGGGAACAACACCACACCGTCGACGACGTGATCGGCCAGCCAGGGCGATCCGCTCACCGACAACGAGCCCGTCAGTACCACGCCGCCGGAGTCGGGCCGCTCCACCACCGCGCCCAGCAATGGATGTGCGGCGCGGGCCAGCCCAACGCTACTCACATTGCCCGAACCCACCGCCCCGAGGGGCAGCCAGAATCGTTGCCGGACAAAGCCGTACGTGGGTAGGTCGACGCGGTGCCCGTGTCCCACCGCCGCGGCCCAGTCCACCGGGACGCCGATCGTGAACAATTGCCCGAGCGCCTGGAGTGCCGACTCCGCTTCGGGGCGGTCCTTGGCCACTGTGACCACCGATGTCGCCTGCTCGGTGGTCAACGACTGCTCGACGGCAGCGGTAAGACCGCGACCCGGACCGACCTCCACGAAAGCCCGGGCGCCCAACGACTCGGCAGTGCGCACCCCGTCGGCGAACCGGACCGGCCGGCGCACATGCTCGACCCAGTACTCCGGCGACCCGTAGCCTGGCCCGGCCAATTCGCCGGTCAGGTTGGACACCAACCCGATTCGCGGCGGTGCGGGTGTCACTGCGGCAACCAGCCGCGCGAACTCCCCGAGCATCGGCTCCATCAGCGCGGAGTGGAAAGCGTGCGAGACATCCAGTCGATGTACCCGCCGGCCCCGCGCGGCGAGTTCGTCGGACACCGCGGTGACCGCGGCCTCGGGGCCCGAAATCACCACGGCGTCAGGGCCGTTGATCGCCGCGATATTCACATCCGCGCTCAGCAACGGCAAGACTTCGGCTTCGCCGGCGGCAACCGCGACCATCGCGCCCCCGGCCGGCAACGCCGCCATCAACCGGCCGCGCCCCGCAACCACTTTCGCCGCATCCGCGAGCGACAGCACACCCGCGACGTAGGCCGCGGTGATCTCACCGACGGAATGGCCGGTCACCACGTCGGGCAGCACGCCCCACTGCCCCAGCAACGCCGCGACCGCCACCTCGACGGCGAACAGCGCCGACTGCGCGAACTCAGTGCTCTGCAGCAGCTCGGCGTCCTCGCCCCAGATCACCTGCCGCAGCGGCAACCGCAGATGCGGATCCAGTGCGGCGACCGCCTCGTCGAACGCCCGGGCGAACTCCGGAAAGCGCTCGTAAAGCTGCTGGCCCATCCCCAGCCACTGCGAGCCTTGGCCGGGAAACACGAACACGGTCTTGCCCGCCGAGCGGACCCGCCCTGCCGTGACGCGGGCACCCGGGTCACCAGCGGCCAGCTCGCTCAGGCCGGCGATCAGGCGGTCCCGGTCCGCGCCGACCACCACGGCCCGATGGTCGAACACCGCGCGTGTCGTCACCAGGGACCACCCCACGTCCACCGGGCTCAGCTTCGCGTCCCCGGCCACGTGGGCGAGCAACCGCTTGGCCTGATTGGCCAGGGCCTGCTCGGAGCGAGCCGACAGCACCCACGCCGTCTCGCGCGGATCCGGTTCGGCGACAACGTCTTCGGCTTCGGCAGCCGGTGCCTGCTCGATGATCACGTGGGCGTTCGTCCCGCTGATCCCGAACGACGACACGCCGGCCCGCCGCGGCCCGTCGCCACTCGGCCAGGCGCGCGACTCGGTCAACAACGACACGGCGCCCGACGACCAATCCACATGCGGCGAAGGCACATCCACGTGCAAGCTTTGCGGCAACACCCCGTGCTGGATCGCCTCGATCATCTTGATGACCCCGGCGACGCCGGCGGCGGCCGAGGTGTGACCGATGTTGGATTTGATCGACCCCAGCCACAGCGGACGGTCCGCCGGACGATCCTGGCCATAGGTCGCCAACAACGCTTGCGCCTCAATCGGATCGCCCAGCACGGTTCCGGTGCCGTGGCCCTCGACCACGTCGACGTCGGCCGCGGTCAGGCCCGCGCTGGCCAGCGCGGTGCGGATGACGCGCTGCTGGGAGGGCCCGTTAGGGGCGGTCAGCCCGTTGGACGCGCCATCCTGGTTGACGGCGGTGCCCCGCACGATCGCCAACACCGGGTGCCCGGCGCGGCGTGCATCCGCCAACCGCTCCACCACCAGGACACCGGCGCCTTCCGACCAGGCGGTGCCGTCGGCGGCCCCGGCGTACACCTTGCAGCGGCCATCGGGGGCCAAGGCTCGCTGCCGGCTGAATTCGACGAAGGCGGCGGGGGTGGCCATGACCGTGACGCCACCGACCAGGGCCAAGTCGCATTCCCCCGATCGCAACGACTGCGCGGCCAGATGCAGTGCCACCAGCGACGACGAGCACGCGGTGTCCACCGATACGGCCGGGCCTTCCAGGCCCAGCACGTACGACACCCGGCCGGAGGTCACGCTCAGCGTCGAGCCGGTGAGCCCGTAGCCCTCCAGCTCGCCTTCCACCTGCCCGCCGTAACCGGCATGGATCACGCCGGCGAACACGCCCGTCGCCGAGCCCCGCAACCCCAGCGGGTCGACTCCCGCGCGCTCCAGCGCTTCCCACGACAGCTCCAGCATCAAGCGCTGCTGTGGATCCATTGCCAGCGCCTCGCTGGGGCCGACACCGAAGAACCCGGCATCAAAATCGCCGGCGTCGCCGAGAAATGATCCCTGCCGCACGTACATCTTGCCGGGGGCATCGGGGTCGGGATCGTACAACCCCGCCACGTCCCAGCCCCGGTCCGGAGGAAAATCCGACACGGCGTCACGGCCCTCAACCACCATGTCCCACAATGCTTCCGGCGAATCCACTCCACCCGGATACCGGCACGCCATCCCGACCACCGCAACCGGCTCGGACAGCTTGCCCTCCAGTTCGGCCACCCGGCGCCGGGTGCGCCGCAGATCGGCGGTCAGCCGCTTCAGGTAATCAAGATGTTTGTCGGTGTCCGACACGGGCGCTCCTTGGCGTCTTACAATCCGAGTTCTTCGTCGAGGATCGCGAACAGTTCGCTCTCGCTGGCAGTGTGGATGTCCTCGTCGTCGCCTTCCCGCTGGTCGTGTGGATCCAGGTGGGCGCTGAGGGTGGTCAGCAACGTCTGGATGCGGGTGGTCAAGTGCGGCTTGTCTTCTGGCTGCCAATCGGGTTGGTTCAGCAGCGTTTGCAGCTCCCGGGTGATGTCATTGAAACGTGCGAGACGGGCCATCAGGTCGGGCTGCCCGGCGGAGTCCGGAGCATGAGGAACCACCAGCCGGGTGTCGAGGTGTTCGGCCAGGACGATCGGTGTCGGGTAGTCGAAGATCAGGGTCGGCGAAAGGGTCAGTCCGGTGGCTGTTTTAAGCCGGTTACGCAGTTCGACAGCGGTCAGCGAGTCGAACCCGAGGTCCTGGAAGACGCTGCCCGCGTTGATGTCTCCGGCATTGGGACGGCCCAGCACGGTGGCGGCGTTGCGGCTGACCAGGTCGACCAGTTCGCTGTGCCGCTGTTCAGCGGACAGACCCTGCAAGCGGGCGACGAGGCTGGTCGTCGAGGCGGCGGTGGTGTCGGTCTCGTCGATGACACGCCGGATGGGGCGGGCGACGAGCTGACTGAGCAGCGGGGGCAGTGTTGCGCCGTTGTCGGCCAACGCGGCGGGATCGATGCGCGCGGCGACCAGCACCGGGCGTTCGGCCAGCATCGCGGTGTCGAACAGGCGCAGTGCCTGCTCGGTTGCCATGGGGGCGAGCCCGATTCGGCTCATGCGCGCTTTGTCGCGCTCGTC
>NZ_JCALDG010000068.1:0-4320 GCF_059812735.1 Mycobacterium sp. NGS40
TTTCGCGAGCACTTTAGATGAGTCTCGTCGGGGGCTTGACGAACGCCACACTTTAAGTCATTCTCTTTCTAAAAGAAACTATCTCTGATTACCAGAGATGACTGGCGTCTTGCCGGCCCGGACAAGGAGATCCATCAATGACTGACCACAGCGGCGTGATTCAGGATGTACGGCAGGGCATGATCCCTGCACACATTTACAACGACAAAGAGATCTTCGAGCTTGAAAAGGAGCGGGTCTTTGGTCGCAGCTGGCTTTTCGTCGCCCACGAATCCGAGGTGCCCGAAGCTGGCGACTACGTGGTGCGCCGCGTCCTGGAAGACTCATTCATCATTTCCCGTGATGAACATGGAGAAATCCGGGCACTGTTCAACATGTGCCTTCACCGCGGCATGCAGGTCTGCCGCACGGAGATGGGAAACGCTTCCCACTTCCGTTGCCCGTACCACGGGTGGTCCTACCGTAACGACGGCCGCATAGTCGGACTGCCCTTCCACAAAGAGGCATACGGCGGCGAAGAGGGCTTCAAGAAGCAGGGGCAGACGTTGCTGCCTGCTCCTTCCCTGGGCATCTACAACGGCCTTATCTTCGTCAGCCTGGATCCTGACGCAGAGCCGTTGGAGGACTTCCTGGGTGACTTCAAGTTCTACATGGACTACTACACGAAGCAAAGCTCCGGCGGGATTGAACTGCGCGGGCCGCAGCGGTGGCGGGTCAAGGCCAACTGGAAAATCGGAGCCGAAAACTTCGCCGGCGACATGTATCACACCCCCCAGACCCACACCTCCGTCGTCGAAATTGGTTTGTTCCGCGAACCAAAGGCGGAAAAGCGCAAGGACGGGACAACCTATTGGGCCGGCAACGGCGGCGGAACTACCTACAAGCTTCCCGAAGGAAGCCTGGAGGACCGCCTCCGCTACGTGGGCTACCCGGACGAGATGATCGCCCGCATGAAAGAGCAGTGGAGCCAGGAGCAGCTCGACGTCGTGGGCAAGGACGGGTTCATGGTGTCGGCGGCGTCGGTGTTCCCGAACATGAGCTTCGTGCACAACTGGCCACGGGTCGAAGAAGACTCCGATGAAGTGCTCCCGTTCATCTCCATCCGGCAGTGGCAGCCAATCAGTGAAGACGAGACCGAGATCGTATCGTGGTTCGCCGTCGACAAGAACGCGCCCGAAGAGTTTAAGGCACTTTCCTACAAGGCCTATCTCATGTGCTTTGGCAGCGGCGGCATGTTCGAGCAGGACGACGTGGAAAACTGGGTTTCCTTGACCAGCACCGCCGGCGGCCCGATGGCACGGCGCCTGCTGCTGAACAGCCGCATGGGCATGCTGGAAAACGGACAGAACGTCGTCGAACCCCTGACCCCCGAGCAGTACTCCGGCCCCGGCTCGACCCGCGTCGGATACAGCGAATACAACCAGCGTGAACTGCTCCTGCGATGGGCCAACCATCTTGAACGACCGATGGAAAAAGCGGCCCAGGTGCACGTCGGCAGCAATCCGGTGCAGGACTGTCCGTCTGACACCCCGGATTCTTTCCCGGCTCCCGCTGAGCACAACGGGCACGCCCCGGCAATGACCGTTTCGAAGGAGGGCTAGCCGTGGGTATTGAAGCCGTAACCGAACGCAGCAACAAATCTCTCTCGGAGCAGTCGGTGCTGGGAGGGCACGCCCCCCGTACTCAGAGGACGGGTGACTCCCTGCCGTTCAATGATGAACTTCATCTGCAAGCCCACAAGTGGCTTGTCGATGAATCCTATTTGCTCGACGCACAGGAGTACGACGAGTGGCTGAGCCGCCTCACGGACGACGTGCACTATCTCATGCCGGTGAGGGTGACCACTGCCCTCGGGGCCGGTTACAGCACGTCTCCCGGGATGGCGCACATGGATGAAAACAAGTACTCGCTGAGCCGCAGGGCGGCGCGCTTCGCCACGGAACACGCCTGGACCGAAGACCCTCCGTCGCGGCTGCGCCACTACGTCACCAACGTCCGGACGTTCCGTACCGGTAACCCGGATGAGATCATCGTGGATTCGGCGGTCCTGCTGTTCCGCAGCCGGGGCGACGTCCGCGAGGCCGCGACCGTGTCGGCAGGCAGGGAGGATCTGCTGCGCCGCACCGGCTCCGGCTGGCAGCTCGCCCGCCGCACCATCATGGTCGACGAGGCGGTCATCCGGATGCAGAATCTGGCCATATTCCTATGAAACTCGAATGGGAAGGCGAAGAGGAGGACCGCCTTGCCGCCATTCGAGCGGCGGAGGAGCGCGACCGGCTGGAAGCACGGGTCAACGGCGCTCCGATCGTGATCGCCAACGAATTCTCCGAAGTCCAGGTAAGCCGCGTCGAGACGCGGAACGGCTCGCGGCTGATGATCAAGTCCCCGCGCTCCGGCCAGTGGGTGTCCCTGTGCCCCCTGGAGCTGGAAGCCCTCACCTGGCAGGCGCCGGCAACCTTCTCGGCCATGATCGGGCATCCGTTCGGGCCGCTTGTCACCGAGGACGAGCAGCCGCCCCAGAACAAAAACAACATCTAGAGGCCAAGGAGATTGACAATGCCTACCGTAAAAGCAGATCTGCAAGCCTGCCAGGGCTACGCCAACTGCGTCGTTGGGGCACCCGACTACTTTGATCTGGATGACGACGGAATCGTTGTTCTCCTCAGGACCAAAGTTCCCGAGGCCGAGCGTTCCCGTGTCACCGAGGCTGCCCGCAGCTGCCCGGTGTCCGCCCTAGTAGTGGAGGACTGATGAACACGACCACAGTTATCGTCGGCTCCTCAACCGGCGGCGTGCGTGCTGCCCAGTCCCTGCGCCTGGAGGGGTATGAAGGCGACATCGTCCTCGTCGGTGCTGAGACGGAACTCCCGTACGACAAGCCGCCGTTGTCCAAATCCGTCCTCTCCGGCAAAGCAGAGGAGTCGTCCATCCGCCTCCTTACCCGCGAGCAGGCGGAGGAAGCCAGCATCCGGCTGCTGCTCGGGCACGCCGCCACAGGCATCGATGTCGCCGGAAACCTGTTGTACCTCCAGGACCACGAACCCCTACACTTCGACAACCTTGTGATCGCCACGGGCGCATCTGCCCGACCCTCACCCTGGGGCCAACGGCCCGGGATCCACGTGCTCCGTTCCCTGGACGATGCCCGGAAACTGCGCGCCGACCTCCTCAAAGGCGGGGAACTGGCAGTGATCGGCGCCGGTTTCATCGGTGCCGAAGCAGCCGCGACGGCACGTACGCTCGGTCTGGAAGTGACAGTCATCGACCCGATGCCCATACCAATGAGCCGCATCTTCAACGCCGAAATCGCACAGCTGTTTGGAGAACTCCACCGCAACAACGGCGTCACCACGATCTTTGGCACCGGAGTCGAGGCCATTGAGGGCGAGCACGGGTCCTTCAGCGTCAGGCTTACCAACGGCCAGACAGTACAAGCCGCCACCGTTCTCATCGGGATCGGCGCGGTTCCCAACGACGCCTGGCTGGCCTCCTCGGGACTGCTGGTGGACAACGGCGTCGTGCTGGACGAGTTCTGCAGGGCTGTGGACGCCCCGAACGTGTATGGCGTCGGCGACGTGGCGCGCTGGCGGCATCAGAAGCACGGTGCGGACATCCGGATCGAGCACTGGACAAACGCGGTTGAGCAAGCCTCATGCGTCGCCCACAACATCACCCATCCGGACAGTCCCCGCGAGTACACACCGGTTGAATACGTCTGGAGCGACCAGCACGACTGGAAAATCCAGGTCGTCGGTCGCGTGGGAGGCAACGCCGACCATGTCCTCATCGGAGACCCTGAGCTGCACGGTCGGTTCGCAGCGCTCTACACCACCGACGGAGTGGAACTGTACGGTGCCGCGATCGTGAACTGGCCGAAGGCCCTGCTTGCCTGCCGCCGCGGCATGGGATCAGGGATCGGCGTGCAGGAACTGCGCGACAAACTCGAGCTCCTGCTCGAGCCCCGGCCGACGGCGGCACTCTGATGCGGGGAAGTCAGCCGCCGGTGGTCCACGAAGAGCAACGGCAGGCCATCGCAATGGCCTGCCGGGTCCTGGCCGGCCGCGGCCTCGCCGACGGAATCCTCGGCCACATCAGTGCGCGAACGGGGGAGAACGAGCTCTTGGTCCGTTGCAGGGGTCCCAAGGAGCGTGGCCTCGCGCACACCGAAGCCAACGACATCCGGCTGGTCGACCTCGACGGCAATCCCGCCGCCGAAGGCGAGCTCGACAGCGGCTACACGGTCCCCAACGAGCTGCCTCTGCACACCGAGCTGCTGCGGCGGCGCCCGGATATCAACTCCGTTGTGCATGCCCACCCCCC
>NZ_JCALDG010000069.1:0-3765 GCF_059812735.1 Mycobacterium sp. NGS40
GGTCTGATTTGGCCCCACTTGTTCGACACGCCGTGATGGTTGCGACGGCTTGATTTGGCCCCACCCCAGCGTGATCGGTGTCCGGATAGTCCGGATTGCCGGTCATGGAGGTGTGAGGCGTGCGGAGGGCGAGGTCGAAGGTGGAGCAGTTCGCGGCGATTCGGCGTGATCACCGGGTCGAGGGGTTGTCGATCCGGGCGTTGGCCGATAAGCACGGGGTGCATCGGCGCACGGTGCGCCAGGCGCTCGAGTCGGCGGTGCCGGCGCCGCGCAAGACGGCGGCGCGGACAGCGCCGCGGTTGGAGCCGTTCAAGGCGGCGATTGATGAGATGTTGCGCAGCGATCTGGACGCCCCTAAGAAGCAGCGCCACACCGCGCGGCGGGTCTTGGCCAGGTTGGTCGATGAGCATGGCGCGCAGGCGTTGTCGTACTCGACGGTGCGTGATCATGTCCGCAAGCGGCGCCCGCAGATTCTGGCTGAAGCAGGCCGGCCGTTGGAGTTGGGGTACGTCCCACAGACTTACGAGCCGGCCGCTCAGGGCGAAGTCGACTTCCACGACCTGTGGGTGATTCTTGCTGGGGTGAAGACGAAAACGGCGCTGTTCACCATGCGTTTCTCCTATGTCAAGCCGCTGCCGGTTGGCAAGGCTTTGTTCGGATGTTGTGGTCGGTGTGGAGGTGATGGAAGACCACTCTGGCGAGGCGGCGTTTGAGGCAGCGCAGGGCCTCGGTGCTGGAGTCGCCAGCGGCCAGACGGCTGCGGTAGTAGGCCTGTCCCAGGCCGTCGAGACGGATCTGGGTGACCGCGATGCGGTGCAGAGCGGCGTTGAGTTGGCGGTTGCCGGTGCGGGTCATCCGGACCCGGCCGACGGTGTTGCCTGACCACACCGGGATAGGCGCCACGCCGGTGTGCCGGGCGAACGCCGCTTCGCTTTTGAAGCGGGCGACCCCGGCGGTTTCGCCGATGATCTTGGCGGCGGTGAGCTCGCCGCAGCCGGGCATGGCGAGCAACGCCGGAGCGATCGCGCGGACACGCTCGCCGATCCGTTTCGCCAAAGCATTGATGGCCTCGGTGAGTCGGGTGATGTCGGCCAACTCCTCGCGGGCCAACTCGGCCACCAGACCGGGCTGGGCGGCCAACCAATCACCGAGCATCCTGCGGTGCTTGGCCAGATCCAGCGACGCCGGTTTCGGCGCCTGGCCAGGATCTAATTCGTGCACTCTCCACAACAACCGGTTGATCGTCGAAGTGCGTTGCCCCACAAGGTCTTCACGCCGATCCACCAGCAGCTTCAACTCCCGCGACAGTTCATCGTGGGAAGCCACCGGAAGATCGGGCTCACGCAGGTAGGCCCGCGCGACGGCCAACGCGTCAATCGGATCAGACTTGCCCCGCGTACGAGCCGAGGCCCGGGTCTGGGCCATCAACTTCGACGGGACTCGTACCACCTTCTGATCGGCGGACAACAAATCGCGCTCTAAACGCGCTGACAAGTGTCGGCAATCCTCAATCGCCCACACCAGCTCGACACCGAACTGAGTGCGAGCCCATCGGATCGCCTGGTGATGACCTACCGTAGTGGCCTCGACGACCTTCTCGCCGATTTTGCGGCCCACCTGATCCACGGCGACAAACGTATGCGTGCGCTTGTGGACATCGGCTCCAACAACAACCATGGAGGTTGCCTCCTTCACTGTGAGGTGACGGTTGGGCCGGTCGGCGGACACATCTCAGTGGGGGCGATGCCACGCTCCTATCAAGTCACGCCGGCCGGTCCTTCACACCTGATGCCGACAAAACGCATGAACGCCAACCCGAAGGCGGCAACGAGCCTACGAGCCAAACACCAGGCGATCAGGATCCAACCACCGCAACAAGCGGCAACCTCACCCTGACACTGAGGTTGTCCTACTCGGGCCGGGCAGCGCATCGGGTGTCTGTGACCGCCGGTCAGGAAGCGTTTTTGGAGGGCCACGTTCATGCATTCGAACGGCTCGGCGGTGTCCCGGTGGACAAGATCCGCTACGACAACCTCAACAGCGCGGTCAAACAGGTGCTGTTCGGGCGCTCGCGGCAGGAGAACGACCGCTGGATCGCCTTTCGCTCCCATTACGGATTTGAGGCCTGGTACTGCCAGCCCGGACACGAGGGCGGGCGGTTTCGCCGCAACCACTGCGTGCCGATGCCGGTGGTGAACTCCATCGATGAACTCAACGCCCTGCTGGAAGCCGCCGATGACGCTGATGACGCCCGCCGGATCGGCAACCGGGCCACCAGCGTGGCCCAGGACTGGGCGATGGAGCAGACCCTGCTGCGGTCGCTGCCCAGCGAGGCGTTCGACACTACGCTGACCCTGACCCCGCGGGTGGACCGCTACGCGCAGGTGATGGTGCGGTGCAACCAGTACTCGGTGCCGGCCCGTTTCATCGGCCATCGGCTGCGGGTGAAGCTGTCGGCCTCGACGGTGACCGTCATGACCGCACTGTGGTGGTGGCCCGCCATCAGCGGGCGATCGGCAAGTGCGCCAAAGTCCTTGATCTGGATCACTATCTGGAGATCTTGTTGCGCAAGCCCGGCGCGCTATCCGGGGCGACCGCGTTGTCACAGGCCCGTGCGGCCAAGGTGTTCACTGCCGGGCACGAGCGATTCCGGGCCGCCGCCCGCAGGGCCCACGGCGACGCGGCGGGCACCCGTGCCCTAGTGGAAGTCCTGTTGCTGCACCGTCACCTCGACCGGGCTCGCCGGGATCACCGCCGCCCTGGCGGTCGGCTCGGTCAACCCCGATGTGGTCGCCCTGGAGGCCCGCAAGGCCACCGAGCGCCGAACCACGCTTCCTGCAGGCGATGTGGTTCAGCCCGGCGCGCAGGTGCTGGTCCTGGCCGCCCACCGCGCCGGGGTGCCCCCACGCGCAGCCGCTGCCCTGCATGGACAAATACGACATCCTGCTCGGCAGGGAGACCTCATGACCGCCCGACGCGCAGTCACCGAGCAGGCCGCCACCGCGGCCATTGAGCAGGGCTGCCGCATGCTGCGACTGCCCACCATCCGTGACCGGTTCAGCGAGATCGCCGCCACCCCCGCGCAACGTGAACATCTGACCTATCTCGAGTTCCTCTCCGAGTTGGTGATTGCAGAATGCGACGACCGCACCCGCCGCCGCGCGGACCGGCGTATCCGCGACGCCGGCTTCCCCCGCCCTAAACGCTTGGAGGACTTCTTTTATGAGGCCAACCCCGCCATCAACCCCGCGATCATCGGCCAGCTGGCCAGCTGCGACTGGGTCAAAGCCGGATACCCCTTGTGTTTGATCGGTGACTCCGGCACCGGGAAAAGTCACCTACTCATCGCCCTGGGCACCCTGGCCGCCGAAGCCGGCTACACCGTCCGCTACACCCTGGCCAGCAAGCTGGTCAATGAACTCGTCGAAGCCGCCGATGACAAACACCTGACCAAACTCATCACCCGCTACGGCCGCGTCGATCTGCTCCTGGTCGATGAACTGGGATACCTGCAACTGGACCGCCGCGGCGCCGAGCTGCTCTTCCAAGTCCTCACCGAACGAGAAGAACGCTCCGCGATCGCCATTGCCTCCAATGAGCCGTTCTCCTCCTGGACGAAGACCTTCACCGACCCCCGACTCTGCGCCGCCATCGTCGACCGGCTCACCTTCGCCGGACAGATCATCGAAACCGGCAGCACCTCCTACCGACTCGCCCACGCACGAAACGCGAAACCCCCCAACACGACCGGGGCCAAATCAAGCC